>NZ_CP100001.1:0-300000 GCF_024138165.1 Halorussus vallis | reverse complement strand
CCGGCCGGTCCCGACGAAACCGCCGCGGACCTGTTCACCCGGAAGTTCGGCGCGGAGGCCTACCGCAACCTCCTCGGGCCGCTGTTCGGCGGCATCTACGGCTCGGACCCCGCCGAGATGCCCGCCCGCCACGCGCTCGCCGGCCTGCTGAAACTCGAAGCCCGCGACGGAAGCCTGCTCAAGACCGCCATCAAACGCTCGGAGAGCGACCACGAGTCGCCGCCGGCAATCTCGTTCGAGGACGGACTCCAGCGCCTCCCCGAGGCGCTCGCGGCCGCCCACGCCGACCGGGTCCGCCTCGGGACGCCCGTCACGGCCGTCAGAGAGGCCGGGGCGGGTCCGGGGTACGAACTGGAGACGCTCGACGGCGCGACGGCGTTCGACCAGGTCGTGTTGACGACGCCCGCCGACCTCACTGCCGACCTCGTGGCCGGCCTCACGCCCGACTCGGCCGACGCGCTCCGCGAACTCACCTACAACCCGTTGGCGATGGTCTACCTGCGCGCGGACGTCGCGAGCGACGGCGACGTCGACCCGAACGCGCTCGGCTATCAGGTTGGCTACGACGAAGACGTCCGCACCCTCGGCGTCTCGTGGAACGACGCCATGTTCGACCGCGGCGTTCGCGCGAGCGAAGCGAGCGCGGGCTCGTCGCGAGCGGAGCGAAGCGACGGCGTCTACACCGCCTTCCTCGGCGGGATGCACGACCCCGAGATACTGGACGGGAGCGACGAGACGCTCGGCGATGTCGCCGCCGCGGAGTTCGAAACCGTCACGGGCGCGCCCGCCGAGGTCGTAGACGTCTACCGCGTTCCGCGGGGCTTTCCGGCCTACGACGCCTCGTGGGACGCCCTAGAGCGAGTCGAACTCCCGCCGGGAGTTCGACTCGCGACGAACTACACGGCCCGGATGGGCGTGCCGAGTCGGTTGCGGGAGGCCGAGCAGTTGGCCGCGGAACTGGCGGACGTCCGAGACGAGTAACCGTCTGTCGAACCGACGACCCGCTTTCTACCTTCGGTACGCCGCTCGCCGCGCTATCGGTCGACCTCCTCGTGGACCGACTCGCCCGTTCCGGGTTTTGATTCCCACTCCCACTCGTCTTCGACCCTGACGCGTCCGTCGCCGAGCAGTTCGACCCGTCCGACGGAGTGTCCCGTCGCCGTCTCGCCGCGCTCGTTCATCTGGACGTACCGAACGTCCCACCGCGAGCCGTCGAACGTCCCGACCAGGTGACCGTCGACGATTCTGCCGCCGGAGTAGTTAGCGTATATCCGCTCGCCGTCCTGTTCGAAGTGAAACTCGGTTTCCGCATTCACTTCGCCCGCTTCGTCGTTCGAGACGCCGGCGAGCGTCCGTCCGTCGAGCGATATCTCGTCGGTCATGGTCGAACGACTTCGGACGGACGAGTAACTGTTTCGACGGACGGACACTCCCGGAACGCCGGAGCATCCTCCCAGTTCCGCGACGCCAACCGTTATGTGGGATGGGGCGGGAACCCCCGGTATGTCGCTCCTGCTGGAGAACGCCCTCTCCGCGTTCCGGCCCGAGGAGGCCGCCCTCGTTCCGGCTGACGCCCTCTCGGACGACGGCGCGCTCGCCGCGCCGCTGGCGGTGGAAATCGTCGCGGGCTACGCCGACCACCACGACGACCTGTGCCACCCCGAGGCCGATGACTGGCTCCGCCTGCCGCTTCACGAGGCCGACTCGGCCGAACTCTCCGACGAGTACGTCGTCTACCGCGACCACGACCTCCGCGGCCCGCTGTTCGGCGCGGCGGGCGAGGACGGCGACGTCGAGTGGTCGGCGGCCGAGACGCTCGCCGACTCGTCGCTCGCGGCGCGGCTTCGGTTCTGGCACCCCGACCACGTCCCCGCCGAGATGCCCTCCTACCACGAGTCGCCGGTCGACCTGACCGAACCCGCTCGCAACCCGCTGTCGAGCGTCGACGAGTTACTCGACGGCCTCTGCGAGTTCGTCGCCGAGGAGCGGGCGGTCGAGCGCGAGGCGAACCGCGAACGCGCTGAGCGGACCTCGACGACCACCCTGTACCGCCGGGGCCACGACGTGATTCCCGCGCTCCGGTGCGACGGAGCCGACGACGGCGCACACGTCTTTCGCGTGCTCGACGCCCCCGAGGTCGGCCTCGAAGTCGACGCTGACGAGGTGAACCGCCGCCGGTACGTCCCCGACGAGTTCGGCGTCCACGAGGGCAACGAGGTGCTGATTCACGCGCCCGACGGCGCCGCCACCGAGGACTTCCCCGTCCGGGCCGCGGTCGAGTCGGTCCGCGGGACCGAACTACGGGTGGCGGTCGACTGGGACGAGGTGGACTCGCGCACCGCGGTCGGCGGCGTCCTCGGCCGACCGCGCGAGGGCTACGCCGTCTCCGGCCTGCTCAATCCGGTGCCCTACGACCGCCAGCGCGAGGCCATCGACGAACTCGGCTCTCGGGAGGGGCTGGGCGCGGTGCTGTCCGGCCGAGAATCGCTCACCTTCGACGACAGCGCGAAGGCCGCGAGCGAACCGCTCGACGACGAACTCAACCAGGACCAGCGGATGGCGGTCGACCACGCGCTGCTGGCCGACCGCCTCTTCTGCGTCCACGGGCCGCCGGGAACTGGCAAGACCCGGACGCTCGTGGAGTTCGTCCGGCGGTCGGTGAAGGCCGGCCGGGACGTGCTGGTCTGCGCCGACTCCAACCAGGCGGTCGACAACCTGCTCGTCGGCGCCAGCACCGCCGAACAGGCCGACCCCGGGTCGCTACACGCCTTCGGCCAGCACGGGACGGGCGAACTCGTCCTCGACCGGCGGAACGTCCGCCGGTCGAGCAACTCGCTGGTCCGCTCCTGCTACGGCGGGGCGGACGCCGGCGGTGAGCGTCCGGACGTGGTCGCGACGACCAACAGCAGCGCCGCCCGACTCGCCCGCGAGTTCGACGTGGCGGTCGTCGACGAGGCGACCCAGGCGACCTGCGCGGCGTCGTGCGTCCCGCTGGCCCGGGCCGAGAAGGTGGTGCTGGCGGGCGACCACCGCCAGTTGCCACCCTACAGCGCCACCGACGACCCCGCGGCGTCGAGTTACGGCCTCTCGCTATTCGAGCACCTCTACGCGGAGGGTGGCGTCTACGAGGGCGTCGGCGTCCAACTCCGCACCCAGTACCGGATGCACCGCGACGTGTCGTACTTCCCCAACCGGGCGTTCTACGACCGGTCGCTCCGGAACGGCCGGCGGGTTGACCCGCTGGCCGACCGCCCGCCCATCGTCGCCCACTCGCTCGGCGGCCCGGAGCGCCGCGACGACCACTCGTGGTACAATCCCACGGAGGCGACGCTGGTCGGTCTGCTCGTGAAGGACCTGCTGGGCAACGGCCTCGCCCCCGACGAGATCGGCGTTATCACGCCGTACCAGGCCCAGGTCGACGCTGTGCGCGACCGCCTCGCATCGGTGACCGGCGGCGACGCCGTCACCGTCGACACCATCGACGCCTTCCAGGGGAGCGAGCGGGAGGCCATCGTCATCTCGTTCGTCCGGAGCAACGACGACGGAACGGTGGGCTTCCTCGGCCGTCCGGAGGACGGCCTCCGCCGCCTCAACGTCGCGTTGACCCGAGCGAAGCGCCACTGCGCGCTCGTCGGCGACTGGAACACGCTTCGGGGACACCTGCGGGAGACGCCGACCCACGGCTGCGTCGAGACGTACCGCGGCCTCTACGACTACCTCGCCGACACCGGTCGGGTCGCGGAACCCGACCCCGCCCTGTTGCCTGCGCTGTAGGCGGTCGTCGGGGAGCGTCGCTCGTTCGGCTCGGCGCTGAACGCGCTGAGACTCCTCTTCGGCGAGAACTTTCTACATTCGGGCTCTCGTCACTTCGAGCATGACGACATCCTATCCGGCGGGAACCGGCGACCGCGGCGGCGTGGTGCTCGAACGGGTCGGCCGATACGAGTCGGGCAAGTTCGACGCCGACGCGGCCGAAATCGTCGCCACCAGCGCCGATTCGGACCACCTGTTCGTCGTCGACGCGGAGGCCTGCGCCGTCGACGTGCTCGACGTGACGACGCCCGCCGACCCCGAGCGAGCGGCCCAGATTTCGGTCGCCGAGGCGTGGCCCGACGCGGGCGAGGTGACCAACGTCGCCCTGAAGGACGACGTTCCCCTCGGCGACGGGACGACCACGGTGCTCGCGGTGTCGGTCGTCGCGGAGACGCCCCAGGAGCACGGTCGCGTCGTCTTCTACGACGCCCCGAAGCGCGCTCACGCGGCCACCGTCGAGGTCGGCGCGACGCCCGACGCGGTGAAGTTCACCCCCGACGGGAGTCGGGTGCTCACGGCCGACTCCGGCGAACCGAGCGACGACTACGAAACCGACCCGCCGGGGACGGTGAGCGTCGTGGACGTTCGCGACGGCGTGGGTGACGCGACGGTCGAACAGGCCGACTTTCGGGCGTACGACGGCCGGGAGGACGAACTCCGCGAGCGCGGCGTCCGAATCTTCGGCCCGAACGCGGCCGCCTCGACGAACTTCGAACCGGAGTATCTGACCGTCTCGGCCGACTCGACCACGGCCTACGTCGTCCTGCAGTTGAACAACGCGCTCGCCGAGGTGGACGTCGAGTCGGCGACCGTGACCGAGGTCCGCGCGTTGGGCTACAAGGACCACGACGCGACCGGGAACGAACTCGACGCCAGCGACGTCGACCGGTTGAACGTCCGGAACTGGCCCGTCTACGGGATGTACCAACCCGACGCCGTGGCGGCCTACGAGCGCGACGGGCAAACCTACCTGCTCACGGCCAACGAGGGCGGCGCGCGCGACGCCGAGGGATTCAGCGAGGTGACGACCGTCGCCGACCTCGACCTCGACCCCGACGCGTTCGACTTCGATTCGATGCCGGGCGTCTCGGACGTCGCCGACCTCCAGCGACCCGAGCATCTGGGCAACCTCCACACCACGACCGAGCGCGGCGACGTCGACGGCGACGGGCGACACGAGGAGATATACGCGTTCGGCGGCCGGTCGTTCGCCATCTGGAGACCCAACGGGACGCTGGTGTACGACAGCGGGGCCGACTTCGAACTCCTCGAAGCGATGCACCACCCCGAGTACTTCAACGCCGACGGAACGACGAACGCGCCGTTCGCCCAGAGCACCGCGAAGGGTCCCGAACCCGAGGGCATCGCCGTCGGCGACGTCGGCGGCCGCACGTACGCGTTCGTCGGCCTCGAACGCATCGCGAGCCTGGTCGTCTACGACGTGACCGACCCGACCGAACCGGCGTTCGTCCAGTACATCAACAACCGCGACTTCGACGTCGACCCCGAGCGAGACATCGAAGAAGGGCCGGCCGACCCGAGCGACGCGGGCGACCTCGGGCCGGAGGGCGTGACCTTCGTCCCGGCCGAGGCGAGCCCCGTCGACGCGCCGCTGGTCGCGGTCGGCAACGAAATCAGCGGGACGACGACGCTCTACCGGGTTCACGCGCTACAGGAGACGGGCGAGACGGAGTGAGAACGTTCGAGTTTCGCGGAGGCGAGACGGCGCGAACGGTCGCGCGACGAGGGCCCGAACGCGACGACGCTGACCCTACCACTCCCACTGCTTGGCCGTCTCCACGAACGCCTGCGCGTTCTCGACGGGCGTGTTCCGGTCGATGCCGTGGCCCAGGTTGAGGATGTGGCCCTCGGGGCCGGCCTTCTCGATGACCTCCGCTGTCTTCTCCCGGACGAATTCCTCGTCGCCGAGCAGGTAGGAGGGGTCGAGGTTGCCCTGCACGGGAGTTTCGCCCAGTTCCTCGCGGGTGTCGGCCATGTCGACGGTCCAGTCGAGGCCAACGACGTCGGCGCTCGCGTCGGCCAGCAGGTCGAGTTTCCCGCCGGGGTTCCGGACGAAGACGATGGAGGGGACGTCGACGGCTTCCAAGATTCGGCGGTGGAGCGGCTGGACGAACGTCTCGTAGTCGTCGGGGGTCAGCAGTCCGGCGTAGGTGTCGAACAGCTGAATCACCTCCGCGCCAGACTCCACCTGATAGCGGACGTACTCGACCACGACGTCGGTGAACCGTTCGAGCAGTTCGGCGAACGCCTCGGGGTGTTCGACCCGGAACTTCCGGACGGGGAGCTGTTTCTTCCCCGCGGGTTCGCCCGCGACGGCGTAGGCCGCGAGGGTGAAGGGACCGCCGGTGAAGCCGATGATGGCCGACTTCCCGCCGACGCTCTCCTGGAGGCGTTCGAGCAGCGCGCCGACGTAGTCGAGTTCCTCGCGCACGTCGGCGTGGCCCGCGGGTACGTCGGCGGGCGACTGGACGGGGTTCTCGACCACCGGGCCGACTCCGCTCTCGATGCGGTAGTCGAGGCCGAGCGGTTCGAGGACGGTAAGGATGTCCGAGAACATCACGAGGCCGTCGGGTTCGAACAGTTCCCAGGGCAGGAGCGTGATTCGCTCGGCGACCTCCGGGGTCGAGATGGCCTCCCTGAAGGTGTAGTCCTCGCGAATCTCGCGGTACTCGGGGATGTAGCGGCCGGCCTGGCGCATCAGCCAGACCGGCGGTCGCTCGGTGCGTTCGCCGCGGGCCGCCCGCACGAGGAGGTCGTTCATCGCCCGTGAGTTGCGGCGGCACCGGCTAATGGTTTCGGAATCGCGTTCGAGGCGCTCGCGCGCTCTCGGTAGTCCGCCTGCGTTCTCGGTCGCGCTTTCACAGGCGCACGTCTCGACCGCTCGCGGCGCGCTCTCGTCTCTCGAACGCCGTCGAGCGTTCGGCGTAATCGGTAAAAATATGGATTACGTCGGGAGTTTGATCGGAGAAGGAAACGATGTCTATGAACCGAAGGAGCGTCTTGTCCGCAATCTCCACCGGCGCTTTGGCCGGTTTCGCCGGTTGCGCCCGAATTCGAGGCGCACTCTTCGGGAGAATGCCCGAACGATTCGAACTCCGAAACGAAACCGCCGCTTCCGTGACGGTCGCCGTCACAATCGAGGCCGACGACAGGACCGTACTGGACGAATCGTACAGCGTCCCCGGGAACGGCGGTGCCTCGAAGCCGTGGCCGAAAGTGGAGGCGACTACGTACACAGTCTCGGCGGAGACGGCGACCGACGACTCGGCGTTTACGTTCGACCTGTCGGACTGGAAGGAACGAAACACCCCGCTGGTGGTACTCACGAAGAACGGCGTCGAGGTGTTCGTCGGCGAATGACTCCGTCGCTCGGGTACTCCGACAGACGGGTCGCCCGTGTTCGGGGTTCGCCCCCGTCGGTACGGATTCTCCCGTCCGCGCTCGAATAGTTCAGCGCTCCGAGGGCGCGAGATTCGGTCGTTCCGCTCCCCGTTCGGCGGCCCGCCGCGAGCGGCGGATTTCCCAGTTAGAATACGTGAAATTAGACACCGTTCCGGATTGTGTTACGTGGCCGCCACACCTATCAATACCGCGGTCGCGCCCGGTAGGTGGAGGGAAATCAGATGTCACAACAGTACCAACCGCAAGCGAGAGGCGTCCAGCAGTCCCAGTCGCTCGGCACTCCGACCCAGCAGGGCCAGCAATTCCAGCAGGACCAGCAGGTACAGCAGTTCCAGCCCGCACACTTCGACGAGGACCTCCGAAGCGAACTGCGGGCCGCGCTCGAAGACCTGAGTTGGCTCCGCAAGCAGACCAAGTGGGCGGCCGAGAGGGCTCACGCCACGTTCCAGGGTAGCGGTATCGAGACGACCCTGGAGGCCATCAGCGAAATCGCCGAACTCAACGAGGAACTCATCCTCAGCCGGTCGAAGTTCGTGCCCTACCAGGCCGACACTTTCCTGACGGTCGCCACAGAGGCCATCCGGGAACTCCAGCAGTTCGAACAGGAGCAGTTCGTCGGGGCGGTCATCACCGACCTGCTTCGGGCGATTCACTCCGTCGAGGAACTGCTCACCGTCTACCAGGGGTCGAACCAGCAGAGCGGCGCCCAGACCTCGGGACAGGGCCAGCCCCAGGGTCAGATTCCGACCCGGACCCGGAGCCAACCGCCGATGCAGAGCCAGCAGAGTCAGCCGTTCACCGGTTCGCAGTACTGACCCCGCCCGGATAGCCGCCGACGCACCGCCGTGACACCGCGACTCTCTTTCGGTCCGGCCGCCCGCTCCGTCGACGCACGGGCCTCGACACTCGAAGCCGCGGCCGACCGCGGTTCGTCCGCGGTCGACCGCGACCTCCCGGCCGAGACGTTGAAGGCGCTCGCACGCCTTTCGTTCCACGAGCGGAGTCGACGCCAGCAGTGACGCCGGCGTCGAACGGGGGACTTTCGATGCGCGTTCTGGTGATACCCGAACTCTACCGACCCGACGACCCGAGTGCGAACGGCACGCTCGCCGACGCCGCGACGTGGGTCGAGCGGTGGCTCGAACTCGACGACTCGCTGCACGTCTACTGGCTGGTGGACCCCGGCACGCCCGACGCGGCGGTGCTGGCCGACCGCGAGCGCGTCACCGCGATTCGAGCCGACCCGTTCGCCGCGGGCGAGTCGGAACTGTTCACCGAGGGCGGCTACGGGTGGGACGAACTCTCGGCCCTGAAGCGCGAGATATACGACCGCGGCGCGTACCTCGACTGCGTGGTCGACCAGCGCCGGACCGGCCGGTTCGACCTCTCCAAGTGGCTCCGCGAGCAGACCGACCACTGGGCGGCCGACGTCGACCCCTTCGACGTGATCGCCAACGTCCACGACCTCCAGGTGCCGTTCAAGTACCGCTACTGCTCGCACCGCGACGACTTCCAGAGCAAGATGGAGATGGCGAGCGCCGTCTTCTCGGACGGCATCTGGTTCAAGGCCGGCGCCGACGCCCGGCAACTCCGGGAGCGCGCGACCGACTTCCTCCGGCCCGAGGCGGTCGAGTCGGCGCTGGACGGGGCGCTCGAAACCGGCAGTCCCATCCACTTCTCTGCGTTCGACGAGCGCTACGCCGACGAACCGACCGCGCTCCACCTCGCGGGGTCGATGTGGGAGAAGAAGCGCGCCGACCGCCTGCTGGCGGTCGGCGAGCGCCTCCACGACGAGTTCGGAATCGAGACGCTGCTCACCAGCATGGACCCGATTCCGGACGCCTACGCCGAACCGGCGTGGGTCGACGCGTATCCCGAGGCCGACCGCGAAACCTACGAGCGCGCGCTCGCCGCGGGCGACCTCGCCGTCTGCGCCAGCGAGTACGAGACGATGGCCCGTACGCCGTTCGAGCAGGCCGCCAGCGGCCAGGTGCTGGTCCTCCGGGACGAGCCGTGGATATACGACTCGGTGCCCGACGACCACCCGCTGGTCGGCGACTCAGACGACCTCCCGGACATCGCGGCCGCGGCGGTCCGGAACTGGGACGAGGCGGTCGCGGCCAACCGCCACCTCGTCGCCCACGCCGAGCGAGTCCGGGACCCCGACCGGTGCGGGCGACGGACCTACGACGACCTCCGCGGCCGCGTCGAGGACAAGCGCGAGCGCTACGACCTCGACCGCTCGGACGCCCCGGTGCGGGCGGCGCTCGCGGCGGCCGTCGATTCGGACGGTGCGCAACGCTCGGAGCGCGACGCCGCCGCGCGCGGCGGCGTCGCGCTCGACGACCTCGCCGCGCTGACCGCCGAGTACACCGACGACGGCCGGCCGGTGACGGCCCGCGAGGACTACGCCCTCGCGGACCTCGTCTACGCCCTGCGGTCGTTCGGATTCGAAGACGCCGGCAATCCGGGGACGCCGGTCTTCCGGCGCGTCGACGACGCGCCGG
The DNA here is from genome assembly GCF_024138165.1 of Halorussus vallis. Lineage (NCBI taxonomy): Archaea > Methanobacteriati > Methanobacteriota > Halobacteria > Halobacteriales > Haladaptataceae > Halorussus > Halorussus vallis. The sequence goes on along the minus strand of NZ_CP100001.1, from coordinate 290,257 downwards.
AAGACGAAGACGGTCACACGAAAGAATCGGAACGCGCGGCGGTCGGCGAGGACCTCGTGGCCGAGTAGCCGGCCACGTTCGTCCGGGCGTCGCTCACGAGGAGGCCGACGACGACTCGTCCTCGTCGGAGTCGCCCGGTTCGCCCAGGTTCCGTTTCCCCAGCGAGGGGGCCGCGTCGACGTCCGGCGAGAGCTCCTCGCCGTGGATGAGGTCGGTCACGACGATGCGGACCGCCTGGATGACCAACACGAAGAACAGCGGGAGCAGGAAGAACCCGTACCAGCCGAACAACATCGGCCCGAGGATGTACGCGAACATCATGATGCCCACGTGGATCTGGTTGCCCGAGATGTACGGCTGGAGGAACGTCTGGGGCAGGATGTCGAGCACGAGGAACGACACGACCAGCAGGCCGACGGGGTAGACCATCGCCGCGCCACCCTGCCCGGACGCGACCCAGGCGAGGTACGCCACCAGCGGGACGTAGACGACCTTCCCGACAACGAGCGGGACGAGGCTCGCCACCCCGGTCAACAGCGCGAGCAGGATGGCGTACGGGATGGTGAGCGACGGCGGCGCCACGAAGTTGAACCCGTAGTAGACGATTGCCGAGAGTATCGCCATCACGAGCACGAACAACACGTTCCCGAAGAACACCGTCTCCAGTTCGTCGTCGACGGCGTAGGCGTAGGCGTAGCCGGTCGTCCCCTTCGGCGCCACCTCCTCGCGGAACCACTCCGCGATGCCGTCGTCGTCCCGGAGCAGGAAGAACGCCAGCCCGAACGACAGCGACACCAGGACCGCCGCCCCGACGAGTGCGCCGAGTGCGGACAGCGCGGCGGTCACCAGCTGTCGAATTCGGCCGGTCCCCAGCGACTGGACTCGCTGGGGGTTGTTCAGCAGCGTCTGGACGAGGTTCTGCTGGCTCGCGGTGAGCGACTCGACGTTCAGCACCGGCGCGAGCAGTCCCGTGACGCCCTCCGCCCCCGACAACGCCGCCGCGTCTCGGAGCGCCGCCAGGCCGACGTAGCCGAGGACGAACAGTACCGGCGTCACGATGCCCGCCAGCGTCAGGCCGGCCGCCAGTCCGTCGTTGTCGACGACTTCGTCGACACGGTCGCAGATGGGCCGGGCGGCGTAGTAGAGGAACACGCCCAGCACGAACATCCCTACGAACGAGTAGCCGACGTAGACGACGCCGACCCCGAGCGCGAGCAGGTAGAGCCACCATGCGATTCGGTTCCTGTCGTAGTCGACGAACTCTTGCCAGTTCACGAGCGAAAGCCTCCGAACGGTTTCGAATCGGTCGAATCGGTCTGTTTCGCGTCTTTCAAATCGCGGTCGCCCCCGCGGCCACGGGGAGCGCGATGCCGGTGACGTAGCGGGCGTCGTCGCTCGACAGCCACATGAACGCCGCGCTCACGTCCTCCGGTTCGACGATCTCACCCAGCACGTTGTCCGGGCCGGACTGCTCCGCGATTTCGGCCATCTCCTCGCCGATGGACTCGACGATGCCGCCCACCATCGCGGTGTCGACCGCGGTCGGACAGACCGCGTTGACCGTCACGTCGTGCTGGGCGAGTTCCATCGCGAGGTTCTTCGTCAGTCCGATGACGCCGTGCTTCGCGGCGCTGTAATGGCCGAGTCCCGGCGAGGCGACCATCCCGGCGGTCGAGGAGGTGTTGACGATGCGCCCGCCCTCGCCGCGCTCTATCATGTGCTGGCCGACGTACTTCGAGCAGAGCCACATCCCCTTGAGGTTCACGTCGAGGGCGTGGTCCCACGTCTCCTCGTCCAACTCCATCAGCCCCGAAACCGGCGCGACTCCCGCGTTGTTGGCGAGGATGTCGATGCGGCCCAACTCCGAGACGGCGTGCTCGACGCCCGCCTGCACCTCCGCCTCGTCCGAGACGTCCATCTGGACGCCCAGCGCGCGCTGGCCCCGCTCCTCGACCATCCGGACCGTCTCGTCGAGTTCGGTCTCGTCGCCGAGTTCGTACGTCGACTCGTCGGTCGTCTCGCAGATGTCGGCACACACCACGTCCGCCCCGTTCTCGGCGTACCGCAGGGCGTGCGACCGACCCTGTCCGCGCGCCGCTCCCGTCACCATCGCTACTTTCCCCTCGAAGTCGTATTCCGCCATGGTTGCCGAAGGATAGACGACAGCCAGCGGTAAAACGCTGATTGCCGTCGGTCCGGTCGCCGCCACTAAGCCCCCTCGACGCCTACGACGTACATGGTTAACGCCTTCTGGCTGGACCGCGACCTCGGGCAGGCGGTCCGGTGGCTGGTCGACCGCCACGTCACCTCGTCGGTCTTCGAGAACGCGATGGTGCTCACGACCGCGGTCCAGTTGAACGGCTACGCCGAAGGCGAACCGGAGGTCCGCGACGACCTCTACTTCACCCACCCGAACCACCCGCTCACGCGCTGGGCGGCCGCCCATCCGGACAACTGGGCGTACCTCTACGAGTACACAAAACTGGCCCACGAGGAGTGGAAACACCGCTGGGACCACCCGCCCGAGAAGGTCCACGGGAGCTGGGCGACCGTCCGGACGCTGGACGACGACGAAATCGCGGGCCTCGACTGGCCGGGCGACCCGGGCGACCCGCCGCAGGTGACCGACGGCTGGCACGCCGACGACTACGTCGACGCCTATCGGCTCTACTACGCCAACGAGAAGCGCCACCTCTTCGAGTGGTCGGGCGGCCGGACCAGGCCGCCGTGGATAGACGACTACGTGCGTTCGGAGACCGAGAAGGAAGAGCGGTCCGGCGCTTAATCGTCGCCCGAAGCGTCGGGCGCGACGCCCGACGCTTCGGCCGCGCTGAGGGTGGAGTACCCGACCGCGACCGCGTAGAGGCCGACGACGCCCAGGCCCGTGCCTGCGAGCACGCTCATCATCCATCCTGCGGGCGAGACGTGGAGGCCGGGGAGTCCGGCAGTCTCCCAGATTCCGTCGAGGAGGTGGACGGCGGCCGCCGCGAGGAACCACGCGCCCGCCGGGAGCGCCACGCGGGCGTTCTCGCGGAGGACAGGTTCGACGTCGCCCGTAATCGGCACCGACACCGACGGTGCCAGTACGACGCCGCGGACGACGACGTAGAGCAGCGCCATCACGGTACCGGCGCTGCGGACGGTACCGCCGATTGCGGGGTCGAGCGTGAACAGCCACGACAGGACGTTCCAGAACAGCAGTATCGCGGCGACCGGAATCGCTTCCTGCGCCCAGCGTTTGGCGGGGAGGGTCATGGCTTCGACTGTTCGCGGAGTTGTTAAAACTCTTTCACCGTCGGTCCGAGCCCGACGGTTTGTGCTCGCCTCGGAGCGACGAGTGCGTGCACCCGCAGAAGCGGTCTACCGATCAGTCGTCGCTCGAAGCGTCGGATGCAATGCTCGGCGAAGCCGACTCGCCGAGGGTGGCGTAGCCGACGGCGACGGCGTAGAGGCCGACGACGCCCAGACCCGCACCGGCGAGCGCACTCCCGAGGGCGACGGCCCCGGACGACGGGCCGTACGCGTACAGATTCCCGTCGCCGGCGTAGACGATTATCGCGCCCAGGAACCACGCACCGGCGAGGACGGCGAGGCGGGCGTTCTCGTGGAGCACCGCCTCGACGTCGGCCGCGACGGTCGGTTGCACCTCCGCGGAGAGCGAGACGCCGCGGACGACGACGTACAGCGCGGCCATGACGATTCCGGCGTCGCGAACCGGCCCGCCGACGTTCTGCATCTGTGCGACGACCGCGAGCAGGTTCCAGAACAGCAGTATCGCGGCGACGGGAACCGGTTCTCGCGCCCAGCGCTTCGGAGGGAGGGACATACCTCCGACTGTCCGCGGAGTTGTTAAAGTTCTTTCACCGTCGGCCGAAGAATAGTAGTCCGTCTCCGCCGTCTCTCGTACCCGATGCACGTGCTGGTCGCCGCGCACGACTTCTACCCGGACCCCGGGTCGGGCGGGTCGGGGCGGTACGTCCACGAAACCGCCAAGCGACTCGTCGACCGTGGCCACGAGGTGTCGGTGCTGACCCGCCGCCGCGGGGACGTTCCGGCCCGCGAAACCGTCGCGGGCGTCCGCGTGGCCCGCTACGACCTCTCGGTCGCCGAGGAGTCGGCGCCGCGAATCGCGGCCCAGTTGCCCGACGCGGTTCGGACGGTCTGGGACCACCTCGCGGCGCTCCCCGACCCCGATTTACTGAGCTTTCAGGGACCCGTGACCGGCCCGCTGCTCGACGCGCTGGCCGACGATTCGCTCCCGCGGAGCGCCACCTTCCATAGCCCCTGGCCCACCGAGTATCGCATCCGGACGGCGGGTTCGGACGACCTGTCGGGGCCTCGCCGCCGCCTCAACGTCGAACTCCGGCGGCGGGTCGAGCGCCGACTGCTGGCCGACTGCGACGCGGTCCAGGCGCTGAGCGAGTTCATGCGCGGGAAACTCCGCGAGACGTACGGCCCGGTCGCCGACCCGGCGGTCGTCCCCGGCGGCGTCGACCTGGACCGGTACCGGCCCGACGCCGGGGTCTACGGACCGATGGCGGGCGACTCGGCCTCTCCGTCCACTGAGTCGCCCGCCGAGACGACAACGGTGGCGAGCGACGGGTCGGGCCGCGACCACGGGGAAGCCGGCGGGACCGACTTCCTGACGGTCCGGCGACTCTCTCCGCGGATGGGTCACGGGATGCTCCTGCAGGCGTTCGCCCGACTCGCGCCCGAGCGCCCGGACGCCAACCTCTTCGTCGCGGGCGACGGCCCGCTCCGCAAACCGCTGGAACGGACCGCGGCCGAACTGGGCGTCGAAGAGCGCGTGACGTTCCTCGGCTACGTCCCCGACGCCGACCTGCCGAGCGCCTACGCCACCGCCGACTGCTTCGTACTGCCGACGCGGAAACTGGAGGGGTTCGGGCTGGCGACGCTGGAGGCGCTGGCCTCGGGGACGCCGGTAGTGGCCACGCCGGTCGGTGGCACCACGGAACTGCTCGACGGATTGGCGGCGGACGACCGCGTGCCCGAGGACCCGCTGGTCCCGTCGGTCGACGCCGAGGCGCTCGCCGACCGGATGGCGGCGTGGGCGGGACTGTCGGCGAGCGAGCGCGAGGCGGCGGGCCGAGCGTGCCGCGACCACGCCCGCGAGCACTTCACCTGGGAGCAGACCGTCGAGGAAACCGAGACGCGGTATCTAGAACTGGTCGGGTAACGACGATAACGACTCCAACGCGTAGCACTCCGCGACGACAACGACGGTACCGCCACCTCGCACGATTCGAATGAGTCCCGCACCCAACCGCAACCGTGACAGCCAGCACGACCGCGACAGCCAGCGCAACCGCGACAGCGACCGCCACTTACACGGTACAACTGAGTAACCGCCTCGCAACAGCCACGCGCCTCCCCAGCCGACTCCTTCGCGTCCTCCGGACGCTCAGTCATCCCTCGCGTGAGATGGTCGCGACACGAGGCACCGTCGGAGCTTCGCTCCGACGAGCTTGCGTTCGCTTTGCTCACGCAAACCGCGACCCCGCGCGCCACGCCGGCCGTGGAGATGCGCGAAACGAGCCTCGGGTCACGGCGCGCTCTGGCGCGAGTTCCTCCTGCGCCTCACACGTTCGAGATCAGTCCCCGCTCGCCGGTTGTTCCTTCGCCGTCTCCGCGGCAAGTTCGGCCTCCGGGACCCCCGCGGCCGGCCGGTCGAGCGCCTCCGCGACCACGCGGCGAATCTCGCGCCGGAAGCGGTCGCGGCCGAACCGGCGCTTCATCGCCTGCGGGCCGAACGGTCGCCGGAGTTCCCGCTGGAGGCCGCGGTCCGAGACGACCTCCGAAATCTTCTCGACGGCGTCGTCGGGGTCTGAGTAGGTGAGTTCCGGCCGGTCGTCGACGATGGCGTGCTGGCCGCCGGTTTCGGGGACGAACGGAATCGCGCCGCCCGCCGCGAGTTCGGCGACCGCCATCCCGAAGTGCTCGTACTGCTTGCCGTGGATGCCGTACTTGTGGTTGCAGATGCGCTCGACCAGTTCGTCGCGGGGAATCTCGCCCTCGAGGTGGACGTAGTCGCGGCCCGCCGCCTTCGCCTCGACCTCGGTGCGGTACTCCTCGTCGACCGTCGGGCCGATGACGTGGAGGTGGGTGTCGTGGCCGCGCTCGCGGGCTCCCTCGATCACCTCGATGAGTTCGACGATGCGCTTGCTCCGCTCGATGCGCCCGACCGTGACGAAGCCGTCCTCGCGCTCGTCCCACGGCCGGTTCTCGAACTCGCGGGTGTCTATCGGCGGGTGGAGCACCTCCGGGCGGGTGTCGTAGGCGTCCTCGACCACGTCGGCGGTCCACCCCGAGTTCGCCAGTAGTGCGTTCGACTGGATGTCGGCCCGGTCGACGCCCGCGACCCGGGTGGCGAACCGCTCGTAGAGCGAGTCCTCCTCGACGGTCGGGTGGAAGATGTGCTCGCGGTTCTCGGCGCTCACCGTCCAGTCGAACGGGAAGTGGATGTACTGGACCGAGTCGGCCTCCAGGCCGAGTTCGTTGATGGTGCTGACGAGCAGGTCGAAGTCGTCGGCCCGCCTGCTGGCGTACCGGCCCAGCAGCGCGTTCTGGAGGATGTAGTACTTCAGCCCGAACCGCTCGTTGAGCCACGGCGCGAGGCGGCCCGCCCGTTCGACGGTCAGGGCCGCCTCGTCGACGTCGGTGTCGAAGTAGTCGTTGAGTTCCTCCAGGTCCGGGTCGGTCAAGGTCAGCACCGTCACGTCGTGGTCCTCCTGCAGGGCTTCGAGGACGTTCATCGCGACGGCTTCGCCTCCACCTTTGGACATCAGATCCATGTGGATGACTGCAATTTCCCCCATCGTACCAGTCCCTTGTGAGGAAGTCGTCCCGGCCAAAGTTAGGCATATTGGGCGGAGAAGAACAGGTCACAGGCCGGGTACGAGCGCCCATAACGCGACAAACGTATTCTCGGAAGATGACGCGACACGTACTCTCGGCCGACCGACAGGCGAGCGCCACGGCGCGTCCGAGGTCGCCACCCGACGCGAGGGTTGGCACGTGAACAGACGGAACCGCCGAATTCCGCGGTGAAATTCCGAATACTCTCCGGAAAGAACGCGTTACTCGGCCGCTACGGCGGCGTTCAAGGCGCTAATCTCCGCTTGCAAAACTCTCGTTTCCCTCGAATCGCGGGGGTAGCGGAATACTAGCTCTTGAACACGATAACGGTCGGACGGGTTTTTGGAGGATGACGTTCCACCAGTGTGAAGTGAATTAGGCAATGACGGGCGCAAGTACCGCGTTTCGGGAGATGGGGGATTTCCTTGAAGACGTCGAACTACTAGGAACTAGTAACGACTGTGTGAACTTAACGACGGTCGTTCCTTACAGTAACGAGTGTTTCGACGGTGAACAGTTGAGCGTAATGCTCGGATTCGAGTTCCCGTTCGTTCGCCCCGAGACGGTTCCGAACGGCGTGACCCTCGTCCCGGACGACGTCCGATTGATCGACGACGGCTCGCTTCGCGTCGAATTCCGTGCCAGCGTCGACGCCACCGCCGACCGCGATGCCACCGCCGACCGCGCCGCGGCGACTCGCGGCGGAGGAGCGCGGTCGAATTCGTCTCGCTCCTCGCGGGCGGCGCCGAACGCGGAATCCTGGACGACCGTCGGAGCGGAAGACGCCGACCCCGACGACTCTCGAGAAGCCGACGACGACTCCGCGGCCGGCGGCGGTGAGCCGTCGGACCTCCCGGCGTACCGAAACCCCGAGCGCCTCCGCGAGGTATACGAGGCCCACGAGACGTTCGCCGAGATGACCGAGGCGCTCGACGTCGACGTCACCTCTCAGACGGTCCGTCGGTACATGATACAGCACGGCATCCACGAACCCGCGTCGCAGTCCGGACGCATCTCGGCCGATAGCCTGCTCAAGATGGACCCCGATTCGATTCCGGCGCTTGGCGGAGGGTCGAACGAGCGGGAATCCGAGTCCGAACGGTCGGCCTTCGGGTCGCCTCGACCGTCGACCTCGGACGTGATGGTGTTCGCGGCGGACGGAAACAGGGGTTCGAAGGACGCATCGCGGGAGGACGAGGACGCCGTTCGGCCGGCGGGGACGACGGACACCGAGGCGAGCGAGCCGACACCGTGCGACGGCGACTCGGTCGACGATTCGGCCGCCGATAGCGTCGTCGACCTCCCCGAGCACGTGACGCTCTCGCAGGTCAAGTCGGCTGCCCGAGACGCCAAGACGCTCTACGAGGTCCAACGGGTGTTGGACCTGGACCGGGACGACGCCCGTCGACTCCTCCGGGAGTTGAACCTGCTCGATCTGGTTCAGGGTCGGTTGGCGACGCGGGGACTGGAGGAGCGCACCATCGAGGATATCAATCGACGCATTCAGAGCGCGGCCGAGGCCGAGTCCGGCAACTGAACGCGCTCCACATCGGACGTTCGACGTCGGTCCAGGAGCGACCGGCGTCGCGGCCCAGAGCGAAAGCGACCGTTTGACCCGGCGGTCGGCGTCGTGCACGCCTCGAACGCTCTCGGCGGTGTCGTTCGGTCAGTGTCCGAGTCCGGTCGCGGTCATCCAGCGTCGAGCGGTATCCCTTCGGCCCGGTAGCGTTCGAACACGTTCCGGCCCCACGCGACCGCCCGCGGCGCGTCGTTGATGATCGCTCCTTTCAGCTGTCGGTTCGGGCCGTACACGACGAGACACAGGGTGTCTCTCCCCCCGGTCGAGAGCAGCAACAGGCCGTACGGGAGGTCCGGAACGACGTATCCCGAGAAGCAATCGCACGCCGTGGCGTCGGCCACCAGGTCGGGACGACGCTCGACCAGCGACTCGTAGACCCTCTCGTGGAGGACGAACTCCGTCTCCGTCCCCTCGACCAGAATCTTCTTTTCGAAGAGGTCGATTCCGACGAGCGACGTGTGGGCGTACGCCAGGCCCCGGATTCGGCTGGCGCCTTCGACCAACTCCGCGATGCGCGTGGCCGGCGTGTGGAGTCCTGGTTCGGCGACGACCTGGACCTCGGCGTCGAGGAGGAGGCTGAACTCGAAGTCGACGTCCGGGGGCAACAGCGCCAACAGGGGTTTCGCTCGCTGGACGTGTTCGGTCGTGTCGATGACGGACTCGAAGCACGCCAGGAGCGTCCGGCCGTAGAGGGTGATCTCGTACCGTCCGGCCTGCGTCGTCACTAGCTGGGCCGTCTCGAGTTCGCGGAGCGCTCGGTCGACCGTCGACCGCGAGACGTCGAGTTCGTCGACGAGGTCGCGCTTCGCGTAGACGGCCTCGTCGAGCGCGGCGAGAAACGCGTACCGCTGGTTCACCAGTCCGAAGAGTTCGGTTGGCGACTGCTGTTGCCCCGCCATTGGACGCGGGAGTGTGACGAGGTGTCGATGTATAATCGTACCAGTTCAAACCTATCCGACGCCCGTCGTGAAATCCCGTCGGCTCGTATGGACGACACGTTTTAGTATGAGAATCCAGCGCGTGGCGAGCACGTCACGCGATGACCCTATCCGGTTCATCGTCCGTGTGTTGGTGTACGTATGGAGGTGGGATTGATGGTGTCAAAAGGCGCGAGCCGAACTGGCCAGTCGAGAACCGAGTCGAACGATAGAACGTACCGCGGAGCGCGCCCCCGGAGGTGGCAGGATGGGTCGTGACCGCTTCCCGAAGGACGTCCGGGCGGCCGCCGTCAAGTGTATCGACTGTAACGCGCCGGCGGTCGAAACGGTCGAGTCGCAGTACGTGTGCGTCCGCTGCGGGTCGCCGACAGTATCGACCCAACCGTCTGCTGGGGTGACCAGGTAACATGGCATCCGAACCCCAGCACCGCGACGGCTCGGGACCGCTCCGGCGAGTCGTCAGGGAGGTCGTTCCCGATGCCGCGCAGGAGAGGACGCCCGGAAGCACAGAGCGCACATCTCCGACGCTGAGCGTGGTCCTGCCGACACGAAACGAGGAGAACGGCATCGCCGAGTGCCTCGACCGCATTCGCCGTGCCGGCGAAGTCATCGAGATGGACCTCGAAGTCATCGTGAGCGACAGTTCGACCGACCGCACGCCGGACGTCGCTCGGGAGTACGGCGCCACCGTCGTCAAACCGCCGGCCAACGGCTACGGCAACGCGTACAAGTACGCCTTCGAGCACGCCCGTGGCGACTACATCGTCATCGGGGACGCCGACACGACCTACGACTTCGAGGACCTCCCGAAGCTACTGCTGCCGCTGATACTGGACGAGGCCGACCTCGTCCTGGGCAGTCGCTTCGCCGGCGACATCAAACCGGGCGCGATGCCGGCGCTCCACCGGTACGTGGGGAATCCGCTGCTGACCGCGATTCTGAACATGCTGTTCGACGCGGGCGTCACCGACGCCCACTCGGGGTTCCGTGCGATTCGGCGGGACGCCCTCGACCGACTCGACCTCCGGAGCGGCGGGATGGAGTTCGCGAGCGAGATGATCATGGAGGCCGCGGCGAAGGGACTCCGAATCGAGGAGGTCCCCATCGTCTACCACGAGCGGGAGGGCGACGCGACGCTCCACAGCTTCCGGGACGGGTGGCGCCACCTGAAGTTCATGTCGCTGACCGCGCTGGATTACTCCCGCTCGAAGTCGGGGGGTGAAACCGATGGGTGAGTGGTCCGACGAGCGGGTCCTCGTCACCGGCGGCGCGTCGTTCATCGGCTCGCACCTGGTCGAGGACCTGGTCGCGGCCGGCGCCGACGTCCGCGTCGCCGACGACTTCTCCAGCGGGCGCCGCGAGAACCTCTCGGCCGTCGCGGAGGACGTCGAGATATTCGAGGGGAACCTGAAGGACGTGACCTTCGCCGACGAAGCTACCCGGGACGTCGACACGGTGTTCCACCTGGCGGCCGACCACGGCGGCCGCGGGTACATCTCGAACTACCCCGCGTTCTGCGCGACCAACATGGCGCTCGACAACGTCGTCTTCGAGACGGCGGCGAACAACGGCGTCGACAGAATCGTCTTCGCGTCGAGCGCCTGCACGTACCCCACGGACATCCAGCAGGAGAAGCGCCGGCTGAGCGAGGACATGATCAGCTTCGACGAGCGCGGCGGCGCCTACGCCGACGAGGTGTACGGCTGGGCGAAACTGATGGGCGAGCGGTCGCTCCAGGCTCACCACGAGCAGTACGGCATCGACGCCGCGTCGGTCCGCATCTTCACCGCCTACGGGCCGCGGGAGAACGAAACCCACGCCATCGTCGCGCTGATGGCGAAGGCCTACGCCGAGCAGGACCCGTTCCAGATATGGGGTGACGGCGAACAGACGCGCAACTTCACCTACGTGAAGGACATCACGAGAGCGCTCAGGCTCGCGGGCGAGAACATCACCGACGGGTCCGCGGTCAACGCGGGAATCAGCCGCTACGTGAGCATCAACGAGGCGGTCGAGGAGATATTCGACCACCTCGACTGGGAACCCGACAGTATCGACTACCTGACCGACAAACCCGTCGGGGTCCGACACCGCGCGGCCGACACGACCCGGGCCAACGAGCGCCTCGGCTGGGAGGCCGAGTACACGCTCTCGGACGGTATCGCGAACACACTCGACTGGTACACGAGTAACCGAGACAAGGAGTACGTCAGGGCGAACCTGGAGACGCTGCTCCACGAGCGATAACCACGATGTCGGACGAACACACGGAGTTCGTACTCGTCACGGAGTACTTCCATCCGGACACCGCGTCGACCGGCCAACTGATGATGGACCTCGCCGTGGGCCTTCGAGAGCGCGGACTCGCCATCTCGGTCTACACGGGCCAACCAAACTACCACAGCGGCGACAACGAACGACAGCCCCGGACGTCGTTCCACGAGGGTGTCCGAATCGAGCGAATCCGCGCGCCGCAGGTCCGCCAGTCGTCGCTCCCGCGGCGGCTGTTCAACTGGTCGGTCTTCACGATATGGACGTTCTTCGTCCTGCTGTTCGACGAGGCGCCAGAGGACCGCGAGGTGATATTCGTCTCCATCACCCCGTTGCTCCCCATCGCCGTCTCGCTCGCGTGCTGGATACGGGGCTGGGAGTACACATACGTCGCTTACGACCTCTACCCCGACCAGGCGACCGAACTGGGTTACCTGAAGGAAGGCGGCCTCCTCGACCGACTCTGGTCGCGGCTCACCGTCGCGTCCTACCGGCGGGCGAAGCACATCGTCTCGAACGGACCGCTCATGTCCGAGCGAATCCAGCGCAACGCCGACTACCGCCTCGACGCCGACAAGATCCGGCTCATCCACAACTGGGCCGACGAGGAGTTCATCACCCCGATGGCGAAGGAGGACAACTGGTTCTGCGAGCAGCACGACCTCACGGACTCCTTCACGGTGCTCTACTCGGGGAACATCGGCGAGTTCCACGACCTCAAGACGCTGGTCGAGGCGTCGACCCGCTTCGAGGACGAGGACGTTCGGTTCCTCATCATCGGCGAGGGCGACAACAAGGAGACGATAGTCTCGCTCGCCGAGCGCTACGGGGTCAGGGGCGACTCGGTCCGGTTCCTCCCGTATCAGGACTGGGAGGACCTCCCGTACAGCCTGACGGCCGGCGACGTGTCGGTCGTCGCCGTCCGGGAGGGGTTCGAAGGCGTCTGCGTCTCGAGCAAACTGTACACCGCAATGGCCGCGGGTCGTCCCGTGCTCGTCGTGGCTCAGCCCTACGACGACGAGTCGAAACTCGTCGAGAAGTTCGACGCGGGCCACCACGTCGCGCAGGGCGACGTCGACGCGCTGGTCGACACGGTTCGCCGGTGGCGAGAGAACCCGGCGCTGGCGAGCCGACAGGGGGAGAACGCCCGGGCCGCATTCGAGGAGCACTTCACGAAGGACGCCGCCGTCGACGAGTACTACCGGATGCTGGCCGGCGAACCGTCGCCGCGACGGCGGGTGGCCCCCGAAAGTAGCGGTCGCGCGTAGTCGGGGCGTCCCCGTCTCGCGCTCACGTCCTCGTCTTCGGCACGACTCTTTCGTCTACAGCACGGAGTTTTGCGGCACGCGTAGCCGTTCACGACACGTCCGTTCGTCCGCGGCGCACGTCTCGACTACTCGCCGACCGTCTCCGTAGCCGGTCGGCCGGCGGCGCTCGCGTTCGAGTCTGCGGCCCACAGCGTGAGCGCGCGGTACGCCGTCTCTCCGCTCACCTTCGAGGGCGGAGCGCCGCGGTACAACAACAGTCGGAGCCGCACGCGACCGCTCCCGTTCACCTCCGCCTGCGGAACGTCGTAGGCGCGCACCGAGGACGCTCCCGGTTCCACCGTCGTCCGGTACCGTCCGAGCGTTCGCGTCGTCCGCGGGACGACCCCGTCGTCGGTCACCGAAACGCGCTGGCGCTGCACTATGACGGTGTACGTCTCTCGACTCCTCTCGTGGTTCGCGATGCCGATTCGAAGCGTCCGCCGCTCACCGTCGCCCCCGCCGGCGAGGGACCCGTCGGCCGCGAGTTCGTCGGTGTCGTTCCCGTCGAGCACGTAGAACTCGGTGAACGACTGGCCGGTCGGGGAGAACGCCCCCACGTAACTCACGGTGGCAACGAGCGCGACGACGCCGACGACCACCAGGAGCGTCGCGGCGAAATCGGCGGCGGTGTCGGGGGTGCGTACCCCCGCTCGGACCGTTTCGAACCACGCTCTGAGCGGAAGCCGGAAGCGTTCGGCCGGGTCGAGCGCCAGCCGGCGATAGGTCGCCCCTGCCGTCGCGAGTAGCGTGAAACCGCTCAGCGACGCGACTATCGGGCGGAGCGCGACCTCGAACCCCGCGTACTTCGACGCGAGCACGACGAGGGGGACCAGCGCGAAACTGAGTCCGACCGAGAGCGCGACCCGGTCGACGCAGGCGGCCTCCGCGCGCCGGCCGCGACCGGCCGGAGGCTCCCGGTCGGTCCGCCGGGTCGGTCGGGACAGTCGGACATCGCCGCGTCTCGGGAAGAGCGCGGCGACCACCGCGTATCCCGGCGCGAACAGCGTGAACGGGAGGCCGACGACGAGGGGGAGCAACCGCCCGGGGGACTCCGGAACGAAGACGACGACGTTCGTGAGGACCACGAGCGACAGCACGCCGACCAGGTCGCTCGGAATCCTGGACGCCGTGGCGACCAGCAGCGGCCGGAAACGAGTCGATTTCATCGCGTCACCGCCGTGGCGTTCGATTCGACGCCCGGGGGTCGGGTGAGCGTCACCGACCCCGAGTCGTACACCGTGTCGCTGGCCGACCAGCACGGGATGGCGGTCGTCGACCGGTAGCGTACGTACCCGCCCTCGACGCTCGCCCAGTCCGTTAACGTCCGGTCGCTCGCCAGCGGCAGTATCAGGTAGCCTCGCTGCTCCAGTTCGCCGTTCCTGACCAGCATGGGCACGTCGCAGAACGAACTCGCGTTCTCGACCGTCACCACCTCGGAGCCGTACGACCGCCCGGTCTTCCGGCCGACGAGATCCGTGTACTCGAGGTAGCTCACCGTCTGTCGGTCGCTGGTGACTCGGTCGGTGTGCCGGAGCGCGAACTCGACCGCTTGGCGTTCGGACTCCGTGAAGTAGTTGCTGTAGGTTCCCGTCTGCTTGATCGGATTGTCGCGCGTGTACATGTCGTTGGAGTACGTCACCGTCCCGGCGAGCACCGCGACCACGAAGACGACGGCCACGAGGGTGCCCGAACGGGTTCGCACGAGCCCCACGAACCCGATGGCCGCGACCAGCGCGACCGGATAGAGGGCGTACTGTGCGACGCGCTGGACGCCGATTCTGAGCAGGAGGAACTGGAGCGGCCCGGGGAAGTAGAACGGCGCGAGGACGACCCCGCCCAGCGTCACCACGGCGACGCTGCGCCGCAGGTCGCCGGTCACCTTGAACGCGCCCGTCATCAGTAACGCGAGGACGAAACTACTCCCGAGAAACGTCGAGAGCAGGCCGTACGGCGACGCGAAGGCGAAGGAGCTCTCGCTGCTCGTGTCGCCCAACAGGCTCCCCAGATGGAGGTTCGCCTGCACCAGTTCCACGAAGTACGCGGGGAGGCCCGTCTGGAAGACGAGGTACAGTTGGATTCCCACGAGGACGACCAGCAGCGCCGCGGCGTTGTACAGGTACCGCGAACCGTCCGCTGCGTCGCCGAGGCGTCGGCCGACGACCCGGTCTAACACCAGGAACGGGGCGAGGACGAGGACGACCAGAAACGAGCCGACCTTGTGGTACAGGGGTATCGAAAGGACGAGGATTCCGGCCAGCACGTTGTACTGGAGGTTGAGTCCCGCCCGGCGGACGACCACGATGGCGATTAGTCCGACGAGCAGCAACGAGAGTTCGGAGACGATGGACCTGGGCAACGAGTAGAGTCCGATGTAGTGGAACTCGTAGGTCAGCGTCAGGACGTAGGCGGGGACGAGGGTGTACCGGGTGTCGACGATGTCCAGTTTGTCCGTCAGCCAGGTCAGTATCCAGAGGACCGCGACGTACATGACCGCAGACGTCACGAACAGCGCCGTCCTGGGCGAGAGCGACGTGACCTCTCCCACCACCTTCACGAGCACGAAGAAACTCGGAAACGAGTCGTACCCCGCGAGGGTCGTGAACTCGCCGCTCCGGGCCGATAGCTCGGCCGCCGCCCACATCCAGATCGTGTCCCCGGCGCCGATGAACAGCGCGTTCGTGAGCGTGGTCGACAGGTGGAAGACCAGGCTCGTCGCGGTGAGCGCGAGCAGCGGCAGCAGGACTCGGGAGCGGACGACGGAGTACGACACGGCGAGCGCGTTCACGAACGCGAGCGTGACGAAGAACGCCCGCGGTCGGGGTTCGGCCTTGGCCATCAACAGCGCGGCGCTGAGACCGAACAACAGGACGATGGCGAACGCGCGCCGGGAGAACCGTATCCGTCGTACCAGTTCGACGGGCGAGTCGTCGTTCGCGAACCTGTAGAGGACGGGGGCGAGACAGAGCGGGGCGGCGGCGTACGAGCCGAGGACGGCGAGTGCGGTCTGCCCGAGCAGGAGGAGCGAGACGATAGCGCCCGCTCCGACGACGGGCCCCAGCATCGCGAGGGTGCGGGTGACCGAGACGACCCGGTCTCGAGCGTCGCTCGTCGCTTCGGCGGTCACGGCTCTCAGTGTCGCCGAGTGTCTTAGTACCTCTTGTGCTTACAGTACCGAGGCGGACCGACCGGCCTTCCACGATACCATATAAAACTACTCCTTCAAATTGAAAAACACTAAGTACTGTAGTTCAGAATCGGCGCCTACTCAGGACGCAGTAAAAAGCGACCGAACAATCCTCAGAGAGTATCCGAACACGAAATTAGATGACGAACCACGAATACAACACGCCGCAGAAGGGGTCGGCCGACTGGCACGTCCCGCTCAACCGCAACTTCGAGAAGCTTGACACCGACGTCGAGATTCGGGATAGCGAAGCGAACAGAGACACCTACGCGCCGAAGGACGGCGCGAAATTCCTCGCGACGGACACCGGCACGGTGTACCTCGGCGACGGGACGAAGTGGTCCAGGCTGGGCGCCATCGGCGACGCCGCGAGCGGTCAACCCGTCCTCTCGTTCGACGAGTCGGCCGACGCCGCCGCGATAAACGCTCTCATCACGAACGCCCACGAAGACGTCGCGCCGATGGGCGTCGCCTACGTCGTCGGACCGCGCAGTACGGTCACCGTCTCCAGCCCGGTCGTCCTCCGCTCGAACGTCCACCTGATCGCCAACCTGAAACTCGCCGACGGGTCCAACACGTGCGCCGTCAAGTCCCGCGACTTCGACTCGCTGACCGGGACGAACACGTGGCAGGCGGGTACCGCGTCTGGCACCGTCCCGTACAACTTCGGATTCTACGGTCACGTCGACGGAAACCGGGCGAACAACACCGGCAGCGAAACCACCTCGGTCGACGGCCACCCTATTAGCGGTATCGCCTTTTACGGGAAGGGGTACTCCGTCGGGGGGCTCGGCGGTCGCCCGACGCAGGTCGACCGGACGCAGGGCGTGGCGTTCTACTCGGAGTGCGGGACGCAGGCCGGCGGGACGTGGGACTTCACCAACCTCCCGGAAGCGCAGGTCAAGATTCGGACGTGGCGCGCGAACGACCACGGAATCGTCTGGCGCGGCCCGCACGACTCCCAGATCTGGGCGATATCCGCCGACCACCTGAAGCGCGGTTGGATGAGCGACGCCGCGCCCGAGTGGAGCAACTACTACGACGACCTCTACCTCCACGGGTACAGCAGCGACTCGCCCCAGCTCCACGAGGCGAACGGCCGCGCGTCCTACATCTACGTCGACAACGAGGAGGCGGAAGTGACGGGCGAACTGCTCGCCGACCACGTGAAGGTGGCCGGGGGTCGCGCGCCCTCGTCGCTCCGAATCAAGGAGACCGCCCACGTCGGAAAGCTGTTCGCCCGCGGGCTCGGCAAGCGCTCCAACACCGGCCACACCGGCGTCGTGATCGACGGCGGACCGGTCACCATCGGAGAGCTGTACACCTCCGAGTGGAACGGGGACGGCGCGAAGCTCGACGGTCACGAGATCACCATCCACGCCGCGAACGCCAGCCACAACGGCGGGTACGGCCTGAACCTGGGTAGCACCTCCGAGTTCAAGGACTCGTACCTGGTCGCGACCGGGCTGAACGGGAACGGGTCGGCGGCCATCTCCTACGGGTGGGGCGCGAGGAACTACGTCTTCGCCCGGGGCTGGCTGGCGTCGGGGGTCACCGGCTGGGACCCCGAGAGCAACCCACCGCGCGACGGCGACTACTTCGACGTCTGCTTCAACGGCGGGTCGGCCGACCGGACGCTCACCCGCGGCACGACGACGGCGAGCGGCGACGGTTCGACGACCTCGTTCTCCATCGAACACGGACTCGTCGACGAACCGCGCTTCCCGCGGGTGATGGCGAAGACTCCGGCCGCGGGGCGCGTCGACCACCTGACGACCGACGGAACCGCCATCACGGTCCACTACGACGCCGCACCGCCGGCGGGCGCGAACAACCTGGAGTGGTCGTGGGAAGCGGTCCTGTAGCCGCGCGAGCGCCGACGACGGGCGACCGGCCCGCGAGGTCGGGTCCGACCCGACCTCCCTTTCGACTCGACGGTCGCGCGCGGCGCGCGTTGAGCGGTGTAACGGACCCGTGTTAGCAGACTCCTTTTGTAGGATGTCGGTGTAACTGAGACGGATGATTTCCGAATCGAGGGCGCTCTCTCCGCCGGATCGCGCGATCTCGCGCGTCCGGAGCTCGTCTTCGGACGCGACGACCGGTCGGGGGGGTGCGCGGCCAGGGCTGAGTGGGGTCAGAGCGACGAACGGCGACACTTCGCCCGGAGTCCGACCATGGACCTGATAAAGGCCGGCTTCAAGCTCTTCGGCGCGAAGACGGTCGGCGCGGTCGTCACCTTCGCGGGAACCGTCGTCGTCGCCCGCGAACTGGGCGCGGGGGTCCTCGGGAGCTTCTTCCTGTTCCAGGCGGTGCTCGGCATCCTGGCCACGCCCGCCGACTTCGGGCTCCGAGCGGCGGTCGAGAAACGTCTCAGCGAGGGGGAAGCCCCGGACGAGGTGTACACGTCGGGCCTCCTGCTCAAACTGGCCCCGCTGGCGGTGGTCGTCGCGGCCATCCTCGTCTTCCGGTCGACCCTCAACTCCTACTTCGGGGTACCGCTCGCGTACTACCTCGCGGCCACGCTGGTGTTGCAGGAACTCGCCGACCTGTCGCTCAGGGTGCTCCGAGGGGAACTGCGCGTCGGCGAAACCTACGCGCTCCAGTTCCTCCGCGACGCCGGCTGGGTCGTCATCGGTGTTCCGCTGCTGGCGGTGGGGTTGGACGTGTACGCGCTCGTGTACGGGCTCCTCCTGAGCTTCGTCGTCACGGTCGTCTGGGGCGCCTCCAAGACGACGCTCGGCTTCCGAAGACCGACCCGCCGACACGCCTCGTCACTCTGGTCCTACGCGAAGTTCGACGTCGTCTCGGGGATCGGGAAGCACTTCTACAGTCGGATGGACCTGCTGATACTCGCGGTGTTCCTCCCCAAGTCGGCGGTGAGCAGCTACGAAATCGCCTGGCTCGTCACGATGGTCGTGATTCTGGCGGGCGAGTCCGTCGCGCTGACCATCTTCCCCCAGGTGAGCGAGTGGAGCGCACAGAAGGCGACGGACCGAATCGAGTCGATACTCCCCGTCGCGCTCACGCCCGGACTGCTGATCGCCATCCCGGCGTTCGCCGGCACCGCGCTGTTCTCGCGGGAGATTCTGGGCATCGTCTTCGGCGAGGCGTACACCGTGGCCTCCGTCGCCCTCGTCATCCTGATGGGCGAGAAGGTGATACAGACCGTCCACCTCGTGTTCGGCCGGGCGCTCCGGGCCATCGACCACGCCGACCTCTCCGCGCGCGCGACGACCGTCGCCATCGTGGTGAACGTCGTCCTCAACGTCGTCCTGATAGCCGAGTTCGGCCTCGTCGGCGCGGCGATCGCGACGTCCGTTTCGTTCGGTCTGAACACGGTCCTCCACGCGATTTACTTGAATCGGTTCGTGACCATCGAACTGCCGCTCCGGGAGGCCGCCTGCGGGACGGTCGCCGCGCTCGGGATGGCCGGCCTGCTGCTCGGCGTCAAGCAGACGGTCACCATCCGGACGGTGCCGGTGCTGCTGGCCGTCGTGGGCCTCGGGGCGGTGACGTACTTCGGACTGCTGTTGCTGTTCCGTCCCATCAGAGAGGACGTGCTGGTCCAGGTCCGGCACGTCCTGACCGCGTAGCATCGGGCGACACCGAACGCCGCCGCGAGCGACCGGCCTCGCTCGGTCAGCCGTCCGTGTCGGTGAACCGTATCACGGCCGGCCCGGTGACCTCGATTCGCGTCACGTCGCCAGAGTACCGGTAGCCGTCCTTGCCGCCGACGACCTCCCCGCTGGCGGTGGACCCGGAGACGACGTCGTTCCGCTGGAGCGAGCCGAGTTCGCCGCTCTTCTCGACGCTCCCCGTGACGGTGACCGAGTACGTCGCCTTTCGGTTCGGCGTCCCGGTGCCGTCGACGACGAACGAGTTCGGGAGCGAACCGGCCGACGCGGAGTCGCCGTCACCGCCGCCGAGCGAGACGGTGAGCGCTCCGTCCACTCGAAGTTCCGTGAGTCCGCCGGTGAAGCGGTAGCCGTCCTTGCCGCCGTACACCTGTCCGCTCGCGGTCGCACCCGCGATGGTATCGTTCGCCTGGACCGAGCCCAGCGAACTGCTCTTCTTTATCTTCCCGCTCACCGTCGCCTCGTAGGTCGCCCGCTCGCGGGGCGCTCGGGCGCCGTCGACGACCAGCGTGCGGGGGTAGGTCGTCTCGCCGAGGTCGGCCGGGTCCACCCGCTCCCCGTCGAGGTACACGGCCGGGGACCCCGCCACGCGGAAGTCGGTCACGTCGCCGGTGAAGCGGTAGCCGTCCTTCCCGGCGAGGACCTCGCCGGAAACCGTGCTCCCCGAGACGGTGTCGTTGGCCTGGATCGACCCGAGTTCCGCGCTCTTCTCGACGTCGCCGCTCACCGCGAACGAGTAGTCGTTCAACGTCCCGGGACTCGCTCCGCCGTCGATGACGAGGGTGTGGCGCTTCGTCGCGAACGTCACCGTCGAACTCGCGGCCGCGTCGCCGTCGCTGGCGGTCGCGGTCGCCCGGTACTCGTAGTCCGACCCCGCCGCGAGTCCGGTGAGTCGCCGACCGAACGTGCCGGTCGCCGAGAGCGACTGTTCGGGGGTCGCCGTCCAATCTGTCGCCCCGACGGGTCGGTACTCGAACCGAACGGTCACCGACGTCGCGCCGCCGAGGTCGGAGACGACGCCGCCGAGCGTCGCGGCGGTCTGCGTGACGTTCGTCGCACCGTCGACGGTGACGGCGGGGTTCGCGTCGACCAGTTTGCTGCCGCCGTAGGCGACCAGTCCGTACCCGCCGCCGCCGTATCCGACGGTTTGGGCGGCCGCGGCGGTACCGCCGCCGGCGGTGACCGAGGTCGTCGAGAACATGCCGATACCAGCGAGTTTCAGATAGGTGCGCCTCGCTACGGGGTCGCGTGCCTTCTCGTCGCGTGCCATGCAGTTCGACAGCGTGCAAACGAGCGCTATAGTCTCTTGGATTCGCTCGGCTCACCGGTTGGAATTCCTGAAGATGTCTCGCAACTACCGCGTTCGGGCTCGAAATAGTAGGTCGAAGTTGCCGAGAGTCGACGACCGTTCGTCGGTGACCGTTCTCCCGTGGGCACTCGCCGGCGGTCTCGACCTCAGGCCGACAGCACTCGTCGGGCCCACTTCGGAATCGTTCTGAGGGCCCTCGCTCCGGGCGCTCCGTCGACCAGCCAGAGGAGCGTTATCGCGACGGCGAACCCCGCTTCGACCGACGTCAGCGACCCGAGGCTCAGTTCGCGGAAGTGGGCGACGAAGCTCTGTTCGGTCGGGTACTCGATGGCGGGAACCAGCGGCCAGCCGAGGAATCCGAGATGGTAGTAGTCGCCGGCGAGCACGGGGTCGAGCGCGTCGCCCACCAGGTGCGAGACGTAGCCGACGCCGAATGCCGCGGCCGCGGTTTCGGCGTTCCGTCGGCGGAGGACGGCCCAGACGACGAAGACGACGAACGCAGCGGTGAACGCCGAGTGAGCGAGCGAGCGTCCGCTCGGGAGGACGTCCAGCGACCACGCCAGCGGTTTGTCCACGAGGTCCGGAAACTGGGTGCCGACCGCGAGCGCGACGGTCGCCGCGTCACCCGGCGGTCGGCGGGTTCGAACGCGAACCAGCACCGAGTACAGCAGATAGCCGAACGCGAGATGCCCCCACGGCCACATGCCACCGGCTTCCGGTTCCGTTCGCATAGCCTCTTGGATTGTCGGTCGCGTCGCCCGCGGACCGAGCGCGCCATCACCGGACCAGAAAGCATACAACGGACGGCTCCTCGCGCCGACCCATGGCAGTACGACTCGGGGCCGTCGGTCTCGGCGGGCTCGGACGACTCGAACTCGGACTCTACGACCAGATAGACGGCGTCGAAATCGTCGCGGGCGCGGACGTCTCGCCCGACGCCCGCGAGGGCTTCGACGCCGCGTACGACGCGCCGTCCTACGAGGACCACGCGGCGATGCTGGCCGCCCACGACCTCGACGCGGTGAGCATCGTCACGCCCCACACCCTCCACTACGACCAGGCCATCGCCTGCTTCGAGGCGGGCGTCGACGTCTTCCTGGAGAAGCCGATGGTCACCGGCGTCGAGAACGCCGTCGACCTCGTGGCGACCGCCGAGGAGCGCGGGCGCGTCCTCCAGGTCGGCTACCAGCGCCACTTCGACCCGCTCTTCCGGGAACTCCGCCGCGTCATCTCGTCGGGTCGAATCGGCGAGGTCCACGCCGCCAACGCCTACCTCGGCCAGGACTGGATCGAACTGCAGCGGGGCACCTGGCGGACCGCGCCGGACCTCTCTGGCGGCGGCCAACTGTACGACTCGGGGAGCCACCTGCTCGACGCGCTGCTCTGGACGACCGACTCCACCCCGCGGAGCGTCGCCGCGGTCGTCGACGACCGCGGCGAGGACGTCGACGTCAACAGCGCGCTGGCGGCGGTCCTCGACCGCGACGGCGGGACGCTGACCGCCAGCGTCGCGGTCAGCGGCGACGGCACGAACGGCGAACCCGACGAGGGACTCGTCGTCTGGGGGACCGAGGGCCACGTCGAGTACGACGGGTCGAGCCTGACCGTCTGCGAGGACGGCGTCACCTACGAGGCCGATATCGCGGCCGACCGCGACTTCGAGACGCTCGCGCGCCGAAAGCTCGAGGACTTCGTCGGCGCGGTCGAGACGGGCGACGACCCGTCGGTGCCCGGGTCGTTCGGCCTCAGGGTGACCGCGCTGACCGAGGCGGCCTACGAGGCCGCCGAGACGGGCCGGGTCGTCGACGTCGCCGAGCGAATCGAGGCTGCCCGCGACGCGCGGGCCGCCGCCGACCCCGACCCCGAGGTCGCCGCCGACGACTGAATCGCGGGCCGCGACCGGGTTCGCACGAACCGTTTGATTCCGACGGCTCGGTCCCGGACGCGTGCGAAAACTGTTTCTATGCTGGACTGACAAACGAGTGATAATGCGCGAACTCGACGAAACCGACCTCGAAATCCTCCGACTGCTCGTGACCGACGGCCGCAGACCGTACAACGAGATTTCCTCGGCGGTGGACCTCTCTCCGCCGACGGTTTCGGACCGCATCGACCGGCTGAAGGACCTCGGAGTCATCCGGCGGTTCACCGTCGACCTGGACCGCTCGATGCTCGCCGACGGCGTGGCGGTGCTGGTGACCCTTCACGCCGAACCCGGCCGGGTCGGCGACGTTCGGGCGGGCGTCGAAGAGATAGAAGGCGTCGAGCACGTCTTCGTCACCGCCGACGGGCAGGTCGTCTTCCAGGCCCGCTTGCAGGAGGGCGCGGTCGAACCCCTGTTGGACGACGTGCTGGAGACCGACGCGCTCCGGGAGTACGACGTCCAGTTGCTCGTCGACTCGGCGTGGTACCCCCAGCCACGGAACGTGGAGTTCGCGATGGAGTGCGACGAGTGCGGCAACACCGTCACCAGCGAGGGCGAGTCGGCCCGCATCGACGGCGACCTCTACCAGTTCTGCTGTTCGTCCTGTAAGGGCCGGTTCGAGGAGCGCTACGAGGAGTTGCAGGAGGCGGCCTGACGAGACGGAACGATTTTCACTCGGCCCGCGAACGCGTCGGTATGGCAGACGCACTGGGCGTCCTCGTCGGACTCGCGATCACCGCGGGCGGACTACTCGGCGTCCGGCACGCCGAGGCGATCAGTCGCTTCGAGGAGCGACTCGACGCGCTCGGGAGTACTCGCGACCTCGGTGCGGTCGAACCCAGTCGGTTCTCCGTCGCGTCCACGAAGGTTCTCGCGGGCTGTCTCGCGGCGGCCGGCGCGTTCGTCACGCTGCTGGCGCTGCTCGGGTAGCCGGCGCGAGCGCTGGCCGAGTTCTTGAACTACTCCTTACAGGAATCGGTTTCAGCGAACCGTTTTGTGGGCTCGTGGGTATCGTTCGCACATGGCAACCGAGCAGTCCGACTCCGACCTTGTGAAGGTGGCCGACGCCGACGAACTCCGCGAAGAGGGGCGACTGATATCGCGGGCCGGCAATCGCGCGCTCGCGCTGTTCTACCACGAAGGGGAATTCCGTGCGGTGGACAACCGCTGTCCGCACATGGGCTTTCCACTCGCGGAGGGCACCGTCGACGAGGGAATCCTGACCTGCCACTGGCATCACGCCCGCTTCGAACTCTCCTGCGGCGACACCTTCGACCCCTGGGCCGACGACGTCCAGACGTTCCCCGTCGAGGTCCGGGACGGCGACGTGTACGTCGACCCGTACCCCGAACCCGACCTCCCGCCGGTCGAACACTGGAGCGACCGGCTCGAAACCGGGCTGGAGGAGAGCCTCCAACTCGTGGTCGCGAAGTCGGTCCTCGGCCTGGCCGATGAGGACGTGCCCTACACCGACCCGCTCCGGGCGGGCCTGGCGTTCGGCGCGACCTACCGGGCCGACGGCTGGAGTTCCGGGCTGACCATCCTGTCGGCGATGGCGAACCTGCTGGACGCCCTGCGGCCCGAGGACCGCAACCGCGCACTGTACGTCGGCCTCTCGCGGGTCGCCCAGGACTGCCAGGGCGAACCGCCGCGGTTCGACCAGCCCTCGTTCTCGACCCGGGACGTCTCGGCCGAGCGCCTCGAAGAGTGGTTCCGCGAGAGCGTCGAGGTCCGCGACGAGGACGGCGCCGAGCGGTGTCTCCGGACCGCCGTCGAGACGCTCGAACCCGAGCGGGTCGCCGACCTGCTCTACTCGGCCGCGACCGACCACCTCTACATGGACGCGGGCCACACCTTCGACTTCGTCAACAAGGCCTGCGAGTCGCTCGACCACGTCGGCTGGGAGCGCGCCGACGAGATACTGCCGAGCGTGATTCCCCGACTGACCCGGGCCACCCGCTCGGAGGAACTCTCCTCGTGGCGCCAACCCGACGACGTGGCCGAACTCGTCTTCGACGCCTACGACGAACTGCCGGACCTGCTCGAAGACGGCGCCGACGAAACCTGGGACGACCCGAACGGCTTCGTCGAAACCCTGCTCAGCGACGACCCCGAGGAGGTCGTCACCGCGATGAAGGCGGCGGTCCAGAACGGCGCGACCGCCGCGGAGTTGGCCGGCGAGGTCGCCCACGCCGCCGGCCGCCGGGTCGCGCAGTTCGGCACCTCCAACGAGTTCAGTGACTGGAACACGGTCCACCACACCTACAGCTACGCCAATGCGGTCCACAAGGCCGCGCTCCGCACCGAGTCGCTCGCCGCGGCGAGCGACTCGGAGACGGGCGAATCCGGCGAGTCCGAGAAATCGGGCGAGTCCGACGAATCTGCCGGAACCGCCGGGCTGGCGGCCTACCGCGGTGCGTTCGCGGGCGCGATGAGCGTCTACCTCGACCGGTTCCTCAACACGCCGCCGATTCCGATTCCGGACGGAAGCGAGGTCGACGCGCCCGACGACGTCCGGGAGGCGCTGCTCGACACCTTCGACGAGGAGGGCGAGGTCAACGCCGCCGGCCGACTCGTTGCGGCCCACCTCGCCGACGGCGGCGCCCCCGACGAACTCAAGCGAGCGCTCGGCGAGGCGCTCCTCCGGGAGGACGCGAACTTCCACACGCTCCAGAACGTCGAGGCGGCCTTCGAGCAGTTCGACCTCGCGGAGGACCCCGACCGGGCGCGGGTCCACCTCGTCGCCACCGCCCGTTACATGGCGGCTCACTTCCCGACGCGCCGGTCGGCCGAGCAGACCTTCTCCATCGCCTCGCGGCTGAACCACGGCGAGAAGGTCCACGAGGCGGGCGAGTGAGAACAAACTAACTTGCTCTTCTGAAACCTTAGTTGGAAAACTTTATCCGGGTCCGACCGAACAGTGGTGGGTACGGCCGGAGAGAATCCGACGGGAGACGGCACCGAACGGTCGATAGTGGCCACGCTGGCGATTTCGGCCCGGCGAAGAACGCGGCGGTGATACCCCGCGCCGGACGCGCCGAAATCGCCAGCGTCCCCGGACGCCGACCGAGCAGTGGCGACGCTGTCCCGGGTTCGGCCTCCCGTCCCCTTTCCGGCGAGGAGACACCATGAGTCAGACCACTACCGAGACGGAGACGGTTCGCGCGGTTCTCGACCGCGCGAGGACCAAGTGCGAGGACGCGCTAACCGACGACGCGCTGGACGAACTCGTCGCCGACGCCGAGCGGAGCCTCTACGCGGGGGCCTCGCTCTCGGAGGTGTACGACGCCGCCGTCGACGCGGCGACGGCGCGAATCGAGCGCGACCCCACCTACGAAGCGGTCGCCGCGGCTGCGTTCCGCGAGCGGTACGACCGCGAGGTCGCCGGCGAGTCGCCCGACGCCGAGGGGAAACTCGGCGAACGCCCCGACGACCGCGAGGCGGCCTACCGCGAGACGTTCGTCGCGAACGTCGAGCGCGGGGTCCGCGAGGACCTGCTGGACGAACGGATGCTGACGTTCGACCTCGACGCGCTGGCCGAGGCGCTGGTTCCCGCCCGCGACGAACTGTTCGACTACACCGCCCTCGACACGCTCTACCAGCGGTACTTCCTGAAGACGGCCGACGGCGAGCGCCTCGAACTCCCGCAGGCGTTCTGGATGCGGGTGGCGATGGGACTGGCCCTGCGAGAGCCAGTAGACGAGCGCCGAGCGCGCGCCGAGGAATTCTACGAGGTCATGTCGACGCTCCGGTTCGTCCCGTCGAGTCCGACGCTGTTCCACGCCGGAACCGTCCACCCGCAACTGAGTTCCTGCTACCTCACGACGATGCCCGACGACCTCGAAGGCATCTTCGACGGCTACCGGGGTCACGCCAAACTCTCGAAGTGGAGCGGCGGCCTCGGCAACGACTGGACGCCGATCCGGGCGTCGGGGTCGCTCATCGAGTCGACGGGCGTCGAGTCGACCGGCGTGGTCCCGTTCCTCAAGATAAGCAACGACGTGACCGCGGCCATCAACCGCTCGGGCAAGCGCCGCGGGGCGGCCTGCGCCTACCTGGAGTGCTGGCACCTCGACTACCCGGACTTCATCGACCTCCGGCGGAACACCGGCGACGAGCGGCGCCGGACCCACGACATGAACACCGCGGCGTGGATTCCGGACCTGTTCGTGAAGCGGGTGGAGGCGGGCGAGGAGTGGACGCTGTTCTCGCCCGACGAGGTGCCCGAACTCCACGAGACGTACGGTCGGGAGTTCGAGGAACTGTACAGAGCGTACGAGCGGAAGGCCGAAGCGGGCGAACTCCGCCAGTACGAGGTCGTGGACGCCGAGGAACTCTGGCGCAAGACCCTGACTCGGCTGTTCGAAACCGGCCACCCGTGGCTCACGTTCAAGGACCCCTGCAACGTCCGGTCGCCACAGGACCACGCGGGCGTCGTCCGCTCGTCGAACCTCTGCACCGAAATCACGCTCAACACGTCCGAGGACGAGCACGCGGTCTGTAACCTCGGCTCGGTCAACCTCTCGAAGCACGTGACCCCCGACGGTCTCGAGCGCGAGAAACTCCGCGAGACCGTCGAAACCGGGATGCGGATGCTCGACAACGTGGTCGACCTGAACTTCTATCCCACCGAGGAGGCCGAGCGGTCGAACGCGCGCCACCGCCCCGTCGGCATGGGCGTGATGGGCTTCCACGAGGCGCTGTTCGAACGCCGGATTCCGTTCGCCTCCGAGGAGGCGGTCGCGTTCGCCGACGAGTCCCAGGAGTTCGTCGCCTACCACGCGATTCGGACCTCCGCGGAGTTAGCCCGCGAACGCGGCGCGTACGACTCCTTCGAGGGGTCGAAGTGGGACCGCGGCATCTTCCCGCAGGACACCCTCGACCTGTTGGAGGACGAGCGCGGCCGCGAGATTCCGCTCCCCCGCGAGGAGCGCCTCGACTGGGACGCGGTCCGGGAACTGGTCGCCGACCACGGGATGCGCAACTCCAACACGATGGCGGTCGCGCCGACCGCGACCATCTCGACCATCGCGGGGACGACGCCCTCCATCGAGCCGATCTACTCGAACCTCTACGTCAAGTCGAACATGAGCGGGGAGTTCACGGTGGTCAACGACCGCCTCGTCGCCGACCTCCGAGACCGCGACCTCTGGGACGCCGAGATGTTAGACCGCATCAAGTTCCACGACGGTTCGGTCGGGGAGATAGACGCGATACCAGACGAACTTCGGGAACTGTACCGCGGGGCGTTCGAGATCGACCCGCGACACCAACTTCGACTCACCGCCCGCCGCGGCCAGTGGATAGACCAGTCGGTTTCGCACAACGTCTTCTTCCCCTCGACGGACGGGTCGCTGTTGGACGACGTCTACCGGACGGCGTGGGAACTCGGCGTGAAGACGACCTACTACCTCCGGACGCTCGGCGCGTCTCAGATCGAGAAGTCCACGCTCGACATGAGCGAGTACGGCAAGACCCAGACTCGGGGACGGCGGACCGTCGACGGCGGCGGGAGGGAAGGCGACACCGAGGAGGGCGATTCCTGCGAGGCGAACGGTGCGGAAACCGACCTTCCGAGCGTCGAGGACTCGACCTGCGACGCCTGCCAGTGACCATGATACTCGACGACGACAAGACCGACCCGAACAAGATCCTGCCGATAGAGTACGACTGGGCCCGCGAGTACTACCGTGCGGGCGTCGACAACAACTGGGTGCCCGAGGAGATTCCGATGGGCGAGGACGTCTCCCAGTGGAAGGGCGACGCGCTCACCGACCCCGAGCGCCGACTGGTCGAGTGGAACTTCGGGTTCTTCTCGACCGCCGAGTCGCTGACCGCAAACAACCTCGTGCTCGCGGTCTACGAGCACGTCACCAGCCCCGAGTGTCGCCAGTACCTCCTCCGGCAGGCCTACGAGGAGGCCATCCACACGGACACGTTCATCTACTGCTGCGACTCGCTCGGCCTCGACCCCGACTACGTCTACGGCATGTACGACGAGGTCCCGGCCATCGAGGAGAAAGACCAGTTCGTCGTCGGACTGACCGAGACGCTCCTGGACGACGACTTCGAACTGGAGAGCGACGCCGACGTGCGGTCGTTGCTCCGGGACCTGATCGGCTTCTACGTCGTGATGGAGGGCGTCTTCTTCTACGCCGGGTTCGCCATGATGCTCGGACTGAAGCGGCAGGGCAAGATGGTCGGCATCGGCCAGCAGTTCGAGTACATCATGCGCGACGAGTCGGTCCACCTCGCGTTCGGCGTCGACCTCGTGAACGCGATTCGCGCCGAACACCTCGGCGTCTGGACCGAGGAGTTCGGCGCGGAGATCGCCTCCCTCATCGAACGCGCGGTCGAACTCGAACAGGTGTACGCCCGCGAGGCCTGTCCGGACGAGATTCTGGGCATGGGTCCCGAGCAGTTCGCCGAGTACGTCGAGTACGTCGCCGACCGCCGACTCCGACAACTCGACCTCCCCGAAACCTACGGCACCGACAACCCCTTCCCGTGGATGTCGGAGGCGACCGACCTCAACAAGGAGACGAACTTCTTCGAAAAGCAGGTGACCGAGTACCGGTCGGGCGGGTCGCTGGACTGGTAGCGCCGGAGTCCGCCCGCTCCCTCGTGGAGGTCGACACCTCTTCGTGATGCACTCAGAATACGGGACGTCCTCGTCGTTTCGCCGACGCCGCGTCCCTCCGACCGCCTCGATTCGCGCGGGTTCACCGGCCGAACTCCGGAGAAGTCGGCCGCCCGAGGAGACGCCGAACGCCCGGAGCGAGGCCGCAGGCGGCCTCGCTCCGGAAGCCGAGCGCGTGCCCTGTTACCATCTCACGAATTTTATCGTCTCGACAGCGTCCTAATATAACCGAATAGATATTTACCTCCTTGTGTGTTAATCTGTCACAGCAGGGCAATGACTCGCCACACGGACGAAACAGACGGAGCGGAACCGGCATACGCACAGAAACTGACTGCGGGCGGTGTGAACCGGCGTCGCGTTCTCAGGTCGGGGGTGGCACTGGTCGGCGGAATCGGGCTCGCCGGCTGTACCGGCTCGCAAGACGGCGGTACCACGACGGACACCACCACTTCGGGCGGCGGGGGCGGTGGGGGCGGCGGCGAACCGACGAACGTCGCCATCGTCTCCAGTCCCGCCGGCTTCGGCGACAAGGCGTTCAACGACCTCGCGCTGGAGGGACTCCAGAACGCCGCCAAGAAGTTCAATATCAAGATACAGCAGGTCGAGGAGACCGACCAGTCCCAGTACGGAACGGTCCAGTCGCGGCTGGCCGAGAGCCGGAACCCCGACTACGACCTCATCGTGCTGGTGGGCTACAACCACACCCAGGCGCTCGAATCGAACGCCAGCCAGTACTCCGACCAGAAGTGGATGCTCATCAACGACTACGTCGACCAGCCGAACGTCGCCGGCTACACCTGGGCCAACCACCAGATGTCGTTCCAGGCAGGCGTCCTCGCGGGCACGATGACGACCCGACAGTTCTCACACGCCGGCAACTCGACGACGGCCGACAACCCCACGGTGGGCTTCGTCGGCGGCGTCGACGGTGCGCTCATCAACGCGTTCGAACGCTCCTACCGGGCCGGGGCGAAGTGGGTCAACCAGGACGTGAGCGTGAAGGTGGGCTACATCGGCAACTACACCGACACCCAGACGGCGAACAACATCGCCAGTTCCCAGTACGACGCCGGGGCCGACATCGTCTACCACGCCGCCTCGGCGGCCGGCCAAGGCGTCTTCCAGGCCGCCCAGAACGCAAACCGGTTCGCCATCGGCGTCGACGCCGACCAGTCGAAGACGCTCCCCAACTACGAGGACGTCATCATGGGCTCGGCGGTCAAGTACATCAACGAGGGGACCAACCGAGTGGCGTCGGCGGTCGCGCAGGGCAACTGGCAGCAGGTCAACGGCGAGAACGTCCTCGGCCTCGAACAGGACGCCGTCGCGGTGGTCCTCGGCCGGGTCATCGGCCCGAAGCTCCCCGACCTGGTGAACAAGAACCTCGAGGAGTCGCGCAAGGCCATCGTGAACGGCGACGTGACGGTGCCGTGTAGCGCCTCGGGCTGTCAGAACTGAGCGGTCGACCACCTCCTCACCATCCATGATACCCAACCGCACTCCGTGGCGATGAGCGACACACGAGCACCCGCCGTCCGACTCGACGGCATCACCAAGCGCTTCGGCGACGTCGTCGCCAACGACGACGTCGACCTCTCGCTCGGGAAGGGGACGGTCCACGCCCTGATCGGCGAGAACGGGGCCGGCAAGACGACCCTGATGAGCGTCCTCTACGGACTGTACGAACCCGACGCGGGCGACGTCTACGTCGACGGCGAGCGCCGGACCTTCGACTCCCCGCGCGACGCCATCGACGCGGGCGTCGGGATGATCCACCAGCACTTTCAGCTCGTCGACACCATGACCGTGGTCCAGAACGTCGTCCTCGGCCACGAACCGACGGAGAACGGGCTGGTCGACGAGGCGAGCGCCAGGGAGGACATCGAGGAGATCTGTTCGACCTACGGCTTCGACGTCGACCGGTACCTCGACACTCGCGTCGAGCGACTCGGCGTCGGCGTCCAGCAGCGCGTCGAGATCGTCAAGAGCCTCTACCGGGGGGCCGACACTCTCGTGCTCGACGAACCGACCGCGGTCCTCACGCCCCAGGAGGTCGAGGGGCTGTTCGAGGTGATGGACGAACTCACCGACCGCGGGCGCTCGCTCATTTTCATCACTCACAAACTCGACGAGGCGCTCGCGGTCGCCGACCGCATCACCGTCCTCCGGGACGGGAAGAACGTCGGCACCGTCGACGCGGCCGACACCACACAGGAGGAACTCGCCCAGTTGATGGTCGGCCGCGACGTGCTGTTCGACTACCCCGAGCGCGAGAGCGTCCCCGGCGAGGTGGCGCTCTCGGTCGAGGAACTCCGGGTCCGGGACGACCGCGACCTCGAACAGGTGAGCGACGTCGACTTCGCGGTCCGCGAGGGCGAAGTGTTCGGCGTCGCGGGCGTCGAAGGCAACGGTCAGGCCGAACTGGTCGAGGCGCTCAACGGCCTCCGGACCGTCGACTCGGGCACCGTCACCTTCGACGGCGTCGACGTCACCGACGCGAGTCGCCGCCGCCGCATCGAGTCGGGCATCGCCTACGTTCCCGAGGACCGGCAGGCCGAAGGGCTAGTCCAGGACTACGACCTGGTCCGGAACGCGCTGCTCGGCAACCAGACCGTCGAACCGTACGAACGCGGCGGCTTCATCGACTGGCGGGCGGTCCGCGACCACGCCGAGGAGATCGTCGACCGCTACGACGTCCAGCCCTCGGACGCGGACGCGGAGGCGGCGTCGCTGTCGGGCGGCAACCAGCAGAAGTTCATCGTCGGCCGGGAACTCGAACACCGACCCGACCTCGTCGTCGCGTCCCACCCCACGCGCGGGGTCGACATCGGCGCGATAGAGTTCATCCACGAGCGCCTGCTGGAGATGCGCGACGCGGGGATGGCGGTCCTGCTTGTCTCGTCGAAACTCGACGAGGTCCGAAAACTCGCCGACCGCATCGCGGTGATGTACGAGGGCGAGTTCGTCGACGTGGTCGACCCCGACGCGGTGACCGAGCGGGAACTCGGCCTGCTGATGGCCGGCGAAACCGTCGAATCGGGAGACGAGGCGGCCGACCGGAGCGACCGGACTGCCGAGTCGGCGGAGTCCGCGGACTCCGCCGACTCGGCCGCGGATTCCGAGGAGTCGGCCGAATCCGCGCGCGAAGGAGGCGTCGAGTCGTGAGTCGCGCCGACGCCGGCCGCGCGGTCGTCGACCGCGCGGCCGACCGGATGCTCCGTGCGACGGTGCTGGAGCGGTTCGCCATCGCCGTCGCCGCGACGGCGATGGCGCTGGCGCTCGGCGCGGTCATCGTGGCGGCCTCCGGCTACGACGCGGTCGAGTTCGTCTCCTCGCTCGTCTACGGCGCGTTCGGAAGCCGGGCGAACGTCGCGTTCACGCTCCGCCAGTCGACGATGCTCATCCTCGCGGGCGTGGCCGTCGCCGTCGCGTTCCGGTCGGGCGTGTTCAACATCGGCGTCCAAGGCCAGTTCGTCGTCGGCGGATTCGCGACCGCGGTCACGATACTGTTCTTGGCGCCCGTGCTGCCGACCGGCGCGGTCGGCGGCGCCCTGCTGGTGGTGCTCGGCGTCGTCGCCGCGATGGTCGCCGGCGGCGCGTACGCCGCGCTTCCGGGGCTGATGAAGGCCTACGCGGACGCGAACGAGGTCATCACGACCATCATGCTCAACTTTATCGCGTCGGGGGTCGTCTTCTTTGTCGTCGACCGCTACCTCCGGCCCGCGGGGGCCTCCGCGCCCAACACCGAGCAGTTCCCCGACTACGTCCAGTTCCCGTCGCTCGTGTTCGACAGCGCGTCGTTCTCGGTGATCGGACTCGGCGTGGCGCTCGCGACGGTGGTCGTCGTCTACGTCGTGATGGCCCGGACGCGGTTCGGTTACGACCTGGTCACCAGCGGCCACCAGGAACCGGCGGCCGCCTACTCGGGGGTCGACCCCAAGCAGACGGTGGTCGCCACGATGACGTTCTCGGGGATGGTCGCCGGACTCACCGGCGCCGTCTTCGCCATCATGATACTGGGCTACTACAGCGACCCGAGCACGTTCCCACGGTTCGGCTTCGACGCCATCGCGGTGAGCCTACTCGCGGCCAACAACCCGCTGGGGGTCGTCCCCGCCGGCCTGCTGTTCGGCGGTCTGGACGCCGGCGGCCAGTACATCGGCTTCACGCTCGACGTGCCGCCCGAACTGGTCGACGGCGTCGTCGGCCTCGTCGTGCTGTTCGTCGCCACGCCGGAACTGTTCCGGATGGCCGGCAAGCGCACCGGACTGGGGGGTGACGATCGATGAGCGTCGCCGACCGCGCGGCGAGGAACCGACTCGCCCTCGGCGTCTTCGCGGCGCTGGTCGTGGTGCTGGGAATTCTCACGGCGGCGCTGGACCTGCCGCTGGTCGAACTGTTCACCGTCGGCACGTTCGAGCGGGCGCTCCAGGCCGCCACGCCCATCGCGCTGGCGGCCATCGGCGGCCTCTACGCCGAGAAGAGCGGCGTGTTCAACATCGGTCTGGAGGGGTTCATGATATTCGGGGCGCTCACGGCCGCCGCCGCGGCCTGGTTCCCCTCCGAGGGAGCGGCGGTCACGCAGGCCCACCTCTGGTTCGGCATCGTCGCCGCGACGGTCGTCTGCACGCTACTGACCGCGATATTCGCCGTGCTGACGATTCGCTACGAGGCCGACCAGATCGTCGCCGGACTCGCAGTCTGGTTCATCGGCCTCGGGTTCGGCCCGTTCACCGCGACGGTCGTCTGGGGCGGCGTCTCCAGTCCGTCGCTGCCGAACATCGACGACCTCGCGGTTCCGGTGCTGGCCGACATCCCGGTGGTCGGCCGCCTGCTGTTCGACGCCTCGCCGCTCGTGCTGTTCACCGTCGTCCTCGCGGTCGTCGCGTGGGTCGTGCTCTACCGGACACGGTACGGCTACTGGGTTCAGGCCGCCGGCGAGAATCCCGAGGCGCTCGACACGGCGGGCGTCGACGTGAACCGCGTCCGCTACGCCGCAGTGCTGTTGTCGGGCGCGCTGGTCGGACTGGCCGGCGGCGTGCTCTCGGTCGGCATCGGCAGCGGCTTCACCGGCACCGGCGTGACGATGGTCGACGGCCGGGGCTGGATCGCCATCGTCGCCTACCTGTTCGGCAACTACAACCCGCTGGGCGCGTTCGGCGCGTCGCTGCTGTTCGGCGCGATGGACATGCTCCAGGTCCAGTTCCAGACCATCGGCATCTCGCTACCCGGCAGTATCGTGGGCCTGTTCCCCTACGTCGCCGTGCTCGTGGTGCTCGCGCTGGTCGGGTACACCCGGACGCCGTCGGCCGTGGGCGAACCCTACGACACCGAGGAGTAGGACCGCCCGAGCGCCCGCGTCCGGTTTCGGAACGACCCCGCGTCGGAAATCGAACTCGGCGACCGATTCGGTTCGCCGAACGAAAGTCCACGCCGTCGTTGCCGAACTATCTAAGAATTTCATCCTCAGGAGGCTGGGTTCGTAAGGGGAAAGTCGCTTTAAGATGGCTCCCCTAGATGTAGACAAGAGACAGACATGGCCAGGAAAACGCACCTCGAAATCCGAGGAATGAGCTGTGCCAACTGCTCGGGCACCGTCGAGGACGCCCTCGGGGAGTTGGACGGCATCGTCGAGGCGAACGTCAACTTCGCCACCGACGAGGCCACCGTCGAGTACGACCCCGAGGCGGTGTCGCTGGCCGACATCTACGGGGCGATAGAGGACGCGGGCTACGACCCCGTGAGCCAGCAGGTGACCGTCGGCATCTCGGGCATGTCCTGTGCGAACTGCTCGCAGGCCAACGAGACCGCTCTCGAAGAGACGCAGGGGGTCATCGACGCCGAGGTCAACTACGCCACCGACGAGGGGACGGTGCGGTACAACCCCGAGGACGCCGACCTCTCGGACCTCTACGACGCCATCGAGCGAGCGGGCTACGAACCCATCCGCGAGGACGACGCAGACGAGGACGGCGAAACTGCGGGCGACCGACGCGAGGACGCCCGACAGGCCGAGATTCGTCGCCAGCGGAATCTGACCCTGTTGGGCGCGGCGCTGTCGGCGCCGCTCGTGTTCTTCATGCTCGAACACTTCCTGTTCGACGGCCTGCTCGGCGACGCCGTCTTCGGAATTCCGCTCCCCTGGGTGATGTTCGGGCTGGCGACGCCGGTCCAGTACTTCCTCGGCAAGGAGTTCTACGAGAACTCCTACACCGCGCTCGTCAAGAACCGGACCGCGAACATGGACGTGCTCATCGCGCTGGGGTCGTCGACCGCCTACCTCTACAGCGTCGCGGTCCTGTTCGGCCTCTCGGGCGGCCTCTACTTCGAGACGGCCGCGCTCATCC
The DNA here is from genome assembly GCF_024138165.1 of Halorussus vallis. Classification (NCBI taxonomy): domain Archaea; kingdom Methanobacteriati; phylum Methanobacteriota; class Halobacteria; order Halobacteriales; family Haladaptataceae; genus Halorussus; species Halorussus vallis. Next base: position 254,244 of record NZ_CP100001.1, on the reverse strand, counting down.
TGGTGTTCATCACGCTGGGCAACTACCTCGAAGCCCGCTCGAAGGGCCAGGCCAGCGAGGCCCTGCGAAAACTGCTGGAGATGGAGGCCGACACCGCGACGGTCGTCCGCGACGGCGAAGAGGAGGAGATTCCGCTGGAGGAGGTCGAGGTCGGCGACGTGATGGTCGTCCGGCCCGGCGAGAAGATTCCGACCGACGGCGTGGTCCGGGAGGGCGACAGCGCCGTCGACGAGTCGATGGTGACCGGCGAGTCGGTGCCGGTCGAGAAGTCGCCCGGCGACGAGGTCGTGGGTTCGACCGTCAACGAGAACGGCATCCTCCGGGTCGAGGCGACGAAGGTCGGCTCCGAGACCGCGCTCCAGCAAATCGTCCAGCTAGTCAAGGAGGCCCAGAGCCGCCAGCCAGAGATCCAGCAGGTGGCCGACCGCATCTCGGCGTACTTCGTGCCGGCGGTCATCACCAACGCCCTGCTGTGGGGCGTCGTCTGGTACCTCTTCCCCGAGGCGCTGGCCGGGTTCGTGAGCAGTCTCCCGCTGTGGGGGCTGGTCGCCGGCGGGCCGGCGGTCGCGGGCGGCACCATCACCACCCTCGAGTTCGCGGTGGTCGTGTTCGCCTCCGCGGTGCTCATCGCCTGCCCCTGCGCGCTCGGACTGGCCACGCCCGCGGCGACGATGGTCGGCACCTCCATCGGCGCCCAGAACGGCGTGCTGTTCAAGGGCGGCGACGTGCTCGAACGCGTCAAGGACGTCGACACGGTCGTCTTCGACAAGACCGGCACGCTGACCCGCGGCGAGATGCAGTTGACCGACGTAGTCGCGCTCGGACCCGCCGCCGGCGGGTCCGAGCGCGCGGCGGCTGACGGCGGCGAACCGGCGGCCGACGGGGGTGCGATAGAGGCGTCCGAACCCGCGGCCGCCGACGAGGACTTCGTCCTCGCGGCGGCCGCCAGCGCCGAAAAGGGTAGCGAGCACCCGCTCGCGGAGGCCATCGTCGCGGGCGCGGAGGAACGCGGCCTCACCGTCGAGGACCCCGAAAGCTTCGAGAACGTCCCCGGACACGGCGTCCGGGCGACCACGAGCCACGGCGAGGTGCTGGTCGGCAACCGGAAACTGCTCGAGGACGAGGGCGTCGACGCCTCGGCCGCCGAGGAGACGATGGAACGGCTCGAACGCGAGGGCAAGACCGCGATGCTCGTCGCGGTCCGCGAGGCGCGAAGCGCCTCGGAACGGTCGAGCGGCGACCAGCCGCGAGACTACCGCCTCGCGGGCGTGGTCGCCGACAGCGACACCGTGAAGGAGAGCGCCGAGCGCGCCGTCTCCGACCTCCGCGAGTCGGGTCGCGACGTGATGCTCATCACCGGCGACAACGAGCGCACCGCCCGCGCGGTCGCCGAGCAGGTCGGCATCGACCCCGAGAACGTTCGGGCGGAGGTGCTGCCCGAGGACAAGGCCGACGCCGTCGAGGACATCCAGTCGGAGGGTCGCAACGCGATGATGGTCGGCGATGGCGTCAACGACGCTCCCGCGCTCGCCGCGGCCTACGTCGGCGCGGCCATCGGGAGCGGCACCGACGTGGCCATCGAGGCCGCCGACGTGACGCTGATGCGCGACGACCCTGCCGACGTGCTGAAGGCCATCCGCGTCTCGGAGGGAACGCTGTCGAAGATAAAGCAGAACCTCTTCTGGGCGCTTGGCTACAACACCGCGATGATTCCGCTGGCGAGCCTCGGCCTGCTCCAGCCCGTGCTGGCGGCCGCCGCGATGGCGTTCTCCAGCGTGAGCGTGCTGACCAACAGCCTGCTGTTCCGCAGGTACACGCCCGACCACGACTACGAACTGTTCGGATTCCTGAGGTAACGGCAGTCGGTAGCGCGGTTTTTTCTCCGGTCTTTACCCCGGAACGAGAACGCCGATTCGTCACGTCCGTGGTGCGAACGTCTCGTCTCCGAGGCTCGATGTACCGCCGTCAAGCATATGGATTTACATGTGGTACGGCGGGTACATGTCCTCCCCCGATCGTTTTCGACGGCGTGCAGTCCTCGCCAGCAGCGAAGTGAGTACTCGCGTGCAGGACGAACGTCAGCGGGCGACGCTCGACTTCCGAGACGTGGAGCCATCAAAAATGGCGAGTGGGAAGATTCAGACCGTTCGACTCGGCGTGGACTTCCGCCCTCGGGGAATCGATTTCCGACCCGTCCATCTCGATGAGCCGATGGTCCGGTGCGACGGTACTCGAACGGGGACGCAGGGGACGTGGGATTGACGCTCCGGACTACTCACGACCGGTGGTTACGGAGTGCGGAACACGGAGTATGCATACGGGTTGGACGCCGTCGTCTCGTTGATGGTCGCCTCCGTCACCCACGCAGGCCGGCGAACCGCCGTCGACCCGATTTCGACGTACCGCCGCCGCTCGGTTATCCGGGCGCGTTGGCCGTTCCACGTCGTCGGGTAGGTGACCGTATACTCGCGTACGACGCCGCTCGGTGCGACGTAGGCGGTCAGCGTGAAGTTCGATGCGTTCTCGGTAGCGACGGCTATGGACGCTCGGCCGGTCGAAACGATCTCGTACAGCGTCGTTCCGTTCCGCTCGACAGTCGATTCGACGGTCGCGTTCCCATCGGCGAACAACGCACGGAGGCGCTCGCCGCCCGTAGCGGCGTCTCGGAGGCGATCCACACCCGGTGGGTCCACTTCGTACTGGACGGTTCCGTCCGAGAACACGACCCTTCGAACCGTCGTCGTCTCGTTCGACCAGATACTCCGGGTAAATCGGACATCCTGGTCCGCCGACCCGTTGACGACGGTGGAGTTCGACCGAAACAGATAGCGCCCGTTCGACTGTGAAAATCGCGCTCGGGCGGTTCCCCGGACGACGACCGTGCCGTTCACCCGGGTAATCCGCTCCTCGACGACGGTAAACGACGTGTTATTGAGCGCCCGGCGGTGGGCTTCGACGAGCGCCGACGGCTCTTCGATTCCGTTCGCCGTCACTCCCGGCGGGAGCCGAGTGGTGTCGTTCGATGTTGTGGTCGGCTGTGTATTGGTTAGCTGTGCGGTAGTCGACTGTGTAATGGTCGGCCGTGTCGTGGTTATCGCATCCGGAGCGGCGGTCGTCGGTGACGAATTTCCTGCTCCGGCACACCCGGCTAAGACGACGGTGACGACGAGGAGGACGGCGAGAACACCGGTCTGTTTCGGTCGGTGCGAGGACATGGAGACGTATAGGAACTACAACAACTTTCAAAAGGTTTTGGGTGGTCGAACGTACTCGCACCGCTACTCGACGCGTGCGAAGGTTCGAAACCGGTGGCTCGCCCCGACCTACGTCGTCACGGCGGGGACCTCGACCCGGTCGAGCACGTCGTCGAGGACCGCCTCGCGGGTCACGTCGCGGACGAGCGCCTCGTCCGTGAGGACGAGTCGGTGGGCGAACGTCGGACCGACGGCGCGCTTGACGTCGTCGGGCGCGACGTAGTCGCGGCCGGCGACGACGGCCGTCGCGCGGGCGACCTCGAAGAGTCGCTGGACGCCGCGGGGCGAGACGCCGACCTCGACGCGGTCGTCGGTGCGCGTCTCGCGGCCGAGCGCGACGACGTAGTCGCGGAGTTTTCCGTCGACACGCACTGATTCGAGTACTTGCTGGAGGTCGGCGACGACGCTCCCGTCGATGACGGACGAGACGCTCGGCGCCTTCGAGACGCGACTCGCCCGCCGGTCGATGAGTTCCCGTTCGCCGTCGAAGTCGGGGTAGCCCATCGCGGTCTTGACGATGAAGCGGTCGCGCTGGGCCTCCGGGAGGCCGAAGGTGCCCTCCTGCTCGACGGGGTTCTGGGTCGCGATGACGAAGAACGGCTTGGGGAGTTCGCGGGTTTCGCCGTCGACGGTGACCTGGCCCTCGCCCATGGCTTCGAGCAGGGCGGCCTGGGTCTTCGGCGGCGCGCGGTTGATCTCGTCGGCCAGCACCACGTTCGCGAAGATGGGACCCGGGGAGAACCGGAACTCGCCTCGGTTCTCGTCGTAGACGTTCGACCCCGTGATGTCGGCGGGCAGGAGGTCGGGCGTGAACTGGATGCGGTTGAACGACAGGCCGAGAGCGTCGGCGAAACTCCGGGCGGTGAGCGTCTTGCCCGTTCCCGGCACGTCCTCGAGCAGGACGTGCCCTCGGGCGAGGACGCCGGTGAGAACCGTTTCGAGGAACGCCCGGTCGGCGATCACGGCCTCGCCGATCGCGTCGAGTATCTGCTCGCACTGCTTCGTCGCCGTCGACTGGTCCATGTTCGGTTCCTCTCAAAGGCTCGTTATGAATATTCTCCCTCGGCGACCGGGTTTCGTCCCGGCGTCGGAACCGACCGCTCGCTCTGTCGCTCGCAGGGCAGGCCACAACTACTTCCCCGATGCGCGTCGGAGGTGGCGCCACCATGGGGGACATCGACGTCGCAATCGGCGTGGACGCGGACTGCGTGGCCGGCTGGCTCGGCTCGTACGGCGGTGCGGACTCTCCGGCCGACCTCTCGCGCGGGCTGTCGGCCGGCAACGAGGGGATTCCGCGGCTCCTGCAACTGTTCGAGGACGAGGACGTCCGGACGTCGTGGTACGTCCCGGGCCACACGATAGACACGTTCCGCGACGAAATCGAGGACGTCGCGGCCGCCGGCCACGAACTCGGCGTCCACGGCTACTCCCACGAGAACCCGACCGACCTCTCGCGCGGACAAGAGGACGAGATTCTGGAGGTGTCCATCGACCTGATCGAGGAAGTCTCGGGCGAGCGCCCGGTCGGCCACCGGGCGAGTTGGTGGGAGTTCAGCGAGAACACGCCCGAACTCGTCGAGAAACACGACTTCCTCTACGACAGCAGTCTGATGGAGCGGGAGTTCGAGCCTGGGTGGATGCGCAAGGGCGACGAGTGGGCGCCCATCGACTACGACCAGGATGCCCAGTCGTGGATGGAGCCCTACGAGTACGGCGAGGAAACCGACGTCGTCGAGATACCCATCAGCTGGTACCGCGACGACATCCCGCCGATGCTGTTCATCAAACAGCCGCTCTACCACGCCGGCTACAAGGACCCGGAGATGATGTACGAGCAGTACTACAAGCGCCAGTTCGACTTCCTCTACAATCGGCGCGGGGCGGGCGTCTACACCTTCACCATCCACCCCGACCTCCACGGACTCCCGCACATGATCTCGCACCTGGAGGAGTTCATCCAGTACGTGAAGGGCCACGAGAACGCCGAGTTCACGACCCTGGAGGATATCGCCCGCAAGTATCAGGACGACCCGACGGTCTACGAGAGCGAAGGCGACTACGTCTGACTACTCGGCGAACGCCCCGCCGCGACGAGACCGTTGGCGCCGCCCTTCGTCCGGCGGTGAGTCCCGTTTCGCGGAACCGCCGTCACCTCGACAGCGCGCGTTCGATACCCCGCCGGATGCGCTCGGCGTCGGGCCGGTATGCCTCCTCGCGGGCGAACAGCGGGAACGGCACATCGTATCCCGTGACGCGCTCGACCGGCGCTTCGAGGTAGTAGAGCGCGTCGTCGTTGATGCGGGCGATTATCTCGGCGGCCAGCCCCGCGGTCCGGGGCGCCTCGTGGACCACGACGCACCGTCCCGTCTTCCGGACCGAGTTGAGTATCGTCTTCGAGTCCATCGGCGAGACGGTCCGCAGGTCGACGACCTCGGCGTCGGCGTCGAGGTCGCCGTCGTCGACCGCGCTCAGCGCTTCGGCGAGCATCGCACCCCACGCGACCACCGTCACGTCCTCGCCCTCGCGGACGACGTTCGCCTCGCCGAGCGGGACGGTGTGTTCGCCTTCCGGGACGGATTCCCGGGAGGCCCGGTAGCGACTCGTCGGTTCGAGGAACACCACCGGGTCGGGGTCCCGGACCGCCGACGTCAACAGCCCCTTGGCGTCGGCGGGGTTCGAGGGTACCACCGTCTTCAGCCCCGGCAGGTGGGCGTACCCCGCCTCGAAGCTCTCGGAGTGGAGTTCGAGCGCCCGGATGCCGCCGCCGTAGGGCATGCGAATCGTCATCGGGACCCCGAGCGTCCCGCGGGTCCGACTCCGCAGGCGGGCGGCGTGTTGCTGTAACTGGTGGAACCCCTGGTAGACGAAACTGGCGAACTGTATCTCGGCGACAGGCCTGAACCCGGTCGCCCCGAGGCCGACACCCAGCCCCAGGATGGCCGCTTCCGCCAGCGGTGCGTCGTACACCCGGTCGGGGTGTTCGTCGCGGAGTTCCTTGGTCGCCCGGAAGACGCCGCCGCTGACCCCCACGTCCTCGCCGTAGACGAGGACGGAGTCGTCGCGGCCCATCTCCTCGTCGAGCGCCTGACGGATCGCCTCCACCAGTCGAATCTCATTCGCCACGGCCCGACACCTCCCCGCCGCCGGCGCGCTCCTCGCCGCTCATCCCTTCCTCGGGGGTCGCCACCTCGCCGTCGCCCTCCTCGCGCTCGAACTCGGCCTTCTGGCGCCGGAGTTCGGGCGTCGGTTCGGCGAAGACGTAGTCGAACATCTCGGCGGGGACGACCCGCTTTTGCCCTTCCTTGGCCCGGTCTATCTCGTCGGCGATCAGCGCCTCGATGTCCTCGGCGATGTCTGCCGCCCGTTCCTCGTCGAGGATGCTCTCGGCTTCGAGGTACTGCTCGAACCGGACGATGGGGTCGCGAGCGTCCCACCCCGTCTCCTCCTCTTCGGTCCGGTAGACTCTGGGGTCGTCGCTGGTGGTGTGCATCGACCGCCGGTAGGTCAGCGCCTCGATTAGCACGGGGTCGCCCTGTCTGGCGGATTCGAGGGCGTCGCGGGTGACCGCGCGGGTACCCAGCACGTCGTTGCCGTCGACCTGCACGCCCTCGATGCCCGCCGCCACGGCCTTCTGGGCGATGGTTTCAGCGCGGGTCTGGCTCTCGCGCGGGGTCGAGATGGCCCATTGGTTGTTCTGACAGACGAAGACGACGTGGGCGTCGAGCGCGCCCGCCACGTTCATCGCCTCGTAGACGTCGCCCTCCGACGTGGCGCCGTCGCCGAAGTAGACCAGCGCGGCCTCCTCCTCGCCGGCTATCTCCTTGCCCCACCCGATGCCGGCGGCGTGGAGCGCCTGCGAGCCGACCGGAATCGACGGCGGGAAGTTCGGTCCGGCGACCTCCGCGCCCTCCTCCATCCCCATCGCGTACCAGAGGATGCGGTGAATCGGCGCACCCCGGGCGAGGAACGCCGCGCCCTCGCGGAACGACGGCACCATCCACTCCTCGGGCGCCAGCGCGGTCGCCGACCCGACTTGGGCGGCCTCCTGGCCGACGCCGGGGGCGTAGGTTCCGAGTTCGCCCCGGCGCTGGAGCGCGACCGCCCGCTCGTCCATCCGCCGCGAGAGTCGCATCAGTCGGTAGAGTTCCAGCAGTTCCTCGTCGTCGAGGTCGGGCGCCTCCGCTGAGTCGACCTCGCCGGACTCGTCCAGTGCCTGCACGTACTCGACCGAGAACTCGGCCACTCGTTCGCGGGTCACAGACGGCGTACCACGGCGTCGTACTTAGGTAGCGGTGGCGGAGTGGGCGGCGTTCGTCGGCCGTCTCGCGGGCGTCGGCGAACCGATTACGCCCGAAAGCCTCGGCTCCATCGGCGCCTGCGACGGCGGTGTGCGGTACGAATCGGCGATTCGCCCCCGTCGGCTCGTTCGTCGACGTGCGAGCAGTTTCGGGTACGGCTATCTCCGCAGAGGGCGGCGACCGCGAGGAAAAGGCGACCGGATTCGCGGCCGCGAACGGACGCACCCTTCAGGAGGACGTGGTGTCGAGATTCCACCCGGGGTCGTGGCCCGTGCGTTCGATGTGGTCGGAGCGGCACGCCGGGCAGTAGTCGGGCGTGGCGGTGACGTTCCGAGGAACGTAGACGCCGCCGCCACACTCCACGCACGCATCGGCGACGATGGTCGTGCAGTCGACGCAGAGGTTGAAGTCGTCGACCGTGAGTTCGCGCAGGGGTTCGAGTTGTTTGTCCAAGATGTACTCGTCGATGACCGCCTGACAGTTCTGGCACGATTTCATGTCGATGCCATTAGAACCATGATACCACTACGCATAGTACTACCGCCTCCGCGAAAAGTCGCCGCCGTTTCACTTCCCGTCCGAGTGCGACATTTGGTCGACACGCTCCGCATCGTTCGCGGTCCGTTCCGCCGGTCGACGACGGTCGCGACGAGGCCGAAGGGCCGCCTCCCGTACGTACCTTTAAATTCGATTGCACAGAATCGAACGCCATGAGCGAATTCGAAGAGCGGACCCGGCGGTGCCAGCGCCGACTCGCCGAGGCGGGCGCCGACGCGGCGGTCCTGTTCCCGAGCACGAACCTCTTCTACCTCTCGGGATTCCGCGAGGAACCAGCCGAGCGACACCTCTTCCTGCTGGTTCCGAGCGCGGAGCGCGGCTCCGCGGACGACGCGAGCGAGGACACCCCGCGAGCGGCCGACGGCGACCCCGCGTTCCTCGCGCCGGAGATGTACGCCGACCAGATTCGCGACGAGTCGTGGGTGATGGACCTGCGCCTGTGGGCCGACGGCGAGGACCCCACCGAACTGCTGGCCGATCTCGCCGACGAGATGGGCCTGCGCGAGGGCCACCTGCTCGTCGACGACACGATGTGGGCGCTGTTCACCCAGGACCTCCGCGAGACGCTCCCGGACGCGACGTTCGGCCTCGCCAGCGAGGTGTTGGACGACCTCCGAATTCGGAAGGACGACGCCGAGATAGCGGCGCTCCGGCGGGCCGGCGCGCTCGCCGACGAGGTGAGCGTCGAGATTCGGGCGCTCGGTGAGGAGGCCGTGGGAATGACCGAATCCGAACTCGCGGCCGAAATCGAGCGTCTACTCGGCGAACGCGGCGGCGACGACGTCGCGTTCGGCACCATCGCTGGGTCGGGGCCGAACGGCGCGAAACCCCACCACCGCCACGGCGACCGGGAGATCGAGCGCGGCGACCCCGTCGTCCTCGACTTCGGAGCGTACGTCGACGGCTACCCCGGCGACCAGACCCGGACGGTCGTCTTCGCCGGCGACCCGCCCGCCGAGTACCCCGAGGTCCACGAGGTCGTCGCCGAGGCCCAGCAGGCCGCGGTCGACGCGGTAGAACCCGGCGTCGCGGCCGAGGCGGTCGACCGCGCGGCCCGCGATGTCATCGAGGCCGCGGGCTACGGCGAGGAGTTCGTCCACCGCACCGGCCACGGCGTCGGCCTCGACGTCCACGAGGACCCCTACATCGTCGACGGAAACGACCTAAAACTCGAACCCGGCATGGTCTTCAGCGTCGAACCCGGCGTCTACCTCCCCGGCGAGTTCGGCGTCCGCATCGAGGACCTCGTGGTCGTCACCAACGACGGGTGCGAGCGTCTCAACGACTCGCCCCGCGGGTGGGAACCGCTCTGATTGACCGGCGCGGTTTCCGCGTCGATGCGCCGCGCCGAAGGCCCAGACCTCGAGGACGCCAATCGTTGCAGGTTCCGTGAGACGCCACCGTTCGTGCGGTCCGTCGGTGTGATGCGCCGGAACTGACATAACTCGACGGCGTCTCGTCACCGCCGACCACAGCGATGCGCGAACACAGGAGGCTGTGACGGGCGGACGTCCGTCCGCGAACCGGCTCAGAACGGCGTCCGAACACCGACGCCGGTCGAGCGCGTCCAGTCGAGGCGGTGGTCGTCCCCGTCGCCGAACCGGACCTCGCAGGCCCCGAGGAGGGGAACCGCGCCGGCGTGGAACCCCTCCCAGCGCGACCGGTAGCGGGCGTCGCCGTCGAGGCCCGTCCGGTAGGAGCCGTCCGGAACCGACACCGACCCGCCGGCGACGTCGACGCGCCCGCCGCCGGTCGACAGCGAGCGGTTCGCGGACAGTTGCTCGTCGCGGTCGGTCGCTACCGCGTGTTCGAGCCACGTGAACGCCGGGTCCTCGCGGTAGTAGCCCCAGGGGTCGACCTCGTACGCCTCGTCGAGAAGTCGCCCGGCGCTCCAGAGTCGAAGCCGATAACGGGCGTCGCCGAGGTGATGGACGAGGACGGCGGCGTCCTGCACCGCGTACCGTTCGCTCGGGACGACGTCCTCCCTCCGGGCGTACGCGCCCACGAACTCGCCGGCGAGCGACCCGGGGTCCGTCCACGGGACGCCGGCGTCTCCGTATCGTTCGCGCGTCCGACTTACGTACGCGGCGACGTCGGCCGGCGGGACGAACGTCTCGGAGTCCGGCGATTCGAGGTCGATACTCTCGTCGGAAGTGCCGCCGGCCTTGGTGCGGACGACCCCGTCGCCGAGGCGGTCGGCGGTCGCCGCGACTACGCCCAGGCCGGCGACCGTGCCGGCACGGCGGAGAAAGCTGCGTCTGGAGGGCATCGTCCGGACCGGGACGCGACGCGGTATAGCTCTTCCGTTCGTGTCGGCCACCCGACGCTCTCGGCTCCGGTCGCGTCCGTCGGTCCCAGCCGAATTTCGTTCGTTTTCGGCCGGTCGGGGTGCTGTCGGGCAAGCAACTTGAAGTGAAAGCGGGGTGTACTCGGCCGGGGGGACAACGGGGGATGCACGCAGGAAACGAGCCACGCACGGGGGCCGTACACGACGAACCCGTGGAGACGATGGGGCGGCGGCGATTCATGGATACGCTGAAAAACCTGGGGTTCGGCGCGCTGGCGGCGGGCCTGCTCACGGCCGAGGACGTGGCCGCGGCGGGCCCGGACCAAGTGCCGATAGTGTACGGGTTGACGCGCGACGGAGCGGGTGACGGCGGGACGGCCGGGGACGCCGGGGCGCTCCGGCCGCGCCGGCAGACCGTCCCGGCCGACTGGTACGACGACTTCCGGTCGGCGGTCGCCGCCCACAGGCGCCTCGACGTGACCGGACGGGACGGCGTCGCCAGTTCGGCGGTCGCGCCCGGGGAGTTCGGCGGCCGGAACTCGCGGATTCAGGTCCAGATAACCGACGAGAACGCTCGGGGGGTGCTTCCGGAGGCGATAGACCGCGTACCGGTCGACGTCACGCACGTCGGCCCGGCCGACGCGACTCCGCCCGAGTCGGCCGCGCCGGGCGGATCGGTTTCGGTCCGGACGGGGGTGCCCGGCGGTGTCGGAATCGCCAGCGAGGACCTCTACGGGACGCTCGCACCAGCGATGCGCGACCCCTCGGACGGGTCGGCGTACTTCGCCACGGCGAACCACGTCTTCGGCGGCCGGAACAACGGCGGTCGCCCGCTGTTCCTGGTCGACGACGGCAAGACCGAGATCGGGGCGGTCCGGGAGAGCTACCCGAAGGAGGACTTCGTGTGCGTCCGACCGAAGGCCGGCTTTCGCCCGGTCCACCGCATTCACGCCGACTCGTCCCGGCGCGTCGTCGGCCAGTTCACCAGGGACGGCCTCGCCAGTCTGAAGGCGGCGGGCGAACCCCTGGAGAAGATCGGCGTCCGGTCGGGCCACACCAAGGGCAAGATACAGGCGGTCGACGGCATCACCTGCGCCTACGGCGCCATCTGCAAGCGGGGCCAACTCAAGTGGGGGAGCGAGTCGGACTTCACCGACGGCGACAGCGGGAGCGTCAACTACCACGCCGACCCCGAGAACCCCGACCGGGGCGTCCTCGTCGGCGGTTTCAACAACGCCCGGACGTGGTGGCCGGGCGAGAACTACGTCTGGGGGACCGGCGCGTACCGGATCACCGAGCGCCACGGCTACACGTTCTGATCGCCCGCGCCGGCCGAACGCGCCGACCGTACGTCGGCCGCGCTCGGCCGGCGTTCGGGCACCGCCCGCGGGCGGTGCCCGAACGCGTCAGTCGTCGAGGAACGCGGTCAGCAACTTGCGCTCGCCGACCCGGAGGTGCTGGTGGAACGTCGGTGCCGACACGCCGAGCGTGTCGGCGACCTCCTCGCCGCTGGACTCGCGGGGCCACTCGAAGAAACCGGCGTAGTAGGCGGTCTCCAGCGCCGACCGCTGGCGCTCGGTCAGGTCGTCTTCGAGGCCCGCCCGGAACTCCTGAACCGTCTTGGCGGGCCGCTCGCGCTCGCGCTGGGCGACGACCTCCACGGTCGGGTAGGTGTCCTGGACCGCCTCGACGACCGTCCGGACGTCGACGTTCCGTGGGACCTCGCCGACGCTCCGTGCGCCGTTCTCGTCGAACGTGGCCTCCCGGAGCGTCCCGCCGTGGTCGGCCAGCGCCGACAGCGGCGACGGCCCGGTGTAGACGAACTCGAAGAGGTCGCCGTCGTCGTGTTCGTTGACCAGTCGGGCGCGCTCGACGTCGGGGTCGTCGGCGGCGAGTTCCTCGACGCGTTCGGGGTCGAGTCCCTCGACGGTCACGAAGTAGATGAACGACTCGCTCGACCCGATGGTGACCCCCTCCAGCGTGAACGTCGCGCCCTCCTCCTGAGGAACCCGGACGAAGAAGCCCTCGCCGCGGTCGGCCTCGAACTCGACTTCGACCACGCCGTCCGACAGGAGCGCCTTCTTGTTCTCGACGGCGTTGATGGCGTGGCCGATGGTTTCGCCGAGTTCGGCCAGCACCGCCGTCTCGCGGTCGTCGAACGCACCCTGCCGGTCGGCGTAGACCGACAGGGCGCCGTAGACGGTCTTGCGGTAGCGCAGCGGGATGGCGACCTCGGAGCGGTAGCCCCGCTCTAAGGCCTCGTCGCGCCACCCCTCGACGGTGGGGTCCTCGCAGAAGTTCTCGACGACCTGCACCTCGCCGGTTTCGACCGCTTTGGCCGGCGGCGACGGCGAACTCCGGTCGTAGCGCTCGTCGGCGGCGTCGAGGTAGCCGTCCTCGAACCCGGCCGAGGCGGTCCGCTGGAGGTCGGTCGACCCCGAGCGACTCGCGCCGGTCCAGGCGAACCGGTAGTGTTCGGAGTCGGCGAGGCGCTCACAGACCGCCTGCTCTATCTCCTCGCGGGTCGCGGCCCGGACGAGCAACTGGTCGATGTCGCGGATGACCGCATTGATGCGGTCGAGTTCGGCGAGTCGCTCGCGCTGGTCGGCGAGTTCGGCCTCGCGGGCGGCGCGTTCGAGCGCGACCTCGGTGTTGGCCGCCAGCACCCGCATGAGGTCGACCTCGTACTCGTCGAACGCGTCGGCCTCCAGCGAGGAGACGGCGATGGCGCCCCAGTCGCCGAGCGGGAAGACGCAGAACCCCCGAATCACGTCCGACCCCTCCGGGTGTTTGTCGGGCGACTCCTGGGCGTCGGCGAGGACGACGTCCTCGCCGCGGTCGAAGGCGGTGCCGACGACCCCCTTCCCCCGTTCGAAGGTCGGCACCTTCTCGACGGTCCGCGGGTCGGTGTCGGTCGTGACGAAGTTGGAGAGGTGTTCCTCGTCGTCGTCCCAGCGGAACACCGACGCGAGCGGCATGTCGAGCACGTCCCGGGCGGTTTCGATGACCGTCTCGCTTATCTCCTCCTCGCTCTCGGCGACCATCAGGTCGCGGGTCGCGCCGTGGAGCGCGTCGAGCATCTCCTCGCGCTGGACCTGCTCGGTCACGTCGTAGTAGAGTTCGACCCGCCCGCCCTCATACAGTCCCGACTCGATGGGTTGGCTGACGTGCTGGAGGTAGCGCTCCTCGCGCCCGTCACCTTCGAGGACGTGACAGACGAACTCCTCGGCGTAGGTGTTGTCGTCGTAGGTGGCCGTGATGGTGTCGACGAACGTCTCGGGGTCCTCGACGCCGCGTCGGATTCGCTCCTCGATGAGCGCCCGCTTGTCCCGGTCGAGGACCGACTCGCGTTCGAGTCCGAAGTACTCCTCGACCGTGCTGTTGACCCACGCCACGTCGAACGCGTCGTCGAGGATGAAGATGCCGACGTCGGTGTTGTCGAGCACGTCCTCGGTCATCGTCCGGTGGCGCTCCTCGCTCTCCTTACGCTCGGTGATGTCGGTGTAGATGACGTAGTTGCCGGCATCGCCGGGCACCTCGGCGTTGCGCAGGAGGAAGACCCTCTCGCCGTCGGCCGCCTCCCGGTGGACCTCGGCGTCGACGCGCTCGCCGCGCTGGACCCGTTCGTTCAGACCCTCGGCGTCCTCGCGGTGGGAATCGGAGACGATGAGGTCGTCGAGGTTCGCGCCGACCGCCTCGGCGGCGTCGTAGCCGAACACCTCCTCGAAGGCCTCGTTGACGGTCCTCACTATCGGCTCACCGTTCCGAATCTCGTAGTCGACGGTGGGTTCGGGGACGTTCTCGAACAGCGCGGCGAACCGGTCGCGCTCGGCCTGCAGGGCCTCCTCCGACCGGATGCGTTCGAGCGCCTGGGCGACGTGGGCCACCAGCAGTTCGGCGAGTTCGCGGTCGCTCTGGTCGAACGCGCCGACCTCCTTCGAGACGGCCTGGAGGACGCCCACCTCGCCGATGGGGACGGTGAGCGCCGACCGGTAGCCGCTCTCTGCGGGCACCACGTTCTCCGAGCGGAGGTCGTCGGTGGTGATGGACTCGCCGCGCCGGAACGCCCGGGCGGCGAGTTTGTCGTCGGCGTCGAGCGAGGTGGTGGTGTAGTAGCCGTCGGTCGGCACGCCCTTCGAGACGGCCTGGGGGACGAGTTCGCCGTCGACTACGGCGTCGGCCGCCGCGAGGTCGAACTCCAGGAGTTGCTGGGCGGTTTCGACCGTCAGCCGGTAGACCTCCTCGGCGGTCTCGCACTCCTCCAGCATGACCGCGACCTCGTGGAGTTCGGCCGTCTTACGCTTCTCGGCGGCGAGTCTGGCCTCCAGTCGCTTGCGGCGACCGATGTCCCGGACGATGCCCGAGAAGTACTGGTCGCCGTCGTACTCGGTTTCGCGGAACGAGATGGCCAGGGGCATCTCGCGGCCGTTCCGGTGGCGGCCGAGCAGTTCGACGTAGTCGCGTCGTATCTCGCCGGGTTCGGCCCGCAGTTCGCGAATCTTGCGCTCGAACGACTCGCGTCGCCGCTCGGGGAGTAGTTCGGTGACCGACTTACCGACCAGCGACGACGGTTCGTAGCCGAACACGCGGGTCGTCGCGGCGTTGGCGAACACCACGTCGCAGTTCTCGTCGATGGTGAGGATGGCGTCGGGCGACCCGTCGACCAGCGCCGAGAACCGCTCGGCGAAGTGCTCGTACTCGCGCTCGGCCCGGTGGCGGTCGACCGTCCGTTCGATTCGGCGCGCGAGTCGGTCCGGCAGGCTCTCGGCGGGGGCCGCCGAGACGAACGTCACGTCGGCCGGCGCCTCGTGGACCGACTCGCCGACGAGCAGTCGCGCGGCGTCCGGATACAACTCTCCGACCGCCGACAGCAGTTCCTCCCCGCGGGCGTCCGGCAGGTCCGACTCCACGACGACGCAGTCGACCGCGTTCGATTCAAGATAGGTGAGTGCCCCCGCACCGCTACGTTCGCTGGCGATGCGCGCGTCGGTGAGTCGCTCGGCCAGCGACGCCGCCCCCCGCTCCGCACCGACGTATACGATGCGTAACGCCTCGTTTCCCCTTGATGCAGGCTCCCCCGGCTGCTCTAGCATCACTTGGACTCACAAGACAGCGAGTCATTGTTAGCGTTTCGTCTCTGGCAGGGTTCGTAACCCGAGGTGGTGGCGGGGAGTCGATTCGTTGTTCTCCGGACGGCGCGGGTTTCGAACGGGACACCGTCGGGTGCGCTCGGGAAACTCTCGACTGCTCGGGCGCGCCCCGGCAGTATCGGTTCCAAGGTCGTCGTTTTTCGCGGACGTCGACCGTGAACGTGTCCGTCTCCGGTAATCGGAACCGCGAATGCGCCCGCTGCTCCGCAAGCCTGCTACTTCACAACGGCCGCGTCCGCCCGTCCTCCGTGACCCTACCGTACCGCAGACCGCCGCGCGCACGATTCGAGTGGAAAATCGTACCACGACCGCACGCGCCGGTTAGGCTGGTCGGTCCACGAAACGCCTCAATGGACGGACTACGAACCCCGACGCTCCCGTCTAGCCGCGCCGACCTGTTGAAGAATAGTTAAGAGCCGCGGGTGTCAGGACTCGCGTATGCGACTGGAGGAGTACTGGGGGGTCGGACCCAAGACGAGCGACCGTCTCAAGGACGCGCTCGGAGTCGAACGGGCGGTCGAGGCCATCGAGTCCGGCGAAGTCCGGGCGCTGGTCGAGTCGGGCCTGCCCCGCGGACGGGCCACCCGCATCCTCCGACGAGCCAACGGCGGCGAGGGGATGTCGGTGCTGGCGACCCGCGACACCCGATCGGTGTACAAGGAACTGCTCGACGCCGCGAGCGCCTACGCCGTCACGGCGTCGGCGGCCGACCGAATCAAGGTGCTGACGCCGCTGCTCTCCCGCGAGGCGGCCGAGGAGCGACTTGACCGGGTGACCGACGCCGCCGACTCGTGGCGCGCGCTCGACGGCGAAACCCGCCGGGCCGTCCTGGACGCCTTCGACGCTCACGCCGAGTCGGACCTGCGCGACGACGAGCAGGCCGCGGTGCGAACCGCGCTCGCGTTGCAGGACGCCGGCGTCGAGGGAGGTGCGTTCGACCGCGTGGCCGACATCGACCGCGCCGCCCTCGAAGCGGCGGCGAACGCCCTGGCCGACCTCGACGGCGGCGACGTCGCCGAGGGGGTCGACGACGAACTCGATGACCTGCGGGAGGCGCTCGACTCGGCCGAGGCGCTCTCGCGCGACGCGCTCGACGCGGTCGAGACTGTCCGCGAGGAGGCCCGCGCCGGCGCGGAGTTCAGCGAAGTCGTCGTCGACCACGTGGCGAGCGAAACCGGCGCCGGCTACAGTCGGGTCCGCGACGCCGTGCCCGACGACGCCGTCGACGCCGCCGACTTCGTGGGCGCGACGCTGCGCGGCCTGACCGCCGACCTCCGGGAGTCGGTCGAGGAGCGCGAGCGCAGCGTCGCCCGTCGGCTTCGGGGCCGTATCGCCGAGAGCCGCGAAGCAATCGACGCCGCCGACGCGGCGGTCGGCGACCTGGCCTTCTACCTCTCGTTGGCCCGCTTCGCCGAGGCGTTCGACTGCTCGCGCCCGGAGTTCGCGGACAACGGCTTCGCGGTCACCGGCGCGCGCAACGTCTCGCTGGCGACCGCGGTGGACGACGACGTCCAGCCGGTGACCTACGCGGTCGGCGACCACGGACTCGGCGACGCCGACTCCGCGAGCGACCCCGCACCCCCGACCGGCGACCGCGTGGCGGTCCTGACCGGCGCGAACTCGGGTGGGAAGACCACGCTGCTGGAGACGATGTGCCAGGTCGCGCTGCTCGCCCAGATGGGCCTGCCGGTACCCGCCGAGCGCGCGCAGGTTTCCATCTCGGAGGACATCGTCTTCCACCGCCGCCACGCCAGTTTCAACGCCGGCGTGCTCGAATCGACGCTCCGGAGCATCGTCCCGCCGCTGACCGACGGCGAGGACACCCTGATGCTGGTCGACGAGTTCGAGGCCATCACCGAACCCGGCAGCGCCGCCAATCTCCTCCACGGCCTCGTGCGACTCACGGTCGACCGCGGCGCGCTCGGCGTGTTCGTCACTCACCTCGCCGACGACCTCAAGCCCCTGCCGGAGAAGGCCCGCAAGGACGGCATCTTCGCCGAGGGCCTCGACGAGAACCTCGAACTCGAAGTCGACTACCAGCCCCGGTTCGGCACGGTCGGCAAGTCGACGCCGGAGTTCATCGTCTCGCGCCTGCTCGCGGGCGCCGACGACCGCGCCGAACGGGCCGGCTTCGAGACGCTGGCCCGCGCGGTCGGCGAGGAGGCCGTCCAGCGCACGTTAGACGATTGGTCGCCCGAAGCCAGCGCCGACGACTGAGAACGAATCGAGCGCGCAATAAACCAAGTATCGCTATACTATATCATCGCGATGCACGTGATTATCGATATGACTGCGGTGTACACGCTGTTGAGCGTCGACGGGTCCGTGGTCACCGCCGGTGCCGTCACCCTCCTCGTACTGGTCCTCGCGGAATTCGCTGGACTTCCGAAAATCGGTTCGAATCGGACGTAGGCGAGTGCTTCGAATCACGGCCGTCTGCCGAACGAGAGGTAGCGAGTCGAACTGGGCGAGCGGTCTACACCGTCCCCGAGGCCGTGCCGGAATCGACTCGCCCTCGCACCCGCCCGTCTCACCCGCTCAGAAGAACAGCACCCACGCGAGCAGTCCCATCGTGAGAATCGACATGATGGCCGGCAGTAGCGCCAGGCCGATGCTGGTGAGTTCGTCCAGCCGTCGCTCCTCGTCGACCGGGGCCAGCACTACGTAGCCGCAGTTGACGCACTGCTTCCGGTTCCGCTCGTGTTTTCGTCCGCAATCCTGACACTTCCATCGGCTCGGCCCCAGTCGCATCTGTGTGGTTCGCGTGGGACCACGAACTAGGGGGTGTTAGGTGTTGCGACCTGTCCGACGGCGGAGGTTCGGCCGACCGCCGCGGAACGCCGGTAGACGGCCGAAGGAACACTTATACGTCCGGCGAGTCTCCGCACTGTCGTACAGATGGGAGGACGGGAACGCCCGGAGAGCGGCGGAGACGCACCCTCCTCGCGCTCGGACGATGCGCCTGCGTCGTCCGAGCGCGAACGCGCCCGGCGGTTGCGCGAGACGGTCCGACGCCGGTACGGCGACGACGCCGACGCGCTGGCCGACCGACTCGACGCCGCCGACCCCGAGGAGCGCGCCGGAGCGGCGTGGGCGCTGGCCGAACTGGCGACCGAGGACCCCGACCGCCTGCCGGCCCGGACGGAACTCGCCGCCCTGCTCGAAGACGACCACCGGTGGGTCAGGCGCGGCGCGTCGTGGGCGCTGGCGGTCGCCGCCGAGTCGAACCCCCACTACGCCCGGCCGGTCGTCGCGGAGATCGCCGAGTCGCTCGATGACGACGACCCGCTGGTTCGGGAGAATGGCGTCCTCGCGCTCGCGGGCGTCGGCGCGGAGTACCCGCTCGCCGTCGAACCCGCGCTGTCTCGACTCGCGGAACTCACCGACGACGAGGACGACCTGGCCCGGCGGTACGCCGCCGATGCGCTCCGGAATCTGGTTGTGCGCCTCGACGAGGACGGCTTCCCGCGGACCATCGCGGCCGGTCCGGACCTCGCCGACGTACTGCCGGGCGACGCCGGCGTGGTGGAGGTGTCCGACGACCCCGACGACCGCGGGACGGTTCGAGTCCGACGCCCGAATATCGGCGACGCAGGACCGAGTGGAGGCGGCGACGAGACGGCAGACGAGGAAGACGAAGACGACGAACGCGGCCCGCCGGAACTGATTCCCGAACCGCCGGCGGTTTCGGCCGACTTCGGGTCGTTCGAGCGCCTCGCCGACCTCGGCCGGGGTCGATTCACCGCGGCCGCGAAGGCGCGAACGCCGGCCGACGGCGGCCGGCACGTCGTGGTGACGCTCCGGACGGCCCGGACCGACGCCGACGTCGACCCGGCCGCGCTGGCGCGGGCGTTCCGGACGTGGGCGAGCGTCGCCGACCACGACCACGCCGTGCCGGTGGTCGCCCGCGGGGAGACGCCTCGACCCTGGGCCGCGACCGAGTTCATGGACGGCGGGTCGCTACGGGACGCCGTCGGTCGGATCGGCCTCGAACGCGCGCTCTGGTACGCCCACTGCCTGACGCGGGTCGTCTGTTACGCCCACGCTCGCGGGGTCGTCCACGGTGCGCTCCGGCCGGGCGCGGTCGGCCTGTCGCGGACGCTCGGCGCGTGGCCGGTCCCGAAGGTCGGCGACTGGGGGTTCGGCGAGGTGGCGGCAGATGGCCCGCCGGGTCCGCCGGCGTTCGCCGCGCCGGAGCACCTCGCGCCCGCGGCGTTCGGTCGCCCGGACCACTCGACCGACGTCTACCAACTCGGCGCGGTCTGCTACGCGTTGTTCGCCGGTCGGCCGCCTTTCGTCGGCGATGCGAGCGAGGTGGTGCGGCGCGTCCGCGAGCGTGAACCTGCGCCGGCCAGCGCGCTCGCGGGCGAGGTGCCCGACGGACTGGACGACCTGCTGGCGCGGGCGCTCGCGAAGGAGAAACAGGCCCGGTACGAGACGGTCGAGGATTTCCGGCGCGCGCTCGAAGTGGTGCTCGACGAGCGCGCGCCGGTGTGGTGGTGAGGTGGGTTCGGCTTACCGCCGGCCCGCGGGCCCGCCGTCGTCGTGGAAGTAGACGACGCGCTCGCCTTCGCCGCAGGTGGTTTCGCGCTCGACGTCCTGGTGGGAGGAACACCGACGCCGGTACTTCTTGAAGAACGACAGGGGCTGGCCGCCGTAGATGTCCTCCCAGCGGTCGCCGCGCTCGACGACGATTCGCTGGTCGTACGGTCGGCCGCAGACGGGGCAGGCGTCGTCGTCGCCCGCGTCGGGTGCGCGCGAGTGCATGTGAACGAGTATCGGGGAGCGAGACGTTTCACACTGTCGGCTGTGAACGCTAACGGTTTCGCCGGGAATCCGCCGTACTGACCGTCGACGTTCCGTCTTCAGCGCTCTCCGTTCGGCGACCGACGACCGACGGTCGAGTCCCGCGGCGGGACCGCCGGCGTCCGCCTCCATTTAAGTACGTCGGGTACCATCTCTCGGAAAAGAGACATGCGACCGACGTCACTCGGCGCGGGCGAGGGCGCGCTGGCCAGCGCGCCCTCGCCCGCGTCCCTCGTCGCGCCCGCCGCCGACCCGAGCGCCGCGGTCGTGGCGTTCCTCGGGTCGGTTCTGGTCGCGACCTCGGCCGTCGTCTTCGGCTACTACGCGCTCTGGAACCTGCGGCTCAGCCGACTCGAATCCCAGGAGCCGTTCTGGCGCTACCTCGCGCTCGCCGGGACGGCCGCCGCGGTCTACGGACTGCTCGGCGCGGCGGCGGTCGTCGTCCGCTCGCGCGCGCTGACCGCGTTCGGTCACGGTGCGCTACTGTTCTGCATCGTCTTTCTGGCCTTCTCGATGCGGGAGGTGTACTACAACTCCGCACTGGCCCCGCCCGCCGACGAGGGAGTCCCGCTGGCCACCCTCCGGCGGGTCGAGGCGGCGTTCGTCGTCGTCATCGTCGTCGAGTGGCTGGTCGTCCTGCTCATCGACCAGGTCGGGGTGGCGCTCCTCGTCAAGGGGCTGGGAAGCGTCGCGTTCGCCTCCTACGGCGTGCTGTTCGGCGAGAAACTCGAAGCGATGGGTCGCGGGACGACCCTCGACACGCTACGGCGACACCTCATGCCGGTGCTGGTCTGTCTGGGCGTGCTCGGTCTGGCCGACCTCGGCGTCTACGTCGGCGTCGAGTCGCTGGTCGTCGAGGCGTTCGAGAGCGTGTTCGTCGTCCTCGTCGCCGGATTCTTCCTCACCGCGACGATTCGCCTCCAGCAGAACGTCGAGGGACTGTCGGTCGCGAGGTAGGTCGTCGCCTGTTGCTTGCCGCTCGGCGGTCGTCGCGTCGTGGCGTCATCGGGTCGTCGCGCCTCTCTCCGTTCGTTTCCTTTCGCCTACCTGTCGGTTAACTGAATCGCCGCGCGAGGTTCGTGGAGCCGGCAACCCTAAACGCAATTGTTAATTCGGATAGTTATTAAGTGTCGGGAGGTGTTTCACGTCGCCGGGGGTTTCGAACATGGGAACCGACGACGACGCGAGACTTTCGAGAAGAACGTACCTGAAGACGACCGGCGCCGCCGGCGCGGTCGGACTCGGCGGACTGTCGGGGCTGCTCGAACAGGGGTCGGCGCCGCTGGAGGTCCAGCACTGGTGGACCGGCGGCGACGGCGGCCGGGCCATCTCGGCGCTGTTCGAGGGGTTCAAGCAGAAGTATCCCGACGTCAAGGTCAACGAGAATCCGGTTTCGGGCGGTGCGGGACAGAATCTTCACACCGTCATCAAGAAGCGCGTACTGAACAACAACCCGCCGAGCACCTGGCAGGACTGGCCCGGCCAGAACCTCAAACCGTACACCGACGCGGGGGTGTTGAAAGACATCGAGCAGTCGGTCTGGTCGAAGAACGGGATGAAGGACGCCTATCTCGCCGGGCCGAAGCAGGTCGCCCAGCCGGCGGGGAACTTCGTGACGGTGCCGCTGAACATCCACCGACTCAACAACCTCTTCTACAACGTCGAGGTGGTCGAACAGGCGGGCGTCGACCCGACCTCGTTCTCGTCGCCGAGCGACCTCCTGGCCGCGCTGAAGACCGTCGAGTCGGAGACGAACGCGGCCGGGATGGCCCACCAGACCAAGTCGCCGTGGTCGACGCTCCAACTCTGGGAGACGGAACTCCTGGCCCGGCACGGGCCGAAGGTCTACCGGCAGTTCTACAACGGGAACGTCGGGCAGGTCCAGAGCCAGATCAAGGACGCCCTCCGCGGGGTCAAGCAGTACCGCCAGTACTTCAACGACGACGCGGGGTCGGTCGACTGGACGCAGGCGAACAACAAGATCATCAACGGCGAGGCGGCGTTCATCCACCAGGGCGACTGGGCCGCGGGCATGTATCGCGGCCAGCAGGGGTTCGCCTACGAGAAACAGTGGAATCAGGTGACCTACCCGGGGACGAACGGCCTCTACTCGCAGGTCATCGACTCGTTCCCGTTCCCGAAGAACAACCCGTCGCCCGACGCCACGACGAAGTTCCTGCAGTACGTCGGGAGCGTCGACGGCCAGCGCCGGTTCAACCCGAAGAAGGGGTCGATTCCGCCGCGGAGCGACGTGCCCAAGGACGCCTTTGGTCCGTTCCTGCGGAGTCAGATGGACGACTTCAAGCAGTCGAACGGCCAACCGCCGTCGACCGCACACGGCCTCGCGGTGCCGCCGGAGACGCTGACGAATCTGGAAGGTGCCTTCGCGTCGTTCAACTCGAACTGGAACGTCGACCGGACCTACCAGGGCATCAGTCGGGCGTTCCAGTAGTCCGGAGCGACGAGCGACGCCTCGCTTTCGCTCGGCGTCGCTCGAAGACACGAGGTAGTCGCGGCGAATCGCAGGATTCGGTCGGTAGGCGTCGCACACCGACCGAATTCCGTAGACGTATCCGACGCTACCGGTCAGCGATACGAAGTTCGTGCGGCGTCGGCGTCGGGGAAAAGTCGGTCGGTAGTCGAACGGGACGGGCGATAGCGTAACGCGAGCGCGTAGCGAACCGCCGCTACGCGGTCACCTCCGCGTCCTCGGGTCTGGCGACCGACAGCGGTTCGTAGATCCGTTTCCGGGCATCCTGGACGTACAACCGCTCTTCGACCAGCCCCTGGTCTTTGAGTTTGCCGAGTGCGTCGCGGGTCGTCCGGGAGGGCAGGAGCGCCCGCTCGCGTATCTGGCGCTGGGTCAGCGGGTCGCCGTCGGCTAACACTCTGTAGACGAGTTTCGCGCTCGGCGGAAGGTCGAGAAGTCGCTCGAATCGCTGCTCCGGAGTGGTCTCCGTTTCACTGCCCGTGACAAAAACGATCACTGGTCTTCGACATAGCCACGCTCGACTACACATTGCCGGTAGTTAGTTGTTGCGGTAAACTATCCGGAGAAAACGCCGCGTAAGGAAATCCCACTACGGCGCCGGGTCGACTTCCCAAAACATAACTAATTTACGACAAATTATATGACGGATATATTCTTTCCTCCGGGGTAACCACAAGATATAATACCGTCTTGTATCATGATTCAGTCACTGACCGGAACTGCGGACAAGTGACCGACCATGGCCCACGACCAATCGACCGTCCTCGTCGTCGACGACGAGCAAGACGTTGCAGACCTCTACGCGATGTGGTTGGAGGACGACTACCGCGTTCGGAGTGCCTACGGCGGCGAGGACGCCCTCTCGAAACTCGACGACTCGGTCGACGTCGTCCTGCTCGACCGTCGGATGCCCGGCCGGTCGGGCGACGAAGCGCTCGAGGAGATCCGCGCCCGCGGCGTCGACTGCCGCGTCGTGATGGTCACGGCGGTCAAGCCCGACTTCGACATCGTCGAGATGGGCTTCGACGACTACCTCGTCAAGCCCGTCTCGAAGGACGAACTCGACGACGTCGTCCAGCAGATGCTCACCCGGGTCGACTACGACGCCCAACTCCAGGACTACTTCTCGCTCGTCTCGAAGAAGGCCGTCCTCGAATCCGAGAAGGGCGACGACGCGCTCGCCGGCAGCGAGGAGTACTCCCAGTTGCGCGCCGAGTTGGACGAGGTGAAGTCCGAAGTCGATACGACCCGCGACGAACTGTCCGACCACGACGACTTCGTGGGCGCGTTCCGAGACCTCTCGAACTGAGTGGGGCGCGACCCCGACCGTTTTCTCACCGCGGCGCGACGAACTCGACCGGATGGCGAGTTTCGTCGTCGCGCAGCGCCGTCAACTGCTCGCAACACGACGTGCCGCTCGCCAGCACCGTCTCCTCCCCGGCGAACCCCTCGCGGAGGTCCTCGCCGACGTCGAGGCTGAGTTCGTAGTACTCGAGCTTGTAGCCGAAGCTTCCGGCCATCCCGCAACACTCCACGTCGGAGGTGACCACGTCGTAGCTCAGGCGTTCGAGGACCGCGGTCGTGTACCGCTCCAGCCCCAGCGTGCGTTGCTGGCAGTGGGCGTGGTAGGCGACGCGGTTGGAGGACGCGTCGCCCGCTCCGCGGGACGCGTCGGGGTCGGCGCTCCGGAGCGCGCCGGGGTCGGCGCCGTTCTCCAGCAGACCGTAGACGTACTCGAACAGTTCGTAACTCGCCTCGGCGACGCGGTCGGCGGTCGACTCTGGCAGGAGGTTGCGGTAGTCGGCCCGGAACATCGCCAGGTCGCTCGGTTCGACGACCACCACGTCCCGTCCCGCGTCGAGGTGGGGCGCCAGCGCGTCCGCCACCGCCGAGGCGCGCGCCTCGGCGGTGGCGACCATCCCCTGGGAGAGCGGTGCGCGTCCCGAAGCCGGGAGGTCGGGGACGCGCACCGACACGCCGAGGGCTTCGAGGGTGCGGACCGCCGCCTTCCCGCGCTCGACCGCGACGTGGTTCGTGTAGGGGTCGGGGTAGAGGACGGCCTCGCGGTCGGATTCGCCCGTCTCCGCGCCCGTCCGCGCGTCGCCCGTCCCGACACCCGCCCGCGAGTCGGCCGCGCCGGTGGCGCGGCCGACTCGCTCGCCTCTTCCGCGCGTTCGTCCACCGCGCGACTCCCAATTCTCGAACCACTTCCGTAACGTCTCCCTGCGGAACTCGGGCAACTCCCGGCGGGCGTCGACGCCGAGCGTTCGCTCGGCGAGCGCCCGCACGCCGGGCGCGCGGGCGAGCCAGTTCGAAACCGGCGCGGTCGCGCTCCCGAGTTTCGCCAGCGTCGGGAAGTTACCGAACAGTCGCTTCTGGAGGTCGAGGCCGCCGGATTCTTCGTCGGGCGTCAACCCCTCCACGAGAAAGTCGAAGTTCCCCTCCGCGCCGCGGTTCAGTCGGTCCCGGACCACCGTGTTTATCCACGGAACGTCTATCTTCACCGGACACTGGTTGACGCAGCGGGTACACCCCGTACAGAAGTCGTTGAACTCGGCCGCCGAGTCAAGGCCGTGGACGCCCGCCTCCCACCCGGTGGCGATGCCGCCCGAGTACGTCTCGCCGCCGAAGCCGTGGCCGCCGACGTGCTGGAAGTTCGCACACGAGTTCAGGCAGGCCGAACACCGGATGCAGTAGAGCGTCTCGCGCAACTGGTCGTCTTCGCGCATCGCCGTCCGCCCGTTGTCGACCAGCACGAGGTGGAACTCGCGGTCGTTCTCGCCTCCGACCTCGCTCGCCGCTTCGGTTTCCTCGCCCTCAAACTCCATCGTCGGCGCGTCGCCGGGCGGTGTCAGGAAGGTCACGTAGGAGGTGATGGACTGGCCGGTCCCCGACCGGCCGATGAGTTCGACGAACGGCGCCACGTCCTCGAACGTCGGGAGCAGTTTCTCCACGCCCGCCACTGCGACGTGGGTGTCGGTCGCCGCGACGCTCTTGCGGGCGTTGCCCTCGCTGGTCACCAATGTCAGCGTCCCGGTGTCGGCCGCGACGAAGTTCGCGCCGGTCATCCCCACGTCGGCCTCCCGGATCTTCTCGGCGAGGAACTCGCGGGCGAACCGGGTCAGGTCGTCGGCGGTTTCGAGCGGTTCCTCGGGGCCGAAGACCTCCTCGAACAGCGTCGCGATGTCGGCCTCCGACCGGTGGATGGCGGGCGCGACGATGTGGCTCGGCGCCTCGTCGGCGACCTGGAGGACGAATTCCCCGAGGTCAGTTTCCCACACCTCCGCGCCGGCCTCGGCGAGCGCGTCGTTGACCTCCAGTTCCTCGGTGGTCATCGACTTGCTCTTGACCACCGTCTCGGCGTCGGCGTCCCGGACCACCTCCCGGACGTACCGGTTGGCGTCGGCGGCGTCCTCCGCGAGGTAGACGGTGCCGCCGTTGGCCTCGACCGACTCGCGCACCCGCTCTATCAACTCCGGCAGTCGCTCTATCGCGTCCTCCTTGATGGCGCGGGCCTCGTCCTTCAACCCCTCGTAGTCCGACAGTTCCGCGACCGCCTCGTAGCGCCCGCGGTTGAACCCCTGGGTGTTTCGCTCGACGCTCTCGCCCTCGGTCGCGAGGAGTCGTCGAATGCGGGCGGCCTTCTCCTCCCTGCTCGCGGATTTCCCGCTCATCGGTCCTCCAGCACCACGACGCACACCTCGCGCGGGCCGTGAGCGCCCAGCACGAGTTCGCCCATGTCGGCGGTCGCGCTCGGGCCGGTCGCGAGCACGGCGTCGCCGCCCGCCCGAACGACGTCGCCCAGTCGCTCGATTCCGGCGGGCATGTCGGCCACCACGTCGCCGGCCGCGAGCACCGCGACGTGGCGGGCCGGAAAGAGGCTCGCGGCCTCCTCGCCCGCGGCCGTCGACTCGACCGCCACGGAGCCGTAATCGGCCACCGCGAACCGGACGGGGGTGACGCCCGTCGCGGCGGCTTCGAGGTCGGCGGCGGTCGGATTCGTCTCGACCGATTCGGGGAGTGAGACGCCGTCGAAGGGGAGCGGCGCGCCGACGGCTGGCGGTTCGAGGAGTTCCGAGACGACGTGCCGGAAGTTCTCAGCCGAGGTGCGTCGCACCTCGCACCCCGCGTCGGTCGCCTCGCGCTCGAACCGCCGGACGAGGTCGGTCGTGGTCATGGGTACCACGTGGTGGTCCCGGGACGTAATGGTGTGGGTGAGTTCGGCGAGGTCGCCGAAGGGGTTCGACGACGCGGCCGTCTCACCCCACGAGACACCGACCCAGCGCTTCCGTCTCGCACTCGCCGACGGCGACCAGCCGACCCTGGTTGGTGTTCACGAACGCGAGTCCCTCCACGACCGCGGGGGCGCTTCTGGCGTCCCGGTTCTCGCCCAGGGCGAACCGGGCGCGCTCGGCGCCCGTCGCGGCGTCGAGGACGAACAGTCGCCCGTACGTGTCGTCGGTCACCTTCGCGCCGTTGACGTAGACGGCGTCGCCGGCGACGGCGGGCGTGGTCCCGCCCTCGACCACCGTCGCGTTCTCGTTCCGGCCGTCGAACCGCCAGACGCGCTCGCCGGTTTCGACCCGCCGCGCCTCCAGGCCGAAGTCCGCCACGAGGTAGACGAGGCCGTTCGCCACCGCGAGTCCGTTGTCGGCGCGCTTCGGGCCGGTCGCCCGCCGCCACAGTCGTTCGCCCGTCTCGGCGTCGAAGGCGGCGAGGAAATTCGCCTCGCCGTTCGCACCTTCGAGCGGCAGGAACAGCCGACCGCCCGCGACGCTCGGCGGACCGTTCGCTCGCGCGGGCCGCCGCCACAGTTCCTCGCCGGTTCGAACGTCGAGCGCGACGAGGCCGCCGTCGTCGGCGAAGAAGGGGACGTAGACGACCCCGCCGGCCGCCGACAACTGCCACATTCCGAACAGGTCCGGAAATTCGAGCCGCCAGCGCTCGCGCCCGGTGGCGGGGTCGACTCCGAAGACGACCTCGGGTTTCGTCTCGCCATCGCTCGTCTCGCCGACCGAACCGTACGTCCCCGTCACCGCGACGCCGTCGGTCACGGCGGGCGGCACCACGTTGGGCCGCGGTTGCGGCCGCCCGAGGTTGTCGAACGTCCACCGGGGCGTGCCGTCGGCTCCGACGGCCTTTAACCCGGCTTTCGTCTGGACGAAGACGCGGTCGCCGTCGAGGACGAGCGAATCGGAGTGGTAGAAGTAGTGGAACTCGTCGGTCCGCCAGAGTTCGGTCGTCCACTCGGTTTCGCCGGTCGCGGCGTCGAACGCCTCCAGCCACGTGCCGCCCTTCCGGTCTCGCGCCTCCCGGGAGTACGCGAGGTAGAGTCGGTCGCCGCCGACGACCGGCGAGACGGTGGACCCGCCCCGGTCGGGACGGTCGCGGTGCCACACCTCGTAGAGCGCCCGGGTCGGCCCGGTCGTCGGCGAAGCGGCGGTGTGCTCTACGTCCGCTGCCCGTCGGGGCCACCCGCCGTCCGTGTCGGGGGTTCCGAACGAGACGCACCCGGCGAGCGCGACGGATGCGCCGCAGGCGGCCAGGAACCGTCGTCTGGAGGGCATCGACCGAGTGCTGTCGCGCTGCCGGGATAAGTTTTCTCGACTCCCCGACTTCTCGGATATTCGGTTCTCGACCCGGCCGCCCGTCCAGCGTTCTCGACCCGGCCGCCCGTCCAGCGTTCTCGACCGCAGTCGCCCGGCGGACAAATCGTATAGCGAAATACGATTTATTTATCGCGTACCGCCGTCTCGAACGTCCGTACAACCGCCGCGACCTGCGTCTCCAACGGGAGACTCGGCTGGACTTCGCCGCCCGCCGTCGCCTCGGCCTCGTGGGCCTCCGCCGCGGCCATCTCGGGAGTGAGCGGCAGGTGGACGAACCCCATCGGCACGTCCCGCGACTCTCGTTCGAGATGGGCTCGCGTCCGGTACAGCAGGTCGTTGCAGAGGTGGGTCCCGGCGGTGTTCGAAATCCGTGCCGGGATCCCCGCTCCGAGCAACGACTCGACGACTTCGACCACCGGGAGCGTCGAGAAGTACGCCGCCGGTTCGCCGTCGCCAGGACGGATTCGCTCGTCTCTCGGCTCCACGCCGTCGTTGTCCGGCACGCCCGCGCAGTCGGCGACGTTGACGCCGACGCGCTCGATGCTCACCGCAGTCCGGCCCGCCGCGAGTCCGGTCGCCACTATCGCGTCGGGGTCGTACTCCTCGATCAACTCGCGCATCTCCCCGCCCGCCCGGTCGAACTCGACCGGCAGGACGCGCCCGACGACGTCCCGGTCTGCAACCGTCTCGCCGTCGAGTTCTCGCGCCACCTCGGCGGTCGGGTTCCGTTCGCGGTCGCCGAACGGTTCGTAGCCGGTCAGGAGTAGCGTCATGGCCCGGCCTGCGCAGGCCGGCGACTTGGGTTTGCCGTATCCGGTGCTACGACGCCGACCTCGACGATGTCCGCGACTCCCCGCCCGAGGTTTCGATGCCGGTTACTGTCGGCAGAAAGCACTTGTAGCCGTTCCGAGTAGTCGCCGGCGATGCCCTCCTCAGTGAGACGCGAGTTCCTCCGGACGACCGTCGTCCTCTCGGCCGCCGGATTGGCCGGTTGTCTCGGCGGTCGCGAGTCGAGCGGAACCGCATCTTCACCGACGGCCGAGATGTCCCGCTCGCCGACCTCGTCGGTGACGACTGTTGCGTCCGACTCCGAGACGTCCCCCTCGCCGACACCGGCGGGCGAGGACGCCTCGCTCTCGGTTTCCGAGTCGTCGGTGAAGACCGTCGCCGGCCACCGGGTCGGCGTGACCGACCCGGTCGCGCGAAAGGCGGTCGCGTACGACTCCATCATGGGGTCGGGCGGCGTGCTCGCACGACAGGACCGACAGTTCGTCGTTGCGGCCGTTCAGAGCGTGACCGACTCGGCCGCCGACGCTGCGGGACCGCCACCGTACGACGCCTTCGACCTCGTCGTCGACGGCGACGCGTACCCGGCCGTCGCGATCGAGAAGCGAACCCGCGGTGCGTTCACCACGTCGCTCGCGGGACGAGGCGACGTCAAGTACGACGAACCCTACGCGCGACCGTCCGAGGACCGCGTCGGCTGGGTCGCCTTCGAACTCCCTTCGCCGCTCGCCGCGTCGTCGCTCGCAATTCGGTGTCGGTACGAGGGCGAGGCTGCGCGCTGGCGACTCCCCCGGAACGTCGCCGCGACGCTGGCCCGACGCCCGCCGTCGTTCGAACTCCGGTCGTTCGCGGCGGAGTCCCTCGACGCCGAATCGGTCGAACTGTCGCTCTCGGTCGAGAACGTCGCCGACGTCGGCGGGCGGTTCCTCGCCGCGGTCTACTGGCCGACGGCGATAGCTGACGACGACGAGAGTCACCTCGTTCGCGAGCGAGTTCCCGCGAACGGCCGCGTCGAGTGGTCGACGACCGTCGACGCGAAGTACGCCGCCTCGTCGAACGGCGAGACGACCGCGACGGTCGACGGCTGCGTCTCGGGGACGGCGACCGTCCCGCTCTCGGGAACGACCACCGCGTAACGCGGTGCGAACACGTGACGAGATGCAAATCGCCACGGTCAAGCACACGACGAATTTGGCGAACGCCGTGCCGTTCCAGATCCAGCCGGTCGAATTCGACAAGATAGCGTCGAAGTAGCGATTCGCCGGGCCGTACAGCACCGCCAACTGGAGCAGCGACGCCGCGACGAACTGTCGCAAGCGCTGAAAAACCCGGAGGTCAGGCGAGCAGTTTCGGCGACCCGGTTCGGTCACCGTCGCGCACTCCGCCGTCCGCGCTCGGATGCCCGCCCGCACCGTCGCCGTCGTCCCACGGTTCGTCGTCCTCGTAGCCGAGTCGCTCGGCGGCCTGCGGGTCGCTCGGTTCGGGGTCGTGGTTGGGTTCGCCGTATCGGAAGTGGAGGTCGACGAGCGCTCCGACCTCGTGCTGTGGCGGGCCGTACATCGCGTACTCGGTGTTCCTCCAAGTCATGGCTCTCCAGTACTGGACGACCGGAAGCGGTATAATACGCGCCTATCGTTCTCGCCGCCCAAGACCCCGTTGCCGTCGCCGTCGTTCCGGCCAACGTGCGCGTAAACGAAATCGTATGCGATTGCGAAAACGTAATCGGAAACGGACTCGATTGCGCGACGGCAACGTGTCGTCGCTCCGCGCGACGATTCTCCCTCCGACCGCCGGACCCGCTCGTCCGTCGAATCCGTTTACCGGACACGGAAACGGATGCGTCTCGCTTTCGCCGGAGCCGCGTCGGTTCGCGACCGGCCCGTGGTCGCTCGGGAGTCCGGACCGTCGAGACGAGCGCGGAGTTCCCGACCCTCGCGTTTACGACTCCGTTAACGTTAACGCAAACGCATTCGTGGCTTTCTTCAGCCGTTGCACGTACGTCCGCGACATCACCCGGATTGGCCGACCGATGCTTCGACCGTCCGGCCTCCCCGAAGATGATATCGAGGTCCATTCCGTCGATTCCGAAGCGGATGCCGTAAACGAACGCGTAAACGTTTGCGCTAACGGTGCCGGATTTGCTGACGGTGTGGACCCGGCCGCGAAGTTGGTCCGTCGACTCATGCGCGCGCGGTTCTCCTGGCTTCGGCGACGAAGTCGACCGAACCGTCGTCCATCGTAAACGTATACGCAAACGATCTCGGAAACGGCACCGCTGACCGCCCGTTCTTCGTCATCGAGCGATGCGACTGCCGATAGACGAGCTGCTATTCCGTAAACGGAACCGGGAAACGGTGGCGCAAACGAATCCAGAAACGAAATCGTAAACGGGCCTGGTCAGACGTTTCGGCGGGCGTACTCGCCGGATGCGTCGGCGAGCGCGTCGAGGTACTCGGGGGCGGCTTCGCGGAGTCCGAGGCGGACCGCGAGCCGAACGATCTCGCTACGGTCGAGTTCCGACGGCGCGGCGTCCCGGCCCAGCGCCTCCTGCAGGGCGGTCCCGACCTCGTGGCGGTCGTCCTCGCGGTCGGCGAGCGTCGTCAACAGCGCGGTGACCGAGGCGTCACGGGCGGCGAACGTCTTGGCTTGCTCGCCCGAGTCGATGGCCGCCAGCGCGTCGACCAGTTCCTCCACCAGGTCGTCGCCCCCGTCGTCGCTCGGGGCGGCCGGTTCGGCCAGGCGGTCGGTCCGCTGGGTCTGCTGGCGGAGTTCCTCGAGATCCGGGTCGCTCACGCCGTCTCACCTCCGGTCGTCACCGGCTTGGCCGACCGCAGGCGATCGGCCAGCGCCTCGGCGTTCTCCAGGAACGACTCGCGTGCGCGCATCGCCGTCCGGGACGGCTCTTCCAGCGCGAAGGCGGTTCGGCCCTGCTCGGCGGCGTTGCGGATGTCCTGGCTCACCGGGACGTGGGCGGGCGCGAACGCCTTGGGGTAGGCCGACCGGAAGGCGTCGAGGTACTCCTCGGCGAGCGTGGTTCGGGTGTCGACCTTGTTGGGCAGTACCATCGCTAGTTCGACGTCCACGTCGAAGTTCTCGGCGATCTTGTCGAGGTCGGCCCGGAGCGCCTCGGCCTGTTCGGACTCGAACGGCCCCATCTCGACCGGCGCGATGACGTTTCGCGCCGCCCAGAGGCCGTTGTAGCTGACGTTGTTCGTCAGGCCGGGGAGGTCGATGAGGACCGCGTCGTAGCCCAGCGGTTCGATGTACTCGTCGAGGAAGGAATCGAGTCGCGAGTAGCGGTCGTGGGCGTCGTCGATGTTGCCGAGTTCGGCGTCGAGGCTGTCCAGCCCCGGGTGGGCCGGGATGAGGTCGACGTTCTCGTCGGTTTCGATGACGAGGTCTTCGACCGCCGCGTCGCCCAACTTCTCGGCGATGGCGTCCCACTGGTCCTGGAACACCGTCGAGATGTTCGGCCAGTCGTCGTCCTCGGCGATCTGGCGCTCGACGGTCTCCCACTGTCCGAAGTGCTTGACCAGGTCGCCCTGTTTGCCCGCGAGGTCGATGAGCAACACGTCGTCGCCTCGTTCGGCGAGCGCCACGCCGAGGTGGGCCGCCGTCGTCGTTTTTCCGGTGCCGCCCTTGTCGAGGAAGGTGCAGGCGCGAATGGACCCGCTCATGATTTGCGTTTGCGCAAACGCAAACACCCTATTTAGTCCTTCGTCAGACGCGGCCGCGAAAAACGTCCGTTTACGATAACGGAAACGTTTTCGTAAACGATTCCCGAACCGAAAGCGGGTGCGAAAACGCTCTGGGAAACGTAGGCGTCTATGGCCACGCAAACGCCCTCCTACGGCGCTAACCAGTCGATTCTCTGCACTCGGCTCCGAACTCACGGCCACCGTCCCGAACCCCGGCCGGAATCGGGAAGGGACGCGGCCGCCTATTACTCGCCATGGATCTGCTGGTCGTCGCCGCGTTTGCGCTGCTGGTGGTCGGCGTTATCGGAAGCGTCGTGCCGCTGGTTCCCGGGGCGGCGCTGTCGCTCGCGGGTGTCTACCTCTACTGGTGGCAGTCGGGCTTCGCGAGCCCCGGCCTGCTCGCGCTCGCGGCGTTCACGGTCGTCGGCCTCTTCGCGGTCGTCGCCGACCACTTCGGCGGCGCGATGGCCGCGCGGGCCGGCGGCGCGTCCCTCCTGACCACCGTGCTCGCCAGCCTCGCCGGCATCGCCCTGCTGTTCGTCGCCGGTCCGGTCGGCCTGCTCGTCGGCGTGATGGGCGTCGTCTTCGCCGCCGAGTTCTACCGAACGCGGGACGCTCGCGGCGGAGCGCGCGCGGCGGTCTTCGCGGCGCTCGGCGTGCTCGGTTCGGCCGTGGTCCAGTTGCTCGTCACGCTCTCGATGCTCGTCGGCCTCGCGTTCGTCGCCGCGTAGGCAGAGCTTTTTGTTCCACCGCGGAGTAGTACCTTCGGTATGAGAGCGCACGCCGCAGTTCTACTCGTCGCGCTGGTGGTGCTCGGGGGCTGTCTCGGGGGCGCGTCCCTGGATTCGCAAGCCGAGACGACCACCGCCGCGCCGAACGCGTCCACCGCGACGTCGACCGTGCCCGGGACGACCGCCGACGGCTCGCAGCCGGCGCTAGTCCGTGAGGCCGAGGGGCACAACGAACGCCTGAACGTCACCCAGAACGCGACGTTCGTGGTCGACGACGGCTCGAACGTGACCGTCTCGATGGCGGTCGCCAACTCCGCCGAGGAGCGACGGCAGGGGCTGATGTTCGTGACGTCGCTGCCGCGCAATCACGGGATGGTGTTCGTCTACCCCGACGCCGAACACCGGACGTTCTGGATGAAGAATACCTACGTCCCGCTGGACATGGTCTTCGTCGCGCCGAACGGCACCGTCCTGAACGTCGAACACGCCGACACGCAACTCAACGCGTCGACGTCCGAACTCGACCGCTACAGCAGTGAAGGCGACGCCAAGTACGTGGTCGAACTCCCGCGCGGGTTCGCGAACCGCACGGGCGTCGGTCCGGGAACGCAACTGCGGTTCAACGGTTCGGCGCCCTCCGCGGAGTCGTCCGGGTGACGGTCGCCCGCTCCTAAACAGAAAGCATTTATATGATGGGTGTGACGCCCAAAATACCTCGGGTAGGGGTACACGAGGTACTTTCTTTCGAAGCCACTCCGATAGCGAGGCGTTTGCGGCGTCGGTTTCGATAGCGCGAGTCCCGTCCCTAGAGCGCTCACGCTGGTCGTTCCAGCGACTGTTACTGTCGTCGTCTCTTCTCACCTTCGCCGATCCCCTCACCCTACACGCATCTCGCGTCGCTCGACTCGTCGTTCTCCCTCCTGACCTGTCTCTCCTCGCGCTTCGCTTTCGTCTCTCGTCGTTTCCGAACTCCTCGCAACGCTTCGGAATCCGTCTGCGGAATCGTTTACGGATACGTTTGCGGAAACGTTAGCGCATTTCTGCCGTCGAATGAAAACCTCTATCACCGCTCGGACTCGCCGTGACGACGATGCAGACCCCGGCCACTTCCCGGCGACGCGCCGACGACGCCGAGGATGCGGACGACCGGACGCGAGCGAACGCGCTGGTGGTCAGGTCGCTATTACTCGTCGGTTCGGGCGTCCGTGGACTCTACACGCTAACGTTTCTTGCCTTGCTCGCTTCATTGGCGTTCTGAGGAGGTAGAGATTGATAAGTAATGACGCCGTACCTGCGAGCGTTCCGCATGACCGACCGCGCGCCGACCTTCGACATCCCGCGTCGACCCGAGCGCACCTACCCCCGAGACAGCGGCGTGGAGTACGAGGGCGGCACCGTCTTCCGCCTCGTGCCGGACCCGGCGTCGTCCGACGGGGAACTGGCGGCGCTCGTCGAGCGCATCCTCGACGGTGACGGCTACACCTACGGCGACTGGTTCGACCTCCCCGCGCCGGTCTACCTCGTCCACGACGAGCGCCGCCGGACCGTCTTCCGGATCGTCGTCCGCTACGGGAACGTCGAGTTCCACGTCCTCCCGGAGACGGCGTCGGCCGCGCTCCGGGGGATGTACCGGCGCATCTGCGATGCGAGCGACTGCGCGTGGAACGTCGACTGCGAGACGACCACCCCCGACTGACCGCGGTACGGCGAGTCCGACGCGACGAGTCGCGTCGGACTCGCCGTGGATTCGGGTCGGATTCGTGTCACACCCGCGGCGGTTCGCCGCGCCGCTCTTCTCCAACGCGCTCGCCCCGCCCGCACGGTAGCTTTTTGTTCCATCCCCGAAATCCCCACCGTAATGACCGTTCCGACGACCGAGACCGACGACTTCCAACTCCGGACGGCCGAGTCCGAGTCCGAGATGCTCGAACTCGCCGACGAGAGCGGCATCAAGGAAGCGCGGCTCTCCTACCCCAGCGGCTGGCTCCTGCTGGCCAGTGAAGGCCCGACTCGCGCGCTCGTGGACGCGCTCCGCGACGCCGACGCCGGTGCGCGCTACGGCACCGAGAACCTCGCGTCGATGGCCGACCTCGACGCCGACGCGGTCGAGGACGCCGCCGACACGCTCATCGCGCTCGGCGTGCTCGTCGCCGACGAGGGCGCGTACCGCGTCAACGAGTACAGCGGCGTCCGCCACGCCGCGAACGAACTCGGGGCCGCCGTCGAGGCGACCGGCGCGCCCGACGACGAAACCGGACTGCACTACCTCGCCCGCTTAGAATCCGTGCGACTGTTGCTCGACGCGCTAATAACCGCCGACGCCGGCCGGACGTTCACCCAGGAGGACTTCCACCGGATGACCGGCGTCTCCCGGAAGGCGGTGTGGGTCCACGTCGAACGGCTGGTCGAACTCTCAGTGTTAGAAGAGGACGGCGACGAGTACGTCCTCGCCGCTCAGAGTCCAGTCTATCGTTGGGCGCAGTCGCTCGACGCGGCCGTGGTCGGCGCGGCGCTCTCCTCGTCCCACCCCTGAGTCGACGTCACGCGGTGAGTTGCTCGGACTCGTGGTCGACGTACTGTGCCTCCCACTCGCGGCGGGCCTCGATTTCGCGCGTGCCTCGCCGGGTCAGCGTGTAGTAGTTGGTCCGGCGGTCGCGCTGGCCCTTCTCGACGAACCCCTTGTCGACGAGTGTGTCGAGGTTCGGATACAGACGGCCGTGGTGGATTTCTTTCTCGTAGTACGATTCCAGTTCGTCTTTGATGGCGAGTCCGTGCGGTTCGTCCAACCCCGCGATGACGTACAGCAGGTCGCGCTGGAAACCAGTCAAGTCGTACATCGTTTCCCCTGGAATAACAAAGTCATCCGATAGACAAAAGCATGATGGCCGCTCACACGCCGAGTACGTATCAGCGACCGGCGAGGTGGAAACCGCCCGCTGTCGGTCGGTTCAGGGAGTTAAGTGCTCCATACTCACGGTTTCGACCCAGCGCTCGGTGACCGTCGAGTCGCCGGTTCGCTTCGCGCGCGGGATGACGACCGTCCGCACCTCGTCGTCCGATTGGACCGTCCCCGCGAGGTCGTGTTCGAGGAAGGCGACGATGCGGTCGTCGCTCGTCTCGGCCCGCAAGTCCCGGAGTTCGACCGTCTGAGCGTCGACGTACTCGCTCTCCTCGGGGGCGAACGAGAGGTAGCCGACCGAACTGCACCGAGGACACTTGGCGTGCTCGCGGAACGACCGGCCCTGCTGGGGGACGCGCCTGGTCACCTGCTCGCACTTGGCGCACCGGAACGCCGCGACGACGACCTTCGGCCGGACCTCGTCGACGCCGGTGACCCGACAGCGCGCGGTGTGGAGTTCGTTCAGGTGTTCGGCCCGGAGGTCGGCGAGCGACACCTCGCTACGCTCGGGCAGGTCGTTCACGCGGAGGTAGACCGCGTCGAGGCCTCCGTCGTCTGAACCCTGAAGGAAGCGCCCGAGGGCCGCCCTGCCCGCTCGGAACACCTCGTCGGGATTCGACAGCAGCGGTCGGGAGAACTGGTAGTCGTGGCCGAACCGGTCGTAACTGACCGATAGCGAGCGCTCGTCGGGGTAGGTTTCGACGAATCGTCGCACGCGCTCTGCCCGCTCGCGGTACACGTACTCGTACCACTTTTCGGTCAGGTCGCTCGGACGGACGGTCATGCACGGCCAGTCTCGGCGGTCCGTCTTTGTTACGAGCCTCCTGTCGCCGCCCCGGGTGCTTTAGTGTACTCCTAGCGAGGCGACGCAGTGTCGCGGTTTCCACGCCGTTTACGCTTGCGTTTGCGAGCACGTTTACGGAAACGCGTACGTTCGGGGAAGCGACCCGTTCGCCTCCTCGGCGGACGTCGACCGCGGGCGAAAAGCGCCACTAGCGCGACGAACTCGCCGATAAACGTCCGTGAGTGCGTGATTTCTGAGACTCGACGATTTCCTCGGCGGCCCGCCGCGACCACGGTCAGCGGTCGCGCGGAGCGGAGGTCGCCCGCGGTCGGCGTCGACGCCGACGCCGACCGTAATTGCCCTTTTCCGACTCCGAAGTCACCCTCCACCGACCCCGAAATTAAAGCCTCTGTGCGTGCCATCCTCACCCATGTCGTCTCCGCCGGCCGACCGCCCCGATTTCGAGAGCTACCGGGCGTCGCTCGACCTCGACGCGCCGGACGACCCCGAACACGCCGCCCT
Source organism: Halorussus vallis (assembly GCF_024138165.1). Classification (NCBI taxonomy): domain Archaea; kingdom Methanobacteriati; phylum Methanobacteriota; class Halobacteria; order Halobacteriales; family Haladaptataceae; genus Halorussus; species Halorussus vallis. Next base: position 216,371 of record NZ_CP100001.1, on the reverse strand, counting down.
CGCGGCCGACCTCCGGTTGGCCTGCGAGGGCGCGGTCCGCTTCGACGAGTACAGCCAGGTCCTCTACGCCACCGACGGGAGCATCTACCAGGCCCGCCCGGCGGGCGTGGTCTTCCCGACCGACGCCGACGACGTGGCGGCCGCGATGCGCGTCGCGGCCGCCCACGACGCGCCGGTGCTCCCCCGCGGCGCCGGGTCGTCGCTGGCCGGCCAGTCGGTCGGGCCGGGCTGCGTCGTCCTCGACTGCTCGCGGCACATGGACGCGATTCTGGACGTCGACCCCGATGCGAAGCGCGCGACGGTCCAACCCGGCGTGGTCCAGGACCACCTCGACGCCCGGCTCGAAGAGTGGGGCCTGAAGTTCGCGCCCGACCCCGCCTCCTCGAACCGCGCCACCGTCGGCGGCGGCATCGGGAACAACTCGACGGGCGCCCACTCGGTTCGGTACGGCATCACCGACGCCTACGTCGAGGAGTGCGAGGCCGTGCTGGCCGACGGCACTCGCGTCCGCGCGCGTGAGGTCAAGGTCGGCGGCCCGGAGTGGGAGGAGATCCTCGCCGAGGGAGGGAGGGAAGCCGAACTCTACCGCACCGTCCGGGACCTCGTCGCGGACAACGCCGATGAGATCGAGGCCCGATACCCCGACCTCAAGCGGTCGGTCAGCGGCTACAACCTCCACGAATGCGTTTACGAAAACGCAAACGGAAACGAATGCGTCAACCTCGCCAAACTGTTCGTCGGCGCCGAGGGGACCCTCGGCACCGTCACCGAGGCGACGCTCTCGCTGGTCGAGACGCCGGAGGCAACCGCGCTCGCGCTCTTCTGCTTCTCGGACCTCGTCGACGCGATGGAGGCGGTGCCCGAGGCCCTGGAGTTCGACCCGAGCGCGGTCGAACTCATGGACGAGGAGGTGTTCCGCCTCGCCCGCGACTCGGCGGAGTACGCCGAGTACGCCGAGCCGATTCCCGACGACGCGGCCGCGGCGCTGATGCTGGAGTTCGACTCGGACCTCCACGACGACCTGGAGGCGCCTATCGCGGAGGCGAGCGCCCACTTCGTCCACGCGGGCGCAGCGTTCGACGTGCTGGAGGCCTACGACGACGCCGAACAGGCGAAGCTCTGGAAGCTCCGGAAGGCGGCCATTCCGCTACTGATGAGCATGGAGGGCGACCCCAAGCCCTACCCCTTCATCGAGGACGCGTCGGTGCCGCCCGAGGAACTGGCCGAGTACGTCCAGGGGTTCATGGGCGTCCTGGAGGCCCACGACACCGAGGCGGCGTACTTCGCCCACGCCGGCAGCGGCACCCTCCACATCCGGCCGGTGTTGAACCTCAAGGAGAGCGAGGGCGTCGAGAAGATGCTGCCAATCGCCGAGGACGTGACGTCGCTGGTCCTCGACCACCGCGGGTCCTTCTCGGGCGAGCACGGCGACGGCCTCGCCCGCACCCAGTTCAACCCCAAGATGTACGGCCCGGAGCTGTGGGCCGCCTTCAAGGAACTCAAGACCGCCTTCGACCCCGACTGGCGGATGAACCCCGGGAAGGTCGTCTTCCGGGACGGTCCCGACGACGTCGGGCCGTCCGGCCCCGACGCCGACCCGAACCGCGGCGTCGGGGCCGACATGCGCGAGCACCTGCGGTACGGCCCCGCTTACTCGTCGCTCGAACCGACCACCGAGCAGGACTTCTCCGAGGAAGGCGGCTTCTCGCACCTGGTCGAACTCTGCAACGGCTGTGGCACCTGCCGGCAGACCGACTCGGACGTGATGTGTCCGTCCTATCGAGGGATGGAAGAGGAGATGGCGACCACCCGGGGCCGGGCGAACATGCTCCGGGCGGCCATCAGCGGCGAACTCCCCGAGGAAGAGATGTACACCGAGCGGTTCCAGAAGGAGGTGCTGGACCTCTGTCTCGGGTGCAAGGGCTGTCAGAGCGACTGCCCGACCGGGGTCGACCTCGCCAAACTCAAGGCCGAGGTCAAACACCGCTACCACGAGCGGGAGGGGTCGGGCCTGCGTGAGCGCCTGTTCGCCAACATCGACCGCGTCGCGGCGGTCGGGAGCGCGCTCGCACCCGTCTCGAACCGCCTCGCCGACCTGCCCGGCGCGGGCCTGCTCGCCGAGAAGGCGCTGGGTGTCGCCTGCGAGCGCGACCCGCCGACGTTCGCCGACCGGTCGTTCGCCGCGTGGTTCGAGGCGCGCGGTGGACCGCGAATCGCCGAACGAGACGCGACCGAACGCGTCCTGCTGGTGCCCGACACCTACACGAACTACGTCTACCCGGCGGCGGGACGCGCCGCCGTCCAGGTGCTGGAGGCGGCGGGCGTCCGGGTCGAAGTGCCCGACGCCGCCCCGAGCGGTCGGCCCGCCTACTCCGAGGGCTTCCTCGACCTGGCCCGCGAGCGCGCCGCGTCGAACGTCGCGCAGTTCGCGCCGAAGGTCCGGGAGGGCCGGTCGGTGGTCTACGTCGAACCCTCCGACGCGGCGATGGTCCAAGACGAGTACCTTGACTTGCTTCGGAAACCGAGTCGCCCCCCGAACCGAACCGGCGAGTCGGCGAGCGCGGTGCGCTCGCCGACTCGCTCGGGAGACGGGGTCGCCGGCACCGACGCGGAACCCGCGGCCACCGACGGCGGGGCCGCGGACGACGCCGAACTGCTGGCGGCCAACGCCTACGGGGTCTGCGAGTTCTTCGACCGCCACCGCCTCGACGACCGCATCGACTTCGACGCGCCCGGAGAGCGCCTGGCCTACCACGGCCACTGCAACGCAAAGGCGCTAGGCACCGACGGCCACGCCGCCGCCGTCCTCTCGCGGGCGGGCTACGAAGTCGACGCGCTCGATTCGGGCTGTTGCGGGATGGCCGGGAGTTTCGGCTACCACGCCGAGCACTACGACCTCTCGCAGGCCATCGGCGACATCCTCCGGGGACAGATATCCGACGCCGACCCGGACGCCGTGGTCGCGCCCGGCGCGTCCTGCCGGTCGCAGTTGGACGCCGAGCGGCCGACCCATCCCGTCGAGAAGTTGGCCGAGGCGCTCGCTCGCTGACGCCGCGGAAAACGGTCGCGCGAGCCCTCGGCAGGACCCCGCCGAACACGCCGATTCTCCTTTCTGATAACGCGAGCCATAGGTTTAACTCGTCTCGACGTGATTGCCCCGGTAGCGAATGCATCCGATGGAAGCGATCTACGTCATCCTCAGCATCTCGCTCGTCGTCGTCGGCCTCGCGCTGGTGGGGCTGTCGGCCCGGGCGTACATCCAGACCGACCGGCGGTCGATGCTGCTGCTGTCGGTCGGGTTCTCGTTCGTCGTCGCCGCCGCGGTGGCCACGACGTTCAGCGCGTTCCTCACCGACTTCACCCGGAGTCGCCTGCTGCTGACGGTCAACTACGCCGTCACGACGGTCGGCTACGCGTTCATCGTGCTCAGCGTCCGGGGCGACTGAGCGTCGGGTGGTCGCTCCTTCTCTCGCGGTTCGCCGCCTCGGAAACCTACTTGCCCCGGGACCCCGACGGTTTCCGCATGCCGACCGACTCCGATTTCAAGCGCCGACTCCGCGCCGGCGAACCGGTGGCGGGCCACTGGCTCTCCGTCGGCCACCCGGCGGTCGCCGAGTGCGTCGCCCCCGGTTCGGACTTCGTGGTCGCCGACACCGAACACGCGCCGACCGGACTCGAATCGCTCGCGAACGTCGTCCGCGCGGTCGAGGCCGCCGAGGGCGAGACCGCGGCGCTGGCCCGGGTCGCGTGGAACGACCCGGTTCGGATCAAGCGCGTCCTGGACACCGGCGTTTCCGGTGTCCTAGTTCCGATGGTCGAAACCGCCGAACAGGCGCGCGCGGCGGTCGAAGCGGTGCGCTATCCGCCCGAAGGCGTCCGCGGTATCGCCGGGTCGCGCGCGAACGGCTACGGCCGCACGCTCGACCGAGCGGTCGAGCGTGCGGGCGAGGACCTCGTGACCGTCGTTCAGGTCGAGAGCGAGACGGCGGTCGAAAACGCCGCCGACGTCGCGGCGGTCGAGGGCGTCGACGCGCTGTTGGTCGGGCCCGCCGACCTCTCGGGGTCGCTCGGCGTCTTCGGCGAGTTCGACGCCGACCCCTTCGTCGAGGCGGTCGACGACGTGCTCGCCGCGACAGGAGCGGCCGACACGCCGGTCGGGACGCTGGCGACCGACGCCGACGAAATCGAACGCTGGGCCGACTGGGGCTACGACTTCCAGATCGTCGGCGTCGACGCCGGCTACCTCGCGGCAGGGGCCGAGCGCGCGCGGCGGGCCTACGACGACGCGATGGAGTGACGAATCGGGAACGTCCTCTCTCCCCGACCGCCGGTCCTCACTCCGACTCCTCGGCGAAGATGAACTCCGCTATCTCCCGGCGTTCGCCGTCGGCGCTGTCGCTGTCGTACTTGTAGCGGACGCCCTCCTTCTCGTCCTCTGCGGCGCGGTGGGACCCGTCGCAGAAGGGGTAGCTGTCGGCGAGGCCGCAGAGGCAGACGGCGACGTCGCCCTTCTCGTCGTCCAGGTCCTCCTCGTCCAGCCTTAGCGGGCCGGTCGCGGTGTGGGTGACTTCGCGGGCCATGGCGACGGTAGGCCGCCCGAGGCAAAAGTCCTCTCGCTCGTTCTCGTTCGTCGGGGGCCTCGCGTTCACTCCCGGTCGTACGCGCCCTCTCGCGCCAGTCGTCCCTTCTCGGCCAGCACCTCGGGGGTCCGGCAGACTCCGCGTGCGCCGGTGACCTGCGGGACTGTGCAGTTGTTGCAGTTCTCGCAGACGACGCTCGCACCGTCCTCGTCCCTGCGGGTGTCTTCCTCGCTTCGGAGGAGGCGCGCCGGAAGTCTCGGTTCGGCGTAGAAGGGCCGGCCCATCCCCACCGCGTCGCAGGCGTCGCCGAGCAACGCGTCTATCTGCTCGCGGTCCCGGATTCCGCCCTCCAGCAGGACCGGAATCTCGACGCGCTCGCGGACCCGGCGCGCGAGGTCGGCGTTCCACCCGGGTTCGAAGTCGTACTCGACGGCCTCGATTCGGTTCAGCGCCGCGACCAGCGCCGCGCGCCACCGACTTCCGAACGCGGCGGCGTACCCCTCGCGGAAGCGGTCGTCGCGCCAGGCCGCCCCGGGGAACTCCCCGCGGACGATGCTCATGTCCCAGAAGGTCGACACCCGGACCGGGACGACGGCGTCGTACCCGACGGCGGCGAGGCGCTCGCAGGTCGCCACCGCGTCGTCGGCCCCGAAGCGGCGACGGACGAACGGCGGGGCCTCGGTTTCGGCGGGCACCTTTGCGACGAGCGGGAGGTCGCCGGCCCGCGCCCGAATCTCGTCGTGGACCGCCTCGAAGAACCGGACGCCGTCGGCGAACTCGTCGTCCCGGCGGTTGTAGAACGGCGAGAGGAACTGCTGGAGGATGCCCATGTTCGCCCCCGCGAGGTGAATTCCGTCGTAGCCGGCGTCGGCGGCGCGGGCGGCGCACCGGCCGAAGTCCGCGGCGAGTTCGTACACCTCGTCGGTCGAGAGGACGCGAGCGTCGTACTTCAGAAAGCCCAGGCGGTCGAGCGCGGCGAGCGGCCACGGCGGGTCGGAGACGGCGAGTTGGGTTAGGTCCGGGTTGGCCCGGCGGTACTCGGCGTGCCACGTCTCCAGCGTCCGGAGGCCGCCGTGGTCGAGTTGGACGAAGACGGTGCCGCCGTGGGCGTGAATCGCGTCGGTGAGTCCCGAGAGCCGGGGGGTGAACTCGGGGTCGGCCAGCGCGGTCATCGAGGGCGCGACCCGGCCGCCCTCCTCGCGGACCGGCGCCGCCCCCTGGAAGACGAGTCCGGCCCCGGCCGCGGCGGCGGGTTCGAGTTCGTCGACCAGCGCGTCGACCGCATCAGGTCCCTCCCCCGCGCACTCCAGGAGCGGCGCGCGGTAGAGCCGGTTGGGTAGTTCGAGGCCGCCGATTTCGAGGGAGTCTTCGAGAGTTGGCAATTCGTCGAGACGTACGACGCCGGGCGCCTAAACCGTTGGGCCGGCGCGCACCGCCGAGACGATGCGCGCCGGCCCGTCTGCGGCCGACGCTCCCGCACGTCGTGGCGCTTATAAATGCTCTCACCACGAATACGCCACTCTGACCGTCCGTTCGTCCCTATCTACGCTCGGTGGTTGGTCGGCCGCCGCGTCGCGGCGGCCGAGCGCCTACGCTTACGTTTTCGAACGGAGATGGCGTCTCAGAGTAGTGACGACGTTCTCGGACGCCGTCTACGTTTTCGCAATCGTAAACGACCGTCTGCGTTTCCGTAATCGCAAACGAAAACGTTTGCGCGAACGAGCGTCGTCTACGAACCCCCGGACGGGTGGCGGTTCCGCCGCCCCACGCTTAAGGCGCCGTTCGCCGTCTGTGATGGCATGACGGTGTACGAAACCGACGTCCCCGGCGTCGGCCGGAAGTTCGAGTACGAACTCGACGGCGACGACCGCCTCGTGGTGCTCATCCACCACGACGGCAGGCGGGAGGTGTTCCGCCGTCCCTCGGCCGACGCCGACGGGACGAAACTGTTCGAACTCTCCGACCGGCAGGCCCGGGAGTTCGGGACGATTCTGGAGGGGGCGTACTTCCAACCCGTCGACCTCGAACGCGTCGAGGTGCCGCTGGGCGAGGCCGTCATCGAGTGGACCGACCTCCCCGACGACTCGCCCTTCGCGGGCGAGACGCTTGCCGACGCCGAACTCCGCCACCGGACCGGCGCGTCGGTCATCGCGATACAGCGCGGCGACGAGACGGTCGCCAACCCCCGGCCCGAGTTCGAACTCCGGGGCGGGGACATCCTCGTCACGCTCGGCACGCGCGAGGAGCAGCAGGCGCTCGCCGACCTCGTCTGCGAGTAGATGGCCGGAGAACTCCTGGTGGAGGTGGGCATCGCGCTCACCGCGCTCGCGCTCGGGGGCGCGCTCGCGGTCCGGGCCGACCAGTCGGTCATCCCGATGTACATCGTCGCGGGCATCGTCGTCGGACCGAACGAACCCACCTCGATCGGGCCGATCCCGCTGACCCTGGTTTCGAACCACGAGTTCGTCGACGTGCTGGCGGAACTCGGCGTGGTCTTCCTCCTGTTCTTCCTCGGACTGGAGTTCAACCTCGAACGCTTCGTGACGGGGTGGGACCGACTTGTCGGCATCGGCGCCGTCGACTTCGCGGCCAACTTCGGCCTCGGCGCGGCGCTCGGGTTCGCCTTCGGATTCGGGCCGATAGAGACGCTGTTCGTCGCCGGCATCGTCTACGTCTCTTCGAGCGCGGTCGTCACCAAGTCGCTCATCGAGCGCGGGTGGATCGCCAACCCCGAGAGCGAGGCCATCCTCGGGACGCTCGTGTTCGAGGACATCCTCGTGGCGGTCTACCTCGCGCTCCTGTCGGCGCTGGTCCTCGGCGGCGGCCTGGACGACGCCGCGACGTCGGTCGGCGTCGCGTTCGCCTTCCTCGGCGCGCTCGTCCTGCTGGCGTGGTACGGCACCGACTACGTTGACCGGGCGTTCGCGGTCGACTCGGACGAACTGTTCCTGCTGTCGGTGCTCGGCGTGACCACGCTGGTCGCCGGCGCGGCGCTGACCGCGGGCGTGAGCGAGGCGGTCGCGGCGTTCTTCGTCGGCACCGCGTTCAGCGCCACCGACCACGCCCACCGCATCGAGACGGTCGTCGCCCCGGCGCGAGACCTCTTCGCGGCGTTCTTCTTCTTCGCCATCGGCCTGTCGACCGACGTGACAGTAATCGCGGGCGTCGCCGACCTGCTCGTCGCGGCGGTCGTCCTGACCCTCGTCGTCCAACTGGCCAGCGGGTTCGTCGGGGGTCGCATCTACGGCCTCGACCGCCGCCGCTCGCTCCGGGTCGGCGTCGGCCTCGTCCCCCGCGGGGAGTTCTCGCTGGTCATCGCCGCGCTGGCTACCAGCGTCGGGACGGGCGCGCTGGCCGAGGTCGTCCCCGCGTTCGCGGTCGGCTACGTGCTCGCGATGAGCATCCTCGGGTCGCTGTTGATGGGATACGCCGACTCGCTGACCGCCTACAAAGGCGGATTCTCGCTCGAAGAATAGGCGTTTGCGATTTCGTTAGCGAAATCGCAAACGGGGAATCCGGGCGTGGACCCGAAGCATTCGGTCGCGGTTTCGAAGAGTCCGGTCGCGGCTTCGAAGCATCTCTCGCGCCTGCGACCCCGGTTCGCCTACTCGTCCTTCCACTTGATGGAACACCCGCGAGAGGGCATGAACTCCAGGTCCACGTCCTCGCCCGCGAGCACCGCGTCGATGGCGTCGTAGACGTACACCTCCTCGGCCTCGTCGTCGGGGTTGAGCGCGTCGTCGAGGCGGCCGTGGTACGCCAGCGTGAAGGTGTCGCCCCGGTTTCGCAGGAGGAACGGGTCCGGCGTGCAGGTCGCGCCGTAGGCCTGCGCGACCTCCTGGGTGTCGTCGTGGAGGTAGGCGTCGTAGCCGACCCGGCCCTCCTCGACGAACTCGACCATCTTCTCGTAGGAGTCCTCCGGATACTCCTCGGCGTCGTTGGAGTTCACGCCGACCACCGCGACGTCGTCGTACTCGTCGGCGACGTCGCCGAGCAGGTCGAACTTCGCCTGAGCGTACGGGCAGTGGTTGCACGTGAACACCAGCAACACGGCGTCGTAGTCGGCGAAGTCCGCGAGCGTGTGGGTCCGTCCGTCGGTGCCCCGCATCTCGAAGTTCGGAACCGGGTCGTCGCGTTCGAGTTTCCGCTCGGACTCTCTCATCACCATGCGAGAACTGTAGGGCCGCGGGCGAAATGAAGGTTGGTACTCTCCGGGAAACGGCGTTTCGAGCGCGCGTTCGGGACGACCGAGACGTCACTGTGACCCCGCGTCCGGCGGAACCTATTACTCCTCCTGTCGCCCACGAAACCTATGAGCGACGACGCGCCGGACTCCGTCTCGGACGACGTTCGGTACGCACCCAGGGCGGTCGACGACGAGGAGTGGACGTCTGCGTTTCTGCGTCGCCGGCCAGCGGGCGTGCTGGGACTCGTCGACGACGGGGCGCCGTACGTGGTCACGCAGTTGTTCGCGTACGACGAGGACGAACACGCCGTCTTCTTCCACGGCGCGAACGAGGGTAAGACGAAGCGAATCGTCGAGCGGTCCGACCGGGCCTCGTTCACCGTCAACGAGATGGGTCGTCTCTTGCCGGCCGAGAAGCCCGTGAACTTCGACGTCGAGTACGAGAGCGTCGTCGCCTTCGGGCGAATCTGACTCCTCGAAGACGCCGAGTCGAAGCGCCGCGCGCTAGAACGGTTCATGGAGAAGTTCGCGCCGCACCTCGAAGCGGGGCAGGACTACGAACCGATGAGTCCCGCGTCGGTCGACCGGACCAGCGTCTACCGCCTCGACATCGAACGCTGGAGCGGGAAGCGACACGTCGTGGACGACGATTTCCCCGGCGCGTTCGCGTTCGACGCGGTGCGGGACGACGGGGGTTCGGTGCGCAACGACGAGGAGTGACCGCGGGGACCGGTCGAGTCGGGGCCGTCAGTCCTCGGAGAGTCGTTCGCGGTCGTGGGTCGCGTCGTAGTCGAGTTCGGGTCCTTGGGGCACGATTTGCCTGGGGTTCAGGTCGGTGTGGCTCCGGTAGTAGTGCTCCTTGATGTGGTCGACGTGGACCGTCTCGGCCACGCCGTCGGTCTGGTAGACGTCCCGGAGGTACGGCGCGAGGTTGTCGTAGTCGGCGATGCGGTGGACGTTGCACTTGAAGTGGACGTAGTACACCGGGTCGAAGCGCACGAGCGTGGTGAACATCGCCACGTCGGCCTCGGTGAGGCGGTCGCCGCAGAGGTACCGGCGGTGTTCGAGCAGTTCGTCGTAGCGGTCCAGCGCGTCGAACAGTTCGCCGACGGCCCGCTCGTAGGCCTCCTGCGTCTCGGCGAACCCCGCGCGGTAGACGCCGTTGTTGATGGGTTCGTAGATGTCCTCGATGGTTTCATCTATCTCCTCGCGGTAGCCCTCCGGGTAGAGGGTGCGGTCGTCGTCGGTGTTCGCGGTTTCACCGCTCGCGTTCGAGGCGCGAAGCGCCTCGCCGTCCTGGAACGCGGTGTCGAACATCCGCATGATCTCCTTCGACTCGTTGTTCACGACGGTTTCGCGCTCGGTGTCCCAGAGGACCGGCACCGTCACCCGCCCCGTGAAGTCGGGGTCGGCGGCGGTGTACACCTCCCGGAGGTAGTCGAAGCCGTTGACCCGGTCTTCGGTACAGCCGTCCTTCTCGGGGCTGAACTCCCAGCCGTCGTTCTCGCGGTAGGGGTCGACCACTGAGACGGAAATCGCGTCTTCGAGGCCGAGCAGTCGGCGGGTTATCAGCGCCCGGTGGGCCCACGGGCAGGCGTAGGAGACGTAGAGGTGGTACCGGCCGGCCTTCGCGGGGAACTCGGCGTCGGGATTGGCCTCGACTCGGTCCCGGAAGGCGGTTTCCTGACGCTCGAACTCCCCCTCCTCGTTGGTCGACTCGTAGGCGTCGGTCCGCCACTCCCCGTCGACGAGCATGTTCATGGTGTCCTGACTTGGGTCGTGAGTCCGTAAAGATTCACGGCCCCGGCAGGCCGGACCGCGTTCGCGGTCCGGCCCGCGCAGGTCACCCCTCCGCTCGCACGAAACTGGTCGCCAGTTCCGCCTCCGCGCGCCGGAGTCGGTACGACAGCGTCGAGCGTGCAACGTCCAGTTCGTCGGCGAGTTCCTCGACCGTCACCTCCCGGGGCGTCTCGTAGTAGCCGCGTTCGACGGCGGCGCGCATCGCCTCGTACTGGGCGTACGGAATCGCGGGCCGGCCGCTGTAGGCGGCGGTCCACGCCGTCTCGTCGGTGACCTGCTCGAGGTCGAAGCCGACGCCCTCGTCGCGGCCGGCCTGAATCGCGTCGTACAGCAGGCCGAGTTTGGCGTCGCTCGGCATCAGGATGCGCCACTCGTAGCGGTCGCCGTACCGTTCGGTGGAGAACAGCACGCCCGGCCCGAGGTGCATCAGCGCCAGATGCGGAACGGAGCGACACTCGCCGGTCCTCGCCCACTTGGTGTAGAGGATGCGACTCGTCGGGTCGCGGTGGAGGACCTCGAACCGGTGGTCGCGCCCGCACCCGCCCGACGCGAGGCAGTCGGCGGCGTGACCGTGGTCGGCGAACGCGTCCTCGGCGTCGATGACCGCCTCGGTCGGGCCGGCGAGGTGGTCGACGCGCCAGAGGTGGTCGGGTGTGACGACGACCGCCAGCGAGCGGCCGTAGAGGTCGCGGTGGCGGCGGAACGCGTCCGCGACGGGGTCGGCGTCCTCGTCGTACTCCAGGCCGAACGCGAACACGCGCATACCCCCGATTTGGCGCACGCCGACTTAGGGTGCGCGGCCGGACTGATTCCCGCAGCGAACGCCTCGGAGACTAAATCGGTCGCCGAATCGCCGGTCGAAAACCGACCGCGGGCGGGCCGACGTCCGCGAAACGGTCCCGCGACCAACACCGTTCGGCGCACGCCAACCCAGAGCCCACGTGGGTTTCCACCTTCAGTCCCCCCATGGTCGAAGCAGGGCAGATAGTACTCGCCGCCGTGATGGGCATCCTCCTGTTAGCCGTCGCCGCGTTCATCGCGCGCTTCGAGGACTGGCGGTCCTACACGCCGCTGACCAGCGGCGGCGGTGGCGCGTTCGGCGAGCAGGCGGAGGTGGGCCACGAGGAGAAACCGGGCGGGCTGATACGCTGGCTGACGACCGTCGACCACAAGGACATCGGGATGCTGTACGGTCTCTTCGCGCTCACGGCGTTCGCCTGGGGCGGCGTCAACATCATCCTCATGCGCTCGGAGTTGATGACGCCGGAGTCGGTCGTCATCGGGGCGAACTTCTACAACTCGCTGCTGACGAGCCACGGGCTGACGATGCTGTTCCTGTTCGCCACCCCTATCCTGTCGGCGTTCGGCAACTACTTCATCCCGTTGCTCATCGGCGCCGACGACATGGCGTTCCCCCGCATCAACGCCATCGCCTTCTGGTTGCTCCCGCCCGCGGCCATCCTCATCTGGGCCGGGTTCTTCTTCGCCCCGTTCGGACTCGGCATCCAGCCGTCCCAGACGGCGTGGACGATGTACACGCCGCTGTCGGCCGAACAGGCCAATCCGGGCGTCGACCTGATGCTGCTGGGTCTGCATCTCTCGGGTGTGTCGGCGACGATGGGCGCGATCAATTTCATCGCGACCGTCTTCACCGAGCGCGGCGAGGAGGTCGGCTGGGAGCGCCTCGACATCTTCTCCTGGACGATGATAACGCAGTCCGGACTCATCCTCTTCTCGTTCCCCCTCCTGGGAAGCGCCCTCGTGATGCTCATTCTTGACCGCAACTTCGGGACGACGTTCTTCACCACGGAGGGCGGCGGTCCCATCCTCTGGCAGCACCTCTTCTGGTTCTTCGGCCACCCCGAGGTCTACATCATCGTCTTACCCCCGATGGGGCTGGTGAGCCTGATACTGCCGCGGTTCGCGGGCCGGAAGCTGTTCGGGTTCAAGTTCGTCGTCTACTCGACGCTGGCCATCGGCGTATTGAGCTTCGGCGTCTGGGCGCATCACATGTTCGCGACCGGCATCGACCCGCGAATCAGGGCGTCATTCATGACGGTGTCGCTCGCCATCGCCATCCCCAGCGCCGTCAAAGTCTTCAACTGGATTACCACCATGTGGAACGGTCGCTTGCGCCTCGCCGCGCCGATGCTGTTCTGCATCGGATTCGTCCAGAACTTCATCGTCGGCGGGGTGACCGGTGTGTTCCTCGCGTCGATTCCGGTCGACCTCGTCCTGCACGACACCTACTACGTGGTCGGACACTTCCACTTCATCGTGATGGGCGCCATCGCGGTCGCCGGCTTCGCCGGCATCTACTACTGGTTTCCCATGTTCACGGGTCGGATGTACCAGAAGCGCCTCGCCCACTGGCACTTCTGGACCACCATGATAGGGACGAACTTGGTGTTCTTCGACCTGCTGCTGCTGGGCTACGGCGGGATGCCCCGGCGGTACGCCACCTACCTTCCGCAGTTCCAGGACCTCCACGTCATCGCGGGTATCGGGACGTTCATCATCGCGTTCGGCCAACTCGTCTTCGTCTGGAACATCGTGACCTCGTGGCTCGAAGGTCCGCGCGTCGAGAGTCACGACCCCTGGGACCTCGAAGACGACGGCCTGCTCACCAGGGAGTGGGAGTGGTTCGAGAGCAAGCGCGAAACCGCCATCACCACCGACGGCGGTGAGCCGAGCGAAGCGAGTCGGGACTCGTCGGACCGGAGGTCCGACGGCGGCGAGTCGGACGATCCGTCGACGGACGACTGACGCCACTCGACCGGTCCCTCCTGGGTAGCCGTCTCGTTTCGGGGCGTTCACCGAACGTCGAACGCGAAGCGCGCGCCGGTCGGCGCGCGCTTCGCGTCGCCGCTCCCGTCCTCGGCGTCGGGTTCCGCCCGCTCCGGTCGCTCGTACGTCGCCGCGCCCGAGTCGGTCGACGGCCGGTCGCCCCCGGAGACGCCGCCCGACCCTTCGAACCCGGCAGGCCGGCCGGCGGCCGGCCCGCCGGGTTCGTCGTCCTCGCCGCTCACCGACAGGTCCCAGCCGTGGGCGTCGGCGATGCCCTTGACGATGGAGAGGCCGAGGCCAATGCCGTCCTCCTCGGTCGAGTAGCCGTACTCGAAGACGTGCTCGCGCTCGTTGGCCGGAATCCCCGGCCCGTCGTCGGTCACGACGAATCCTGACTCGGTTGCGGCGACGGTGACGGTCACGCCGGCGTCGTCGGACGAGGTCGGACTGTCCGTGGAGCCGTGCTCCACGCTGTTCCGAAACAGGTTCTCGAAGAGGTTGCAGAGCCGAGCCTCGTCGGCCTCGACGGTGCCAGGGTCGCGCAGGTTCAGGGTCGCGCCCTCCGTCGCCACGTTCGCCCACGCCCGCTCGGCGACCGCAGCCAGCGACACCTCCTCGGTCGCACCGACCGTCTGGCCCTGCTGGGCGAGTTCGAGCAGGTCGTTCACCAGCGCCTCCATCCGGTCGTGGGCGTCGGCGACCACCTCGAAGCTCTCGTCACGGCCCGTCTCGCGGGCGAGTTCGAGGTGGCCGCGCGCGACGTTCAACGGGTTGCGCAGGTCGTGGGATACCACGCTGGCGAACTCCTCCAGCCGTTCGTTCTGGCGTTCGAGCGCCTCCTCGCGCTCGCGGAGTTCGCCTTCGCGCTCGGCCCGGTCGAGCGCCGCGCGGGCGTTCTCGGTCAGAATCTCGGCGAATCGCACCTCGGCATCGTCGAACGGTTCGCCGTCGTCCTTCGCGACGCTGAGGACTCCGTGGTCGCCCATCGGGACGTACATCGTCCGCTCGAACGCTTCGAGTCCCCACGACGAATCGGCACCCACTTCGTGGGTCACCGTCTCGCCCTCGCGGTACGCCCGGCCGTGCGGGGAGTCCTCGACGCCGAACGTGGGTCGCGAGTCGACGTCGCGGACGTACTCGCCGCCGAGTGCGACGTTGACCAGGGCGGCGCGGTCGGCGTCGTACAGTCGGACGCCGGTCCCCGGGAAGTCGAGCACCGTGTCGGCGACCTCGCAGACGATGTCGGCTATCTCCCGGTCGGTTTCGGCCTGCATGAGGTCGCGGGTCACGTCGTGGAGCGCGTTCAGCGTCTGGTCGCGCCGCCGGCGCTCGGTCACGTCCCGGAAGTACACCGACAGTCCGTCCTCGGCGGGGAAGACCTGCTCTTCGACCCACCGGCCCGGTTGGAACACCGACGCGGCCGTCAGCGTCACGGGTTCCTGCGTCTCGACGGCCTCGACGTAGGCGTCGTGGAACCGCTCGCCGACGCCCTCGGGGAACGCCTCGCGGATGTCCTCGCCGACCAGTTCCTCGGCCGACCGGTCGAGGAACTCGGCGGCCTGCTCGTTGACGTAGGTGAACCGCCACTCGTCGTCGAGCGCGTAGAAGGCGTCGGTGATGCGGCGGTACATCCGGCGCATCTGTCGGTTGGCCTCGGCGGCGCGGCGCTCGGCGCGGTGTTGCGCGACCGCGTTCTCGATGCGGTTCGCGAGCACCTCGTACTGGTCGGTTCCGATGCCCTTCTGGAGGTAGTCGGTGACGCCGGCGGAGATAGCCTCGCTGGCGATCTCCTCGCTACCCTTGCCGGTGAACAGTACGAACGGGAGGTCGGGTTCGACGTCCCACACCGCGTCGAGGAACTCGAGGCCGTCGGTTCCCGGCATGTCGTAATCGCTGACCACGCAGTCGATGGACTTGCTCCCGAGCCGTTCGATTCCGGTTTCGGCGTCGCCGGCGGTCACGACGTCGATGCCCTCGCCGGTCCGCCGGAGGTAGGTCGCGGTGAGGTCGGCGACGGACGGCCGGTCGTCCACCAACAACACCCGGATGTCGCCCATTACCAGTCCTTCATGACGGGTGGATACAATAACATTCTGCCGTTTATTATTCCTGAGAACTGGCCGCAAACACCGTCGTTCGGCGCTTCGGGCAAGTCCTCCGAGAGTGACTGGCGTGGACTTACCGTGATTTCTGATGAGTCACAATTTTGGCCAGTAATACGCCCGAATGCAGTCTTCCCCGAAGTCACGGTTGCTCCGATTCGTCGAGAATCGATTTCTTCGCTCGAGTGGAGATACGGTGCGCTCGTACGGTCACGCTACTGGCGGAAACAGTTCGTGAACTCATCCTCGCGTACCTCGGCCACCATCTCTACCGAGTCCTCTACCGATTAGACAGTACGCTCGCCGGTCACCACACTGCAGGCCGAGAGGAGATTCGCTGACCCAGCGAATTCGCGTAGGACTCATTTAATATGGGTGTGTAGGTCGGAATATGTCTCACGACACCTCCCTGAGTGCCCGCCTCAAAGAAGACCTAACAGAGAGTTTTACGGTTAGTCTCGTCGCTGTTCTGATGGCCCTTCTCGCCCTCCTCTCGCTGTTTAGAATCGAACTTTCAGTGCCGGAAACCGGCGGATTCTTGCTCGCGATCGCGGTGTTCATCCCGTACGCGTACGAGCACTACTGGCCGATCACGTACTCCGGTGGCGCTGCCGTCGTCTGGACCGTCTCGGCGGCACTCATCACGATGGGAATCTTCATCGGGGCCTACCAACTCGCCCACACCTACGTCTCGGTCCGATACGACGGGGGAATTGCGTTCCTCGTGACCGTGATCATTCAATACGGAATCGCCGCAGTGTTCGCGCGTGTCTATCGAAACTCGTGAACGTACAGCAATGGACGAATGATACGTTCCTGGAGTCCCCAACATGAATCTATCCGCGACGTCCCACCCGGTCGTTCGCCGCGAACGGCTACCAGGTCGCTTCGCACGGGGGAAGATACTCGTGACCGATGAACCAGATACCGACGAGATACTGGCTCTCCTCGATGACAGTTACTCCAAGGAGATTCTTCGACGGACGAGGAACACGGCGATGTCCGCAAAGGAACTCAGCGAGGATTGCGACGTCTCGATTTCCACGGTGTATCGCCGTGTCGAACGTCTCGTCGACTGTGGACTCCTCGCGGAACGACGGATTCCACAGCCCGATGGCAATTATTACAGTATGTACGAAGCGCGATTGGACGAACTCACCGTAAAACTCACCGGTGACGGGTTCGAGGTGACGATCTCCGAGAGGGCGACTGGACACCTCGCTGATCGCTTCACCGAGATGTGGGAGGGTCTCTGATGACCGCGATGCAGATGGGTAGCGTCCAGTCTCAGTCCGAGTATCTGCTACTGCTCTCGGTGACACTCGTTGCGACCGGGCTAGCGCTGTTCATCGTCTTTCACGCCTATTCGGGATACCGACGGAACGACAGCATCCGAATGCTGTATCTCGCAAGTGGGCTCTGCCTTATCACCGTCGTCCCGATGGCCCTCTCGATCGGCGTGAACTCGCTCGGCCAGGACGTCGGTTTCCGACCCCAAGTCTACGCGTTCTACCTTCCGCTGATCAGTAGAATCAGCGAGATCGTCGGTCTGTGCCTCCTGCTGTACTCCTTGCTCGTAGCGCCTGGCCAATCACAGAATCAGTAGATGCGCCGCCGGACCGACTCACGACCGGACCTACTCGACGGTCGTCATCGGACCGAACCCGTCGACTGGCGTCACCGAGTAGTCGACCGTGAGCGTGTCCTTGGTCGCCCGTATCTTGCCGACGAACGTCGAGATGTCGGCCAGCGTCCCTTCGAGGATGAACAGTTCCATGCAGTAGTGGTCGCCGACGTGGTTGTGGATGTTGGAGGTGACGAGTTCGTCGTGGTCGTGTCGCAGGTGCATCATCCGCTCTTCGACGCCGGTGCTCTCGTAGTCGAACAGCACCGTCACCACGCCCATCAGTTTGCGGTCCTCCAGTTTCTTGTCCTCGAACTCCCCGAGGAGGTTGCGCGCGGCCTCCCGGAACACCTCGCTCCGGCCGGTGTAGCCGTGTTCGCCGGCGAAGTCGTCCACGCGCTCCAGCAGTTCGTCGGGCATCGAGATACTGACGACGGTCACGTATTAAAACAGGCCGGCTGAGTTAATAGCCTTTATTATCGGCGTCGAACGTCCCGAGTCTGTACCACGTCGCCGCCCGTCACTGCTCTTCCTGTTCCGGGGTCGTAAACGGAATCGTCGCGGCGGTCCGCTGGGTGACGGTCGCGGTCCGGACGATGAACGCGAACAGCAACGCCAGCGGCAGAAAGCCGACGGTCACGGCCAGCGGGAGCGCGACGCGGTCGTACGGAATCTCGCTCGCAGTGCCGGTCATCGCGAACAGCATCGACACCGCGACGACTTCGGCGGGAATCCCGGCGTAGAGCAGGACCCGCGACAGCGACGAGAGTTCGTCCTGCAGGTACAGCGACTTGAAGTACTGGCGGGCCACGTCGATCCGCTGGATGCTCTCGATGAGGTCTGACAGCGCGTCCGTCGTCTCCTCGGAGAGGTCGCCGCCGTAGACCGCGCGAATCCGGCGGATGCGGTGTATCGTCTCGGCGTAGTTGGTGTTCAGCGTCACCGACAGCACCTCGAACGTGCTCGCGTCCTCGCCTTCGAGGAGTTCGAGCAGGTCGTCGAAGTGGTCGGTCAACTCCGTCACCAGGTCCTCGACGGACGACTGGACCTCGGCGTCGCCCTCGCGGACGTAGGTGACGAGGCCGCCGGCCCGCTGGGCCTCCTGTCGAGTCCCCTCGAAGACGAGGCGAAGGAATCCCAGCGGCTTCACCGGCGCGATCTCGCCGGTCGATTCCTCGACCTCCTCCCGGTAGTCGATGACGTTCTCTATCTGCGATTGGAGTTCGCCCGGCGACTTCAGTTCTCGACCGAGCAGGAGCTGGTTGATGGAGACGACGACGGTGATGAGCGTCAGGTTCCCGCTGACGAGCGAACTGAACACGTAGAACGTCGGGGTACTGCGCTCCAGCGGAAACCACTGGAACCACTCCGCCGCGAAGAAGAACGTCGCCACCGCCGCGAGCACCGCGCCCGTGACGGCGAGGCGGTTTCCGTCGAGAAGGACCCACTTCGTGACCCGCTCCGCCGCTCCGCCCGACGACCCGGCGAGGCCGACCGCCGGCGGGGACGCGTCCGCCCGGTCGTCGTCGACCCGCGAACCGCTCTCGCGGGTCAGATCGCTTCCGGTCATTCTCGACAGTCGTACGGGGGTGAAACGGAAAAAAGTACGTCGAAGGCCCGGTTCCGGAGCGGGCGCGACGGGCGAATCGCCGCCTCAGTCGCTCCGGTACCGCGCGAGGAGCGCGGCCGCGACCAGCGCGACCAGCGTCACGCCGACGCCGAATCCGGGGACTCCCGGCGCCACGGGGCCGTCGCTCTCCTGGTCGCTCTGGACCGAGAGGCTCCGTCGCTCGCCGTTGACGTCGACCGTGTACTCACCCGACGAGGCCACCTGCTGGACGAACCGGACCTGCTCGGTTTCGCCCGCGGGGACGGTGACGTTCTTCGTCGCCAACTGCTCGCCGAACAGCGTCAGCGTCACGGTCTTCGTGACCTCGACGGTGGCGGTGTTCTCGACGGTCGCGGTGATGGCCACCGAGTCGCCCGCCGAGATGGTCGAGGCGTTCAGCGAGAGGTCGGTCACGCCCGCCGCGTCTGCGGGCGGGCGCTTCTGGACCGTGAGCGACCCGAGGTCGGTGCCCGAAACCGCGACCTCGTAACTTCCGGTCGCAGGCGCGTCGGCCGACAGGGTAACGTTCTTCGTCTCGCCCGCGGCCACCGTCACCTGCTCGCTCGCGACGCGCTCGCCGCCGAGCGTCAGGTCGAGGGTCGCCGACCGCTCGGCGTCGGCGGCGTTCTCGACCGCCACGGTCGCCTCGACCGTGCCGCCCTTCGCGACGGTCGTCCGCGAGAGTTCCGCGTCGGCGACCGAGAGCGCGGTCGTCGCGCCGACCGCGAAGGTGCCGACGCCGTCGGCGCTCGCCTTCAGTCGCGCGGTGTCGCCCGACCGCTCGACGACGGTGGTGTTCAACCGCTCCCACGACCCGTCGGCGTAGCGGTACAGCGACGCGTCCTCGGTGCTCGCCAGACCGGCGAGTCGGCTCTCGTTCACCGAGAACTCGACTCGCGCGCGGTCGAGGCTCGCGTCGAGGTACTTCGAGTCGACCTCGAGGTACGCCAGCGCCTCGGCGTCCGAGAGCGCCGCCGCGCCCGTCGGCGCGTCGGCGGTGACCTTCGTCGGGAACGCCGCGTGACTGTCGTCGTCGCCGAAGGTGACCGCGAGCCGGTCGAAGGAGACGCCCGTCTCGGCGGCGACCGCCGATGCGGGGAGCGACCCGCCGACCGTCTTGCCCGCGCGGGCGTTCCGCACGTCGACGACCGCGGCGTTCGCCCCCTGCTTCTGGACGTCCGAGACGACCGACGGCGGTTCGGCGGTGCCGCCACCGCCGCCACCGCCGCCGACGAAGCCGCCGGACCCGCCGTTACCGCCGCCGGGGTCCGTGATGGCCTCCTTCTCCTTCACGACGACCTGCGCGGTGTCGGTGTCGCTGAGTCCGCTCTCCGTGTGGACTCGGACCTTCGCGGTGAACGTGCCGCCGTTCTGGTACGCGTGGGACAGGGAGGTGTTCTCCGCGCTCGTCTCCTCGTCGTACGTTCCGTCGCCGTCGAGGTCCCACTCGTACTTCGAGATCTCCCCGCCGTCGGGGGCGCTCGACCCGCTGGCGTCGAACGTGACCGTCTCGCTGGCGTTGACGATCTCGGGTGACGCCGTGAGGTTGGCGACCGGCGCGGCGTTCACCTCGACGCTCATCTCCTTTCTATCCTCGCGGCCGGCGGCGTCGCGCACCACCAGCAGCACCGACTTCTCGCCGGGTTCCGCGAACTCGTGGGTGACCTGCTTGCCCATCTTGGTTTCGTCGCCGGGGAACTGCCACTCGTAGGTGAGCGTCCCGTTGTCGCTCGCGACCGCTTCGAACGTCAGCCGAGTGCCGGCTTCGGTCGCGTTGCGCGGGAAGGTCGTGTTCTCGTGGTCGATGCTGGGCGTGTCGGCCGCGAACACGTCGACGGAGACGTTCGCGGTGTCGGTGTTGCCGTAGTAGTCCTCGACTGTCACCGTGGCGTTGTGAGTGCCCGACGTGTCGAAGTCGTGGGTGGCGTTCACGCCGTTCGCGGTGGCGCCGTCCTCGAACTCCCAGCGGTAGGAGGCGACGCCCCAGTTGTCGGTGCTCTCGCTGGCGTTGAAGGTGACGGGCGCGCCCGCCTCCAGGCGCGTCGGGGTCGCCGTGGCGCGAGCCTCGGGGTTCGTCCCGTCGGGTTCGTCGACCTCGACCTCCGTCGAGACGGTCCGCTGGTTGCCGACGCCGTCGGTGACGGTCACGCTGACGGTGTGCGTGCCGGCCTCGCTGAAGGCGTGGGTGAAGGTGTCGCCGCCGGTCCGGTTCTCGCCCCCGTCGACCCGCCAGACGTAGTCGCTGGTGACGCCGCTACCCTCGTCGGAGGCGTTGGCCTGGAAGACGAGTTGCTCGCCCACGGCGTGGTGTTCGGGCACGTTCTCGCCGTCGCCTTCGCTCACGCCGATGCTCGCCGAGGGTGGTTCGCTCGGCCCGACCGTCACCTCCGTGGACGCGGTTATCGTCTCCCCGTCGGCGGTGATGGTGACCCCGGCGGTAACGGTTCCGCTCGCGTTGTACGTGTGGGTGATCTGGTTCGACGTGGAGTTCGCGTCGACCTCACCGTCACCGTCGAAGTCCCACGCGTACTCGTCGCCGCCGCCCGACGCGGTGAAGGTGACCTCGCCGCCCGCCTCGGTGTCGCTCGGTTCGGCGCTCAGGTCCGAGTCGAGGCAGTTGCGTCCCTCCTCGATGGTGAGGGACTGGTCCATCTGAAGCGTCTTCATCTCGCCGTTCTCGGAGCCGTCGTTGGTCCGGACCTTCCACGAATTGACGTTGCTGAATCCGGGGTCGATGGTGAGCGCTTCGCCGTTGAGGTTCTGCATACCGCGGTAGGCGCCACCGTCTGTGCCGCCGTGGCCCCACTCCCAGTGCACGTCGAAGGTGTCCCCGTCCTCGGTCGGATCGTACGCGCGGAGCGGTTCGGAGGTGTAGTTGGCCTCGCGGTGGCCGTAGCGGGTCCCTGAGGTGTCGTTGTAGACGTCGTCCATGTCCGCGCGCCGGTACATATCGTCGATGTACGCCCACTCACCGCTCGGGAGGCCGTCGAACGTGAAGTCGGCCCGACCGCCGCCGGGCGACTCCTCGAAGAAGCCGTCGCCCGAGACGTTACCGTAGACGCCGTTGTACTTCCGGTGAGAGGCGATTCCGGTTTCCTCGTAGATCCGGTCGTGGCGGAGGACCATGCTCACGTCGCCGTCGGCGTTCTCGTAGAAGAACATGTGGCTTTCGCCGTTGGCCGACCAGTTGTACAGCCCGTAGGTGCCGTACTCCCACGGCTCGTAGCGGTACTGGTTGTTGAGGTACGGCGCGTAGTAACTGGTCTGGCCCTGGTCGCCGTCTCGGTAGCGGTAGTCCATGATGGACTCGATGGTTTCGGGACCGTTCCAGTCCTCGTCCTTGTACGGGCCGGTCACGTCGCCGACCGTGTTCGTCCCCCGAACGACGACCTCGGGGACCATCTTCGGATGGTCGGCGGGGAACGCCCGCACTTCCATACATTCGCCGCTCTGACGGATGGTGTACCAGTCGCCGCCGGGGTTGTCCGCCCTCGCGGTCCCGGTGAGTCCGACGAGTCCGGTCGGAATCGCGGACACGACGACCAGCAGCGTCAGCGCGACGCTCGCAATCGTTGCTCTGTTTACATTCATCGCACTCGTGGACCATCGTATTCCGGTATTTCCCTTTGTTATGCACCGTTTGTCGGGTTTCCGCGGTTTTCACGGGTCCAGTCAGGCGACGGATGAATTCATGTAGGACTATCGTACTCGTATTTCGGACCTGTCAGGCTCCGCTTACGCGATGCACGCCTCGCTCGCGCTCGGCACGCATCGCCGTCCCGGGGGCGTCGGCCGCGGGACGGTTTCGGTTCGCCGGCGGTCCCGGTCGGTTCCTCCGCGGTCGTCGGCGAGTGTGACGCCATGTAGGCCGCGGAACACCGTACCGATACGGAGCGCCGTATCGAGTGAGTTAGCGCGCAGCGCCCACGCCGCAACGCGGGCACCGCGCGCATGGGAAGTAATGAAAGTGCGAGGAGTAACGAAAGCCGGCGACGCGGCCGACCGACGCCCGGCCGTGAACCGAGGAGACGTCCGCCGGTCGAGGCGTTCACACGAAGCTAGGCGTTTGCAATCTCCTCACTTAAATAGCTTGCCCCGTCTGCCGTTAGATTCACGGGCGAAAGTGGTGTCCATTCTAGCGATGGGGAAACTAGGGTTGAAGGAAGCCGTAGCCATGGCGCTGGGGGGGATGATCGGCGGGGGCATCTACTCCGCGTTCGGCATCGTCGTGGCTATCGCCGGGAAGGTCGCGTGGCTCGCGTTTCTCATCGCGGGGGGAATCGCCATGTGCGCGGGGTACAGCTACGTCAAACTGAACGAACTCACCGACGACCACGGCGGCGCGCCGACCTACCTCGAGGACATCGTCGGCAACTCGACCATCGCCGGGATGACGGGGTGGACGCTGCTGTTCGGCTACATCGGGTCGATGGCGCTGTACGCCTACGCGTTCTCGTCGTTCTTCTCCGAGATGATCGGCCGACTCCACTTCATGGGCGTCCCGGTGGCCAACACCATCTCGGTCCTGCTCATCGCGGCGTTCGTCGGCCTCAACCTCATGGGGGCCTCCGAGACTGGCAAAGCCGAGGACGTGCTGACGTTCTTCAAGGTCGTGGTCATCGGCGGCTTCGGCGTCTGGGGCGTCTGGTACGCCTTCACCGCCGAGACGCTCACCTTCGGCTTCGGCTCGCTGGGCTTCTCGCCCGTCATCGGCGCGGCGATGTCGTTCGTCGCGTTCCAGGGCTGGCAACTGCTGATGTACGACCAGGACCAGTTCGAGAACCCCGAGGAGAACATCCGGAAGGCAATCTACTTCTCGATTCCGGTGGCGACCCTGCTGTACGTCCTCGTGGCGTTCACCACCGTCAGCATCCTCGAACTGTCGGTCATCGCGGTCGCTCCGGAGGTTTCGCTGCTGTACGCCGCGCTCCCGTTCATGGGTCGGGTGGGCGCGTTCATCATCGGACTGTCGGCGCTGTTCTCGACCGCCAGCGCGGTCAACGCCACGCTGTTCAGCGGCGCGCAGTTCTCCCGCGACCTCATCGACAGCGGACTGCTCCCCCAGCAGTTCCAGGGCGACGGCGACCAGGAGGTCCCCTCGAAGCTCGTGATCGTCCTCGGCGCGCTGTCGGCGGCGTTCGCCGTCTACGGGAGCCTCTCGTCGATAACGTCGTTCGCGTCGCTGGCGTTCATCGCGGTGTTCGGCGCGATGAGCTACCTCGCGTTCCGCGAGCGCGACGACATCGACGACCTGCTGACGCCGGTGCCGGTCGTCGGGATGGTCGGCACGGGGCTGTTCTTCCCGCTGTTACTCTACAACCTCTGGCTCAACGACCCGGGCACGTTCTACCTCGTATTGCTCATCAGCATCGTCGTCGTCGGCTCCGAACTGATCTACTTCGAGCGCGAGCCGATCGAACAGGCCGTTCCCGGACTCGAACACGACTGAACCATGACCGACGACACGCAGACGACCGAAGACGACATCGCGACGGGCGAATCGTCACGCGAGACGCTGAGCCGCCGGACGCTCCTGCGGGGAGCGGGCGCGGCGGGCGCGACGGCGGCGAGCGCGTCGCTGTCGGGTTGTGCGGAGGTGATGGGCAAGCAGGGCGCGAGCACGCTGCGCTACGCGCAGGTGCTCGCGCCGGTAACGCTCGACCCGGTGGTCGTCGACGACCCGTGGTCGGCCCAGGTGGCCTCGCTGGTCTTCCAGGGACTGTACGCCTACGACCGACAGATGAGCCTCGTGCCGGTCCTCGCGAAGGGGAAACCGAAGAAGAAGGCCGGCGGGAAGAAGTACGCCGTCGAACTCCGGAAAGACGCGACGTTCCAGGACGGCACGCAGGTCACCGCCTCGGACGTGAAGTACACCTACGAGGTCCCGGTCCGCCAGAACGAGGGCGGCGGCCGGGTGCCGACGGTCTGGCAGGTCGACATGCTGCAGGGGGTGACGGCGACGGGCAAACGCAGCGTCGAGTTCGAACTGAAGTACCCATATCCGGCGTTCGACCACGTGCTGACCCGCGAAATCGTCCCGGAGTCGGTCCGCCGGAAGAGTCCGCAGACGTTCGGTCAGGAGGAACCCATCGGGTCGGGCCCCTACGAGGTCGAGATACTCAAACCCGGCAAGTACGCCGTGCTGTCGGCGTGGAAGGACTACTGGGAGGGGACGAACCCCGCCGTCGAGAAGGTGAAGTTCGTGCCGAACCACGCCGGCCTCGCCCGCACGATGAGCATGAAGACCGGCCAGAACGACGTCGTCGAGCGGGTCGAGCCGAAGCTCTGGGACGCGACGAAGCAGTTCGGCGGGTCCCACCTCGCTCACGCGAAGAGCTACCACTACCACTTCGTCGGCTTCAACTGCAGCGACAAGCCGATGTCGTCGCCGAAGGTCCGGGAGGCGGTCGACTGCCTGCTATCGATGGACGATTTCGCGAAGCACATCGTCACGCCGCCGGGATTCGACCAGGTGGGACCGACCGGCGCGCGCCAGCACAGTCCGCTACCGAACCGCCTCGCCGAGCGGTGGAACATGCCCCTCGATAAGTGGAAGGGCATCCCCCGCCGGAAGAACGAGGAGGAGGCGAAGGTCCTCCTGGAGGAGGCGGGCGTCAGCACCTGGAACCCGCTCGTCGCGGTGCCCGGGACGAAGAGTTCGGGTGACAAGATGCGCGAGAAACTGGCCGAGTCCATCGTCCACGGCCTGAAGAAACTCGGCTTCCGGAAGGCCCGGACCAAGAAGTACCCCTGGGACCAGTTCCGCAAAATGGTCATGAGCGGCGACGAGTCCGATTACGCCATGTACGTCGGGTCGTGGTCGGGCTACCCCGACCCCGACACCTTCCTCTACCCGCTGTTCCACGAGGACATGGAGGGGCTGACCAACGGGACGTTCTACAAGAACGACGACGTGATGGCCAAGATCGACGAGGCTCGCCGGACCACCGACCGGAAGAAGCGCAAGCGCGCCTACGAGCAGGCCATCACGACGATTCTGGAGGACCGCGTCCACCTCCCGGCGTACACGCTCCACAACAGTTTCGCCGTCAAGGACCACGTGGAGGGGTTCCGGCCCCACCCGCTCTCGCAGGCCAACCCGCGACTCGTCTCGCCGAACGGGTCGGTTTCGTTACGGGAACGGTGACGGCCGCCCGACTTCGTTCCGAGGGAGCGACGCCGCGTCACTCGCCTCCCGCGGCGCTCCCCTCGTCAGGCTGACCGGTCCGGAGAGCATTTAAATACCTTTAGTATTACCGGCCTAAGCATACGGTGATAAGGTGAGAACGAACGGACAGTAAACGACCATGTCGGACGAAGTACTCGATAGAAGTTTCTCCGGGACCGCCGGACTGGACGAAGTCCCGGGTGGGGACCTGCGGGGCGCGTTGCGCGGGACGCCCGCGGCGGCGGACGCCGACGGGAGTGACCGATGACCGACGATTCGGGCAAAGCGGCGCTCATCCTCGCGTTGGGCCGCCAGAAGCGCAACCTCGAACTCCTCGCCCAGATGCTCCGCGAACGCGAGTACGCGGTCGAGATCGCCACCTCGATGCCCGAGTTCGACGGACTCGTCGAAACCCGCGACGACATCGCGCTCGCCATCCTCGACGTCGACGGCTTCACCGAGGACGTCTGGAAGCGGTGCGAACAGCTCCACGATCGCGGGATTCCGATGCTGGTGCTGGCGGCGTCCATCCCGCCCGCGATGCGCGAGGAGGCGCTCAGCCGGGGGGTCCACACCCTGCTGGAGAAACCGGTCGACAAGGCAGACCTCCAGGCGACCATCCGGGGGTTGCTGCGGTACATCCGACGGGCGAGCGAGTAGCGACCGGACCACGGAACTTCGCCGTCTGCCGGTACGTCAAATCGAATTTTCAGTTTACCGCGAACTTATCCGGTCGCCCCGCCCACTACCGCCAACGCCAGTTCCATGCGAACCCTCCCCGTCCTCCTCGTCGCCGGGGTCGCGCTCCTCGGCGCGACCACGCTGGTCGTGGCCGACTCGCCGTACGACTCGAACGTCGTCAGCGAACGGCCTCCGTTCGCCCCCGAGCGTCCGGCGACCCTCGACCGAACGACCGCCGCCGCGTACATCGTCGACTACGAGCGGATGCGTCTCCGCAACGACATGCTCTCCGCGCGCGGGCACACGCTGGACCGTCGAGACGAAGTACGAGCCACCTGCACCTCGACGTCGGTCGCGCCGACCGAGGCGGGCGGTTTCCGCGTTCAGCTCCGGTGTCGCGGCGACGTCAACGACGCCTACCGACTCTTCGAACCCGGCGGGTTCTCCTACGTGGTCACGTACCGAGTCGCCGAGAACGCGACGGAGCAACTCCGGATTCGAGGGTATCCGTACCGACACAGGGACGAACTCCGCCGGCAGCCGTCCTCGTGGTGAAACCGCCGGCGCAGTCCCCCGGCGAGGGCTCCCGCGCCGCCTCTCTACTCGCGCGTGACGTTCTCGCTCCCGCGTCGGACGACGACCGCGCGCCGGTTGTCGCGCAGGACGTTGTTCCGGAGCACCGTGCCGTCGGACGCCAGCACCGAGATTCCGCGCCGGTTCTCTGCGATTCGGTTGCCGGCCACGAGCGTTCGGTCGCTCGCTATCAGCAGGACGCCGTCGCGACTCCCGGTCACGCGGTTCTCGACGATTCGGTTGCGGTCGGCGTCCCGCAGGCGGACGCCGACCGCGTTGTCGGCGGCGACGTTCGACGCGACGACGTTGGCCGACGCGCCGTCCGAGAGCCAGACGCCGTAGAACCTGTTCGAGAGGCGCAGGTCGGCGACCCGGTTGCGGTCGGCCGCCGAGAGCCAGACGCCCGCGATTCGGTTGCGGACCGCCGCTCCGCCCGCGATACGATTCCCGTCGGCGCCGACGACCGCGACGCCGTACTCGTTGCGGCGGGCCGAGACGTTCCGGACGACGTTGTCCGAGGCGTCGGCCGCGAGGTGGACGCCGAACAGCGCGTTCTCGACGGCGGTGGCGTTCGCGACCAGGTTCCGGTCGCTGTCGTCGGCGAGCGAGACGCCGTGGACGGCGTTGTTTCTCGCGCGCACGCCCGCGAGGCGGTTGTCGCTGGCGTTCATCAACAGCACGCCGATTCGGTTGCGGGCGGCGGTCACGTCCGCGAGCGACCCGGCGTCGGCGTTCGTGAGGCGCACGCCGTCGTCGAACTCCGAGACGGTGAGGTTCCGAACCGTGACGTTCGAGACGCCCCGGCCCCACGACCCGACGGCGACGCCCGCGGTGCCGAAGTCGCCGCGACCGTCGATGCGGTGGCCCCGACCGAGAAGCGTCACGTCGCTCGCCAGGATGCGGAGACACCGGTCGGCCGAGACGTCCCGGAGGTCGGCGACGAGCGCGTATCTGCCGGGTTCGGTGATGGCCCGGCAGGAGTCGACGGGTCGCGGCGCCGTCGATACGGTCGCGGCCTCGCCGGCGGCGTTCGCCGCCGGCGAGGCCGCGGGAGACGCACCGAAAGCCGCGACCGACGGGCCGAAGGCTGCGCTCAGGACGACGATGGCGACCACGGCCGTCGCGACGGGTTCGGGAAGTCTCGTGCGCACGCGAGACGTGACGACTCCGGTTCACAAGGGTATTCGCCACGGAAAAGCCCGTAATCCGGATTACTCGCTGTCGGTGTGTCGACGCGCGCCCGCCGCGGTCACTCGCGCTCGCCGAGGCGGTCGCGGACGTCCGCGACCGCCTCGGCGTCGGCCTCGGTCACGCGGACGCCCTTCGCCGAGAGGTGGCGCATCCGCCGGCGGGCGTCGTCCTCCTCGCGGGTCCCGCGCGTGGCGAGGACGTACATCCGGGAGTTACCGGTCGGGCGCATCGTCCGGCCGGCCCGCTGGGCGCCCTGGCGGCGCGACCCGCCGAGGCCCGACGCCACGATGGCGAGACCCGCGTCCGGGAGGTCGATACCCTCGTCGCCGACCCGCGAGACGACCAGCGTGTCGCGCTGGCCCGACCGGAACTCCTGGAGGAGGTGCTCGCGGCGGGCGTGGCGCATCTCGCCGCTGATGAACGGGACGTTCAGTTCCTCGGCTATCGCCTCGCCCTGGTCGAGGTACTCGACGAATATCAGGGCCTTGGCGTGGGGGTGTTCGGCCAGCAGGTGGCGGATCTCCCGAATCTTCGCGGGGTTGCTCGCGGCGGCCTGTCGCTTCTCGTGGCCCACCGTGCTCCCGTACTCCTCGCGGTCGGCCTCGGACGCCCAGGGGACGTAGCGGATCTGGACCTCGGGTTCCTGGACGTAGCCCGCCTCGAACAGCGCGTCCCAGTCGGTGCCGATGGGCGGGCCGATGAGGGTGAAGATGTCCTCCTCCTTGTCGTCCTCGCGGACCGGCGTGGCGCTCAGTCCGAGGCGGTGTTTGCTTTGCAGGTCGGCCGACCGCCGGAAGACCCGGGACGGGATGTGCTGGCACTCGTCGTAGACGATGAGTCCCCACTCGCGCTGGTCGAACAGTTGGCGGTGGCGGTCCATCCCGGCGGTCTGGTAGGTCGCTATCGTCACCGGTCGGACGTCCTTCGTGCCGCCGTGGTACTCGCCGACCTGGTCTTCGGTCAGGTTGGTGTGCGCGAGCAGTTCCTCGTGCCACTGGGTCGCGAGTTCGCGGCTCGGCACCAGGATGAGCGTCTCGCCGCCGACCGCCTCGATGGCGCCCATCCCGGCGACGGTCTTGCCGCTGCCCGGCGGTCCCACCAGGACGCCGGCCTTCACGTCGGCGAACTCCGCGACCCACTCGCGCTGGTAGGGCCGCAGTTCGAGGCGGAGTTCGACGTCCAGCGCCTCGCCGGTTTCGAGGTCGCGTTCGTCCTGGACGGGGTAGCCCGCCTCGTAGAGGATTCGCTTGACCTCCGCCACCGACTCGGCGGCGACCCAGCTTTCGGTGTCGGAGATGGGCGCCCGCAGTTGGCCGTCGTCGAGTTTCTGGCGGGCGACGTTGCCCATCAGGTCCTCGCTCGCGGCTTCGAGGACGACGTAGCCGTCCTCGTGGGTCCGGAGGGTGAACTGGTGGGCGCGCTTCCACTGGCCTTCCAGCCACTCTTCGAGGTGAGGCGACCGCTCGGGGAGGACGTCTCTGACCGTCCCCAACAGCGACTCGAAGTCGTCGTGCGGGGCGTTCCAGACGTCTTCCTGGCGAATCTCGTAGAGGTAGCCGCCCGTCCGGGTCGTGTCGACCAGGTGGGCGAACTGCGACAACTGGGCGCGGGTGAACTGGCTGGGCTGGTCGACGACCAGTTCCCGGCGCTTCGGGAAGACGACCACGCGCTCGCGGTCGGCCAGCGCCCCCCAGTCGGTCGGATACCAGACGACGGGGTCGTTCGAGACGTCCACTCGCTCGACGCCCTCCCCGTCGGCCAGCGTCGCGAGCGCCTCGGCCGCGTCCGACTGCGAATGGTCGAGCGCGCGGGCGACCTCCTCGGCGGTGACGACGGGCCGTCCCATCTCCTCGACCGCGTCGTGGAACGCCTCCACGTCGAGGGGGTCGGAACTCGGTCGGGCGTCTCCGGCGCGCTCGCCGTCTTCCGGCCGTTCCTCGTCGGTCGCCGCTCCGCCGTCGGTCGTGTCTTCTGCTCGCTCGGTCACTGCGCCGGGCTAGGGGTGGGGCGAACAAACGACTTGTGTTCGCGGGCGACGGGGGATAGATAGTCGACAAACGGCCGAAAGGTTTATTCCTATAGGCTGACAAACAGGGTAAGCTTTGAGTACCCCCGGTTTGAGGGGCCGGTATGGACACGGAAATTTCGGCTATCGAGCGGTGTGCGTACTGCCGCGAGTACGTCCCCGTGACGTTCGTGGAAGTGAGTCCGGCTGACGACGGCGGGCAGATCACGGCGACGGTCGCCATGTGCGAAGAGTGTCGCACCGACAGCCTCTGAGGAGACGTCGACCGTGGCCGGCGCAGTGCGCCGGCCGCGGTCGGTTCGGGCGGCGTTGATGCGGTGCGGCGTTGGGACGGTGCTGTTGGTGCGGTCCGGTGTCGAGACAATGCGGTCGATGCGGTACGGTATCGCTACGACGCGGCTTCGGTACAGTGTGATAATCGATTTGGTTCGCTTCTGCGGTCGACGTTCGAAACGCCGATTCGACGACCGTCGGCTCGGTCACCGCCGCGCGGTCGGACGAGAGCGACCGCGCCGCCGTGCCCGCGTTTAGGTGGCGCTTAAATCGACGATTCGACCCGTTGTGAGATGGAACCGCCACGAGGCTATAACTGTCTCTCCGTAGATGGGGCGAGCATGAGAGTGAGTCCCCGCGACGCCCGCACCCTCGTGCTCGTCGCGCTCGCGGTCGTCGGCGTCGTCGCCGCGGTGCCGGCGGGCCTGACGGGCCCGGCCGACGCGACGAACGCGCCGACCCGCATCGACTCGTGTACGACCATCAAGCAGTCCGGCGAGTACGTCCTCACGAGCGACGTGAAGAACGGCGGGAAGACGCCCATCTCGAAGCCCTGCATCCGAATCGCGGCCGACGACGTGACCCTCGACGGGAAGGGCCACACGCTCGACGGTCGGGGCGTCAGCCACACGAAGGGCATCACCGTCGACGGCGCGACCGGCGTGACCATCCGGAACCTTGAGGTCAACGACTGGCACTACGGAATCTACGTCCGGAACGGCTCGGCGGAGATTCGCGAGGTCCGGACGTTCTCGAACGCCTACGGCGTCAAACTGGAGAACGCGAGCGGTTCGACCGTGGCGAACAACGTCGTCGAGGAGAACCTCATCGGCATCTACGTCGATCCCGGAAACGGCGTGAACGTCGAGAACAACGAGGTCCGGGGCAACGAAGTCGCGGTGAAGTACATCGACGGAGCGAACGCCGCCAGTAGCGGTTCGGGAAGTGCAGGTTCGGACTCCGGCGGTTCGGGGTCGAGCAACGAGAGCGCGTAACCGACTCCCGTCGCTTTCGGCCGACCTTTTTGGTTCCCGGCTTCGTACCGCGACCATGGTCGAGAGTCCGTTCGAGACGACGTTCCAGGTCGGCGAAGTCACCGATGCCGAGGCGTTTCCGGAGACGAACAAGCCCGAGATGGCGAAACTGTGGATCGACCTCGGCGACCGCGAGGTTCGGTCGGCGGCCCAGACGGGCTACAACTACGACCCTGAGGACCTGATAGGTAAGCAGGTGCTCTGTGCGACCGACCTCGGAACGGTCACCATCGCCGGCTTCAAGTCGGAGGCGCTGACCGTCGGCGTGCCCGACGCCGACGGCCACCCGGTGCTGGTCGGCCCGGACGACGACGTGCCACCGGGCGGGACACTGTACTGAACGGTCGAGGGACCGGAGGACCCACCGCCCGACTGGGTGGTGGAGTCTCCCGGTTCCCAGCCGTTCAGGCGTCCTTCCCGAAGGCGTGGCGCTTGACCTTCATCGCCCACTCGGGCCACTGTCGGCGCTGCGTTGCGTCCACCTTCGCCGACTCGCCCGACATCGCCTTGATGGCCCTGGCGTCTTCGAGGTTCCAGACCGCGCCGTCCTCGTGGAACAGACCGTTGATGATGCCGCGCTTGCGCATGTAGCGGACGTAGGCGGGTTTGACCATCAGCGACCAGAAGAAGCTCCCGACGCCGTGCTGGTGGATGACCGGCGCCAGCGAGGCGTAGTCGGGTTGCCACTGTTCGACGGTCGAGGCGCCGCCCCAGCCGAAATCGGCGACCCGCTGCCACTCGCTCAACAGGACCTGCTTGTCGAGGTCCTTCGAGAGCTCTTTCGCGTCTGGTAGCAGTTCGTGGTAGACCCGCTTGTTGTTCGGGAAGTTGTAGTGCATCTGGAGGACGTCGGCGCCCCAGTCGACGTACTCGGCGTTGTTGGCGAGGCTGGTCGACCCGACCGTCAGCGGCGCCGAACCGCGGTTCTGCGCCATCTCCTCGAACATTCCCTTCGCGAACCGCTTCATGGTCGGGAGCCACCCGGGTTCGTTCATCGCCTCGATGGCCAGCAGGCGGTCGTCGTCGCCGTAGCGGTCCATGAACCACCTGACGAACCGCTTCGGCTCGTCCCACTCGCCGCGGTTCTGGATGACCTCGCTCGACGGCGACTGGACCGGCGGGGCGGTCAGCGGGTCGTGGTTGTGGAGATTCTTCTCGGTCGGCTCCTTGCCGACGCTCTCGAACAGGCCGAGCAGGACCCGGATGCCGCGGTCCTCGGCGGCCCCGAGGAAGTGGTCGAGGTGCTTCTCCAATTTCTCGGAGTCTTCGAGCCACTGCTCGTAGCTCACCCACGTCCGGAGGGCGTTGATGTTCACCTGCTCGGCGTACCCCAGGTCGCGCTCGATGACCGTCTCGTCGTACTCGTGCCACATCTGGTAGGTGTTCCAGGCTCGCGAGGGGACGTAGAGCGCGCCGCGGACGTCGAGCGGGTCCAGTTGCTCGACCTGCTGTTCGGGCGTCATGGGCGTCTCGGGCCGGTTCTGTGGCGTCTTCGGGGTCTTCTCGCTCGAACCGCCGCTGGTTCCGCCGGTGCTCTGTCTCCCCCGCGGGTCGGCCGGAGCACCGCAACCGGCGGTGCCGAGTAGTCCGGCCGTCACGCCGGCCCCCAAGAATCGTCTGCGCGTGTACCGACTGGTCATTGGGACGTGCCACGTGACCGACGCGTGTAAAAGTGTAGTTACGTTTTGCGACAGGTCCCCGCGTAACAGCCGCTTTCGGCGTGCTTAGCCCTGAGAAACAGTTTCACACCGGCCGAGGCCCGTCGCGATTCGCCCGTCTCCGCGTCAGCCGTCGCTCGAAGGTTCAGATGGTCACTCAGATAACAGTTTCGTCCGATTGCACTCTCGTCGTCGTCACCGCTCGCCGCGGAGGACGATTCGGGCGCTGCACTCGGGGCAGTCGCCGCGACTCGCGTCGAACGTCGCGCGGCAGAACGCACAGACGTGTTCGCCGTCCCGGCCCGTAGCGGTTCCGTCCGAGTTCCGGTCGGTCCGACCCCGACCGCCGGCGTTCGCGTCCGCCGTCGTCTTGTCGCCTCTGTTCGTCGTCCGGCCGGACTCGCCGCGCTCGGCGGGGCGGCCGTCGCGTCCGTCGTCGTTCGCCGTCCGCTTCCCCGTGAGGTCGTCGAGCAAACTCATGTGACGGTCGTACCTCTGGCCGGCGTTTCCATTGTTATGGTCGTCCTGCGAACCGCGTAAGAAGGGCCTGTGGGTCGGTTCGGGACCGCTTACCCGCGGGTCGTCGGTCGGGGCCGGGCGACGACCCGGGCTACTCGCAGGGCGGCGACGGGCAGGGTGACTGCGGCCGCCGCAGGGGCGGCGGCCGCCAGCAGCAGCGCCAGCGGGTGCGAGAGCGCCAGCAAGGCCAGGACGACCGCGCTCAGGGCTATCGAACTCGCGGCCGCCGTCGCCGCAGTCGCGGCGACGGCGGCCGCGGCGGTTCGCGGTCGGCCGAGCGTCGGTGCGGCGGCGCTTCGGGTCGGTGCCGTCTCGGTACGAGACGGCGCGGGCGTGTGGTATCGCACGGTAGATTCGATAAGGTGGTGGTCGTGGTGCTGTACTGTGGCGACCGCCGGTGGTACGGCGCTCATCGAGACGGGCCGAGCGCAAGCGAGGCGCGTTGCGTCGCTCACGGGTCGTGCCGACCCGCTCGCGTCGTCCGAGGTCCGGTCGGCTTTCGCCTCCCGAACCTCGCTGTTCGCGGTTTCACTGCTCACTTATTCGAGACTCGCGCGGAGCGCTTCACGCTCCTCGCGAACCTCGCTGCTCGCGGCTCCGCCGCTCGCGTCGTCCGAGGTCCGGTCGGCTTTCGCCTCCCGAACCTCGCTAATCGATCGGACGCCGAACTGGTCGGCGACCGTCTCGCGGACGGCGGCGCGTTCGTCGTCGACGGACTCGTCGAGGCGAACCGTCAGGCGGACGGTGGCGTCCACCTGGAGGTCGTTCAGCGTCGGCTTGACGCCGCGGACGGCGGCGACTTCCGTGCGTTCGACCGCGGCGCTCCGGCGGAGCACGGCCGTGATGCCGTCCTGTAGCGTGCCGTCGCGGCCGCGCGGGACTTCGAGTTCGAGGTCGGCGGTCACGTGGATGGTTCGTGCGTGGATTCGTTCGTTCATGGTCGTCCTCCCTCCCGACGGGCGTTCGCCCGGCGCCGCGAGGCGGCGCTGTCGGGGCATGGATGTCTCTGTCCGTCGAATCCGACCGACGGAACGGCGATTCGGCTCCGGGCGTACGTGCGGCGGTCTAGGCGAGAATCCGGCGACCTCCCCGACCGACGCACGCTGGCCGCTTCCGTGAGGTGAGTGTCACGAGAAGCGGGCCAACCCGGCGCACTTGCGAGCGGGCGTCCGAAGGTCGTTCCCTCGGGGGCCGCGTTCGCAGTCGCCTACGCGGTCGGGGTGGTCCGAACTGGGCCATACGCGGTGTGCCGCGCATTGCCCACGGTGCCCACCGTTCCAATGTCCCCGGCGGACATCGGAATGCCGGACGCGCCGCTGTCGGCGAAAGTGCCAACGGCGGCCGGCGTCCAGTGAAGTGGGCTTTTCATCGGGTAACCTCCGGCCCGGACGGTCCGGGCCATCGACGTGTCAAATCGTTCAGGGGGTAGTATATTAAAGTTGTTTGAGCGATGGTAACGAATGACGAGCTTCGTCGGGCGAGGTGTGCGGCGACGCCGCCGGAACTGACGCGAACGTTTATGTTTGTTACTGTCTAACACATACGTTGGAAGTGATTCGTGTGGCGGTATCGACGTATCTGGCGAGTACGCTCGTGACCGGCCTACTGTTGATAGCGGTCTGGCTCTTCGTGGGCCGCATTGAGGATTGGCGTCGCGACGCCGCCGACGTGACCGCACCGCGGACGGAACACCCGGCGCGACTGACCGAGTCGCCCGCGGTCTGGACCGCAGGGTTCCTCTTCCTCGTGGTCGCCGTCGGCGGCGGCGCGGTGGCGCTCATCAGCGGAGTCGTCTCGGTTTCGGCGTCGTCGTGGGTCGTCGTCGCCGGCGCGCTCGGCGCGCTCCTCGTCTGCTACCTCGTCTGGGGCGTCCGCGGCACCGTCAGGTACCGCGGCTACGGAAACGCCTTCGCGACGCTCGCCGCGGCGTGGACCGCCGGACTGCTGCTCGTGACGGCCGTCGCGATTTCGCTGGTGATGGGTGGTTGAGGTGGCGGTCGATTCGACGGCCGACCCGAACTTTCGGGTTCCCGACGGCGAGACGCCCGCCCGCTGTCCCCACTGCGGTCGGCCGTTCCGCACCGATCGACTCCGGGCGCTCCATCTCGGCGTCGACCACCCCGAGTCGGTCACCGACGACCAGCGCGAGGCCTACGAGGCCGCCCGGGAGGCCGAAGCCGACGACCTGTTCGTCTACCACTTGAAGACCGTCGCCACGCTGGTCGCGCTCTACGCGTTCCTCCTGCTCGGCTACATGGCGGTGGCGGCGATGCAGGCGTCGGGGTAGGCGAGAATCGACTCGGGCGGAGACTCAGGCCGGGTCGAACGCGCACGCCCGGTCCGCGTCGGACCCCCGCGTCACGGTCAGCAGTGCCCCGTCGGCGACGGTCAGTCCGCCGGTCGGCCTGCCCGGGAGGTCGCGTTTCCACCGGGGCTTCGGTCCGTCGCGGAAGGGACCGTCGCCTCCGTCGAGAGGGTAGGCGACGATGTAGCCGCCCGTCGAGTCCTCGTTATCGCCGCCGACGTAGAAGGTGTCGCCCGCCGCGGCCGGCGCACAACTGGCGCCGCCGGACCGCGACCACTGCTTCTCGCCGTCCCGGAGTCCGATGCTCGCCGTCGAGGAGAGGTTCGTCCCGACGAGGCGGGACCGGGCGGCCGCGAAGTCGTTGGCCGTGAACTCGGCGCGCCACCGGTTCGTTCCGGCGTGGGCACCGTTCCGGAGGCGGTAGACGTAGTCGCCGAACACCGAAACCAGGACCGACCCGCCGTCCTCGACCGCGATGTCCTGGACGCCGCCCGCGACGCGGCGGCGCCAGAGCGGATAGAACGCGTCGCCGTCGTCGTGGAACTCGTAGACCTCGCCGCCGTTCGTGCCGACGACGACCGTCACCCGGCCCGCGGCGAGTGCGGTGACCTGACCGACGGCGTCGTAGGTGCGCTCGACGGTGCCGTCGGCGGCTCTCAGAACGTACACTCGACCGGTAGTGTCGCCGACGTAGACGCGCTCTCCGTTTCGACTCGGGACGACTTCGGCCTTCACCCGCCCGCGGGTTTCGACCGACCACCGAACGTCGCCCGACTCGGCGTCGAGCGCCCGGAGGCCGCGTTCGTCGGCGAACCCGGCGTAGACGGTCCCGTCGACCACCGTCGGCGAACGCGCCCACGACTGGTCGGAGGGCGAGAACGACCAGCGCCGGTCGCCGGACGCGACGTCGAGTGCGACGAGGCCGTCTATCGCCGGCACGAAGACGGTTCCATCGGCGACGACGGGCCGGTCGTTCGCACCCGGGATTTCTACCGTCCAGCGCTCCGTGACGCCGGTCCGCGGTGCGACCGCGTCGGGACTGTATGCGCTCGACCAGCGGTCGTAGTCGGGGAACCGCCACTCGGTCGCGTCGTCGGTACCGGGCGAGAACGACGATTTGGTGTCGACGCGGCCCGCACAGCCCGCGAGGGCTCCGGAGCAGGCGGCGGTGACGGCGAGGAACCGTCGTCGTGAGGAGGGCATCAGACGGAGGATTCCCTCGAAGAAGCAAAATCTTTGTGACACGCCGGGGCTGAATCCGGGACGATGCCGACGGTCGCGGGCCGGCTGAGGACCGCCGGTTCGGCCCCTCAGAGTATCGAATACGCCGCCGCCGTCGTCAGTGCCAGCGCGGCGAGCAATCCGGTCGCCATCACGAACGACACCGACCGGGGCTCCCAGCGGAGGTGCTGGTAGTAGACCGCCACGAGCAGCGCCTTGGCGAACGACAGCGCGATGATGACGGCGAAGGCGACGTCGTACGCCAGCCTCGCCGACTCGACGAGGAACTGGGCGGTCGCCATGACGAACAGCGCGACGTAGATTCCGACGTACAGTTTGAACCGTGACATGGTTGGGTGTTGGCGTTTTTCGGAACTCGCGATCAGAGGATGTAGAACAGCGGGAACAGGAACAACCACACGATGTCGACGAAGTGCCAGTAGAGGCCGAAGTACTCTATCGGCCGGTCGTCGTCGAGGTAGGCACCGTTCCACGCCCGCGCGAGGAGGTAGAGCGTGACGATAAGCCCCGCGATGACGTGCAGGCCGTGGAGCCCCGTCGTGAGGTAGAACGTCGAGGACGCGACGTTGGTGCCGACGTCCCACCCGTGGGGGAACGCCTCGGTGTGGACGTGGAACAGGTGGAGCCACTCCAGGGCCTTGTTGACGAGGAAGGCGACGCCGAGCCCGAAAGTGAGTCCGAGCGACCCGATCAGCCCCCACCGGCTCCCTCGCTCGGCGGCGACGAGCGCGAGCACGACGCTGAAACTGCTGGTGAGCAGGATGTAGGTGTTGACTAGGCCCGGGAACGGCACGTGGGCCGCCGGAATCAGGTGGTGCCAGTCGGTCCAGCCCTCGGCGACACGGATGAACGCGTAGGAGCCGATGAACGCGCCGAACAGCACCACGTCCGACGCGAGGAACAGCCACATGCCGAGCTTCCCGTTCTCGACCGCCTCGAACGGCCAGCTCTCGCCGAACGGCCCCGACGGGCCGACGAACCGCTCGCGACCCATCGCCACCAGCGCCGCCAGGACGACGACGAGGCCGCCGACCGACAGGCCGACGTACGCCGCGCCTTCGAGTCCCGACGGGAAACTGGCGTTCTGCATCCCCGAGAGGCCCAGCAGGGTGAGGAACGACCCGACGCCGACGACGAACGGCCAGACGCTGGCGTGGCTCTCCGCTTCGTGGTGGCCGTCGTGGTCGCGAGGTTCGGCCGCGAACTCCCGGCTCGCCTGGACCGCACCACCGTCGGTCGAGGTGCCGCCGTCGGCGACTTCGACGTCCGGACGCTCGCCGCCTTCGAGTGCGCGGTCGGTTCCCGGCCGGAGGAACTTCAGCGCGCCGCTGGTGAACGTCGGCCTGCCGGGGAAGTTCTCCAGGGGCGGCGGCGAGGGAATCGCCCACTCGACCGTCCGGGAGTACTTCCAGGGGTTGTCGCCGGCCTCCTCGCCGACTTTGAGGCTCTTGGCGAGGTTGTAGAACATCACGAGGAGCGAGAGGCCGAGCACGAACCCGCCGACGGTGGCTAGCTGGTGGAGCGGGACGAATGCCTCGGGGTAGGTGAAGTCCCGGCGGGGCGTCTCCCAGGCGACGAACATCGGGAAGTACAGCAGGTTGAACCCGACGAAGTACAGCGCGAAGTGGACCCGCCCGAGGAACTCGTCGTACATTTTGCCGGTCATCTTCGGGTACCAGTAGTAGAGGCCGCCGACCAGCGCGGTGACCCCGCCGACCATCACGTAGTGGAAGTGCGCGACCACCCAGTAGGTGCCCCGGAACTCGTAGTCGAGCACGACCGCGCCGAGGAACACGCCCGTGATGCCGCCGATGATGAACAGTACCAGCGCGCCGAACGAGAACAGGAACGGCGTGGTGAACCGCACCCGGCCCTTGACGGTGGTGTAGATGAGCGCGAACACCATCAGGTCGAACGGCAGCGAGATGCCGATGGTGGTCGCCATGAACAGCGTCTTGACCTCGAGGTTGATGGAGGTCAGGAACATGTGGTGCATCCAGACCAGGAAGCTCTGGAGCGCGACCAGCACCATCGCGGCGATGAACCACTTGCGCCCGACCAACTGGCGGCCGGTGAACGTCTGGAAGCACTCGGCCATCACGCCCAGCGCCGGGAAGAAGACGATGTACACCTCGGGGTGGCCGAAGAACCAGAAGAGGTGCGCCCACAGCAGCGACCCGGCGTGGCCGGTCGCCGCGAAGTACTGGGTGCCGAGCAGGCGGTCCGAGGACAGTATCATCAGCGCCGCCAGCAGCGCCGCGAACGCGAACAGCATCATCCAGGTCGTCAGCAGGATGGTCCAGGTGAAAAGCGGCATCCGCCGGAGCGTCAACCCCTCCGCGCGCATCCGGTGCATCGTCGTGAGGAAGTTCACCGACCCGACCGTCACCGACGCGACGAACAGCACGAGCGCCAGCACCGCCGTGCTCGCCCCGATGTCGGGGGTGTACACCGGCAGGTTCAGCGGCGCGTACATCGTCCACCCGCCGGCGAAAGTGCCGCCCTGGAAGAACGAGAGGCCGAGCAACAGGCCCGAGAAGAGGTAGAGCCAGTACGACAGCGCGTTCAGTCGCGGGAATGCCAGGTCCTTCGCGCCGATCTGGAGCGGGACGACGTAGTTGGCGAAGCCGAACGCGAACGGCGAGAGGAACCAGAAGATCATGATGAGGCCGTGGGCCGAAACCGCCTGGTTGTACCCCATCGGGCCGAGGATGCCCTCGCCGGGGGTCCAGAGTTGTACCCGCAACAGCAGCGCCAGTACGCCGCCGAACACCAGGAAGAACAGCGCGGTCACGGTGTAGAGGATGCCGACGTCCTTGTGGTTGGTCGTGACCAGCCAGCGCTTGAGGCTGTCGGCGGCGGGCAGACCGTGGTGGTCCTCGTCCGCGCCGTGGCCGACGTCGGCGGTGCCACCGTCGGAACGAAGGTCGTCGTCCGTCGGTTTCTCGGTCATCCGACCACCTCCCCGCGAACGGCGGACGCGTTCGCTCCGCCGGCAGAGCTACTGGAGTTGTTCGCCGTGCTGGCGTACCACCGGTCGAACGCCGACGGCTCCATCACCACGACGTCGGCGGTCATGTAGGAGTGACCCGCCCCGCAGAGTTCGAAGCACCGCGCCTCGTAGGTGCCGGTTTCTTCGCCGGTGAACCACGTGTCTGTCCACTGACCGGGAATCGCGTCGGTCTTCACCCGTAAACCGGGGACGCCGAACGTGTGGAACACGTCCTCGGAGGTGACCCGCAGGTTGACCGTCTCGTTGGCGGGCACTCGTAGCGTGCCCGTGGTCGTGTGGTTGTTCGGATAGACGAACTCCCAGCCGAACCGGTAGCCGCGCACCTCCACTTCGAACTCGTCGCCGTCCTCGGATGCGGCGTTGCCCTCGACGTACAGTAACGTTCCGTACGTCCAGAGGATGAGCGAGACGACGATGACCGTACTCAACCCGAACGAGACGAACAGTTTCCGGCCGCCCCCGCTCTCGGAGGGGAGTTGGCCCGGTCGCGAAGCCTGGACGTCGCCGCGCCCGCCCTCCTCGCGATACTTGTACGCGCTGTACACCATGTAACTGACGACGACGACTCCGACGAGCGTCCCCAGCACCAGGAACACCGTGAAAATCTGTCGGAAAACTACCACTCTCGACCCCGTCGGAATCAGACCGTCGGGACCGACCATCTGCGTCGCGACGCCGGCCGAGAGCGTGCCCGGCGGTACCATGATAAATGTCACCAACGTGCATTGACTTATCAGTTTCGTCGGTTCAGAGCCTCAGGAACCTTTTTGATTCTAGAAGTGGTAACATCTAACATGGATGGGGAAGAGAGAGACTTGGGCTCGGACATCGCCGTCAACGACCACGAAACCGCGGCGGCCGACCCCGACTTCGACAACCTCGCCGGCATCGTCACCGACGGACTCATCGGCGCGGTCGGCGGCCTGGTCGGGACCGGTGCGCTCACGGTGGGACTGCTCGTCGCGACGTCGCTGGGCGCGTTCGACCTCAATTCGTTCGCAGAACTCGCCGAACTGACCGGACTCGACGCGCTGATGGCGACGAACCCGGCGGCCGTCGGCTATATCTTGTTCCTGCTGACGGGGATGGTGATGTGGCCGCTCCTGTTCGCGTCGATCGGGTCGTACCTTCCGGGGAAGAAGTACGCGACGAAGGGACTGCCGTTCGGCGCCGTCCTCTGGACGGGATTCGTCCTCGCGTTCTACGAAGGCTACGTCGGCGTCGCCCTGGTGCTGTACGTCGTGCTGACGTTCATCGCCCACCTGTCGTACGGTTTCACGCTCGGGGCCGTCTTCGACTACCTCGGCGACCGCCCGGAGTCGCTGGTCTGACCCGCGGTCTGGGCCGGCGCGACGGAGAGGGAGATGTGAGACGACCCGGGTCGGGCCGCCGAGCGAGAAACCGACCGGCGCGGGTGGACGACGGGTGTAGAACCGACGGCGGGAGGCGCGATAACGTGTCGGTCGACTGGCCACTCTACGCTCCGTCTCGTCCGCGAGCTTCTTTTAAAGAGGCCCGCAACGTATATAGGGCGTTTCGACTTATTGAAAGAGGGAATGGGCCGGGGACTGGTCAGCGAAACCGACGACGAGAGCGAGAGCGACGGGGAGCGTCCGACGGCGGGAAAGGTCGCCGTTCCGGCTATCGACGTAGCGAGCAGTACGGCCTGCTTGCGGTCGCTCGGCCGACGGGGCATCGGAACCGTCGCCTTCTCCGAACGGACGAGTCCGCCCGGATTCAGTTCCAAGTACTGCGACGAGGCGGTTTCTGTCCCCGACCCGACGAACGACCTGGGGGCTTACGAGGACGCGCTCCTCGACCTCGCTCGACGTGACGACGTCGCGACGATAATCCCGCTCCGCGAGGCCGACGTCTACGTGCTGGCCCGGAACAAGGAGACGCTCGCCGACTCCATCCGCACGCCCTGGCCGTCGCTCTCCACGCTCCGGCGGGTCCAGGACCGGGTCGAACTCTTCGACGCCGCGGAGGCCGCCGGCGTCTCGACGCCGATTACGGAAACCCTCGACGACTGGGAGTTCTCCGCCGACCACACCATCGCGAAACCCCGGTACACGGTGCACGCGACCGAGTACTTCCCGGAGTTCGAGACGAATCGTGTCGAAGGCCACTCGACGGTCTACCTCCCGGCTGGCGACGACCCCGACCGCGAGAAGTTGGTCGCCGAGATGGGCCACGTGCCCCTGATACAGGAGTACGTCCCGACCGCCGACGAGTACGCGTTCATCGCGCTGTACGACCGCGGCGACCCCGTCGCGACGTTCCAGCACCGCCAGCGACGGGGACTGAAGTACTGCGGGGGTCCGAGCGCCTACCGCGAGACGGTCGACATCCCCGCCCTCGAAACCGCGGGGCTCGCGCTGCTGGACGAGTTGGACTGGCACGGCCTGGCGATGGTCGAGTTCCTGCGCGACCCCGACACCGGCGAGTTCGAACTCATGGAGGTCAACCCCAGAATCTGGTCGTCGCTTCCCTTCACCGTCCAGGCCGGCGTCGACTTCCCCTACCTCTACTGGTCGCTCGCAACCGACCGACCGATCGAGGGACCGATCGAGTACGAGGTGGGAACGGCGGGCCACCTCTTGCGTGGTGAACTCCTCCACCTGCTCAGCATCGAGTTCGAGGACTATCCCCTCGTCGAACGACCTTCCCTCGCCGGAACCGCGTTCGACATCGCCGCGTCGCTCGCTCGCCACCCCCGCTTCGACTACCTCGACCTCTCGGACCCCGGCCCGTTTATCCGCGACTGGCGGAACGCGCTCGGCCAGGTTCGAGGTATCGTCTCCTGACTCGGCGCGGTCCATCGTCGGTTCTCGGACGTTCCGTGCGGCCATCTTCCAGAACCCGGAGCACCGTCTTCGCCGTCTTTCGGTCGTCTTAGCTTCGAAATCGATGTCGAAGTCGAGATACCGCCGGCCCCGTGAACGAGCCCAGAGACAGCTCCGTGCCTCAGGAACTCTAGCCAGATTCCATATCGCTCTATGGAGTTTACGCGTCTACGCCGCTTCA
Source organism: Halorussus vallis (assembly GCF_024138165.1). Taxonomy (NCBI): domain Archaea; kingdom Methanobacteriati; phylum Methanobacteriota; class Halobacteria; order Halobacteriales; family Haladaptataceae; genus Halorussus; species Halorussus vallis. The sequence goes on along the minus strand of NZ_CP100001.1, from coordinate 172,973 downwards.
TTCGTGGGTCTGACAGGCCACAGCGGACCGTTAGTTCCACGAAACAGTAAGTACTAAGACACGTCGGCCGAGAGTGCCGAATATGGCCGCTGCGAAACCGGTATCTCGAAACGCGAGTCGCCTCCTCCCTCCTTCTCCCCGAAGAACGGCCGACCGCCGGCGTAAGGCGCCGGCGGTCGGCCGACGCCCGAACCGCTCGCCGGGGGGGTCGACGTGACGGCGACCGACTCGACCGCCGACGCCGACCCCTTCGCCGACGTCCGGTGGACGACCTGCTCGCTGGCCGACTTCCGAGCGCTGTACTGGGACGAGATCGCCCCGCGTCTCGCCGCCGACGGTCGGGACCCCGAAACCGACCGACCGACTCACCGGTGGTTCCGCGAGCGCGGCCTCCGGTCGTTCCTCGCGGCGCTCCGTCGCCACCACGACCGCTCTCTCGGAGATTTCTGGCGGGAGGACCTCGGACTCGGCGGCGAGGAGGGATACGAGTGGGCGACCGACCACGACCGCACCCGCGAGGCGCTGGAGACGTTCCTCGACCGTCGCCGGACCCGTCACGCGCTCAGCGAGTCGTCCATCGAAACCAAGCGCCGCCGGTTGAACCTCTACGTGCGCGCGTACCGCGAGGCCAACGGGACCGACGAACTCCTCGCGCCGGTCGCCCGCGACGCCGACGTGCCGACCTACGAAGCGGTCGACGCCTGCTACGCCGCGTTCGACTGGCTCAACGCCCGGGACTACGGCGCGCGGACGAAGATTCGCGTCCGGGGCGTCGTCGACGCCTGGTACCAGCACCTCGTCGGTCGCCGCCTCGCGGCGGTCAACCCCGCGACCGGCCTCTACGACGAGTTCAAGTGGCAGGTCGAGGACACGGACCCCTCGCCGCTGTCGGCCGCCCACGTGCGGGCGCTCGTCCGGGCCGCCGAGTCGACCCGCGAACGCCTCCTGGTCGTGGCGCTCGCCGGGTGGGGCCTCCGCGCAAACGAGGTCGCCGCCCTCCACGTCTCGCAGGTGGTCCGCGACGTGGCCGACGACGAAGTGCCCTACCTCGCCTTCGAGGAGCGCAAGAACGGACCGGGCGAGGTGAACGTCCTCTACGGCCTCGACGCGCTGGACGCTCGGCTCGCGGAACTCGCCGAGCGCGACGACTGGCAGGGGTACCTCTTCCCGTCGGCGCAGGGCGAGGACCCGCACGTCACCCGCGAGCGCATTTGGGCGTGGTTCCGCGACCTCGCCGACCGTGCGGGCCTACCCCAGGACATCGACGGCGAGCGGCCGAGTCCGCAGCTCTGCCGGCGATACTGGTACGACACCTACACCTCGGTCCTCGGCGCAGTGCTCGACGGCTTGGAGGACATCGCCGCCGAACAGGGCAGCGACGACCCGCAGGTCGTGATGACCAACTACCTCTCGGACGAGCGCGCCCGCCGGGTCCGACGGGAGTTCATGCGGGCGGAACTCGCCGAGGCGTTCGATGGAGCGGACTGACGGGTTTCAACGCTCTCCGGCGACAGATGCTCGAGCAGTAATTTCGTAGTAAACCTTGTGGCGCGATATCCATCTACCGCCCAGTCGTTGCGAATATGAGATGTTCGTCACACCAATCGTCCCTCCCTATCCCCCAAACCTCACCGAAAACACAGCTGTGAACGTGACGCTACCGGGGTGCGCTGAACAACGAACTAGCAAACACTCCCGTCCAGTTTCGCTGCCCCCGTTTCGTTTATCTCTACTCTGTGACGGTAACAACCTCCGGCTCTCCACTCCTTCGTCGAAGTTCGTCCATTGACGGAGAATTCGACGGTGTAGACGCCGTATTTCACGATATCCGTCAACTCGGTCCGAGAGTGAGGCCCGACTGTCCGTTCCCACGTGTACACCTCCTTCCCGTCTTTCAGAATCCGAATCGAAACGTGATGTTCTTCGTCATCGGTATTTTCTACGGGTAAGTCGTTCGCCTCTTTGTCGTGCGACTCTGCGGTGGGAGTCCGCGTCCTGGTTCGTAAACTGGTGGAGGGAAGCCGGCTTGCACATTCACTTCCAACACTACCAGCGAGAAGCGCGAAAAACTGCCGACGATTCATATCCTCCGTTCGAATGTTTGACGTATATCATTTCCGTGCCGCGAGGTTAGCGAACGTGACTTCTGGCAAAGTCCCGTTCTCCGGAACGACTGGTCGACCCTGAAATCAGGCACGTACTAGTTTCGAAGGAGTCCTCTACTCCGCGGTCTGCGTCATCAGAACGCTATTGCGTTATCAGCACAGACTGTAATTTAGTATGAGTGTGAGTTCGTTGCGCGCTGACGGGTGGCAGGACGTTGCTGCGCTCGTCGTGATGGCGACGGTGGCGGTGTTCTTCTGGTACACGCACGATTTGTACCTGAACTGGCTAGTCCTCGTCGCCGGCATCGCTGCGGGTCTGGTCGTGAACGTCGTATCCGATTTCGCAGCCGACCGCCCCGTGGCCGGCTTTCTGCCCGCGATGCTGTTCGTGGTCGTCACGACCGCGGCGATTATGATTAAATCGTTAGCTGCGGGGGTCGTCGCCGCGTTGACGGTTGCGACCGCGATCAAGGTACACGAAGTGTATCTGCAGTAGACGCGTTCGCCCGATTCGGAACCGGCGAGATACGACCCGGGCGGGCCGGATTCGGCCGACCGTCCGGCTATGCGCCTCTCTTCTGGTCGTCCTGCCACGACCGAACGTCGCTCCGCATGGCTCGCGGTCAGAGGGTTCCGTTGATGGCGTCCGCGACGGCCTGCCGGTCGAACAGTCGCTCCGCCTCGGGGAACTCCGGATACGGGCCGTCGTCGTACGTCTGCCACTCGCCGAACTGCTCGGGGTAGAGTTGTTTGGCCGTCATCTCCAACTGGAAGAGGTTGAGTATCGGTCCTTGGTAGCGCGCGCCTTGCGGGTGGACGCGACCGTTTTGCACCGCCGAAATCTCCGCGGCGACCGGGTCGGATTCGAGCGTCGACCGGAGTTCGGCCATGTTAGTTCCAGGCTGGAACCCCCCGAGGAACAGCAGCACGTCCGGGTCGGCCTCCAGCAGCGCCTCGAAGTCGACCACCGTCCCCGACTCGACCGTCCCGCCGAAGGCGTCGCGAGGCTCGAGCGGGCGGGTGTGAGAGGTCAGGAATCCGGGGTTGCTCGTCGTGTACGCCCAGATCTCCTTCTCGATGTCGGCCGAGGCGACCATCGCGACCGTCGGGCGTTCGCCCTTCTGCGGCAACTTCTCCTCGATGGTTCCGAGGAGCTCCGCCCGGACGCCCGCGAGCGCCTCGTAGCGCGCCTCCTCCTTGAACACCTTCGCGACCTTCTCGAACTGCTCCCACAGGCCGTAGTGCCGATACTCGTCGGCCCACTCCTTCGAGGGCTTCTGGTGGCGGTCGCTCAGAGAGTTGCCGAACCACGGCCCGATGTTCTCCGCCACCTCCTCGACGTCGGCGACGCTCCAGTTCCCGAGCCGGGTCACCCACGCCGGGTCGGCCAGGTGCACGTCGCTGTCGAGTTCGTAGAGCTACTCCTTGCTCGCCTTCCACGAGGAGTACGCCCCCGTCCAGTCGAGCGTGACCCCCGGCAGACGCGGCGTGAACTGGTTCCACAGCGCGTCGTAGTACTCGGGCGCGTGGAGCGCGTTGACGTCGTCGCCGCGGCCGAGTGCGAACGCCATCCCCGCGTGGTGGGTCAGCCGGGTGAAGACGCTCTCGGGGACCGACTCGAACTCGACTTCGCCCATCGGCGCCATCGTCACCGAGTACGGGCCGTCGGCCGCGGCGGTCGTCGTGGCGTCGGTTTCGGCTTCTGCCGCTCCGTCCGTCTCCGTCGTTTCGGGTCGCGCCGCGGATTCACCGTTGCCGGTACACCCCGCGAGCAGGCCGCCACTGAGGAGCGCGCCGCCGTACTTCACGTAGTCTCTGCGCGTCGGACCGGGTCGCCGGTCTGAATCGCCTACCATGATTTAGGCTCGCCTAAACGATACAAATTCCTTCCGATTTTTAGGCCGGCCAAAATCGGACCCGGTTGTTCGCGTCTCAGTTCGGGGCGGGCGCGGGGAGTTCGCGTCGCTTTGGCGGGCGGCGTCGGCTACTCCCGGTTCGGTGCCTCGCTGATCCGTCTCCGAACGAGTGGGCCGCCCGGCGCGCTCCCCGTGAGTCGACGCGAACGATGTGGAGATTCGGTGCGGCCGACCTACGGTTCGTCAGCCGACCGGGTGAGGTAGAAAACCGCCGAGACGAACAGCGCCCCGAACAGAACCAGCGGAACGTAGAACAAGTCGAAGGATACCGGCCCCACGTCGACGACACGCCGACCCGGACCGGCCAGCGTCACCGTCAGTACGAGCCCCGCGGCACCGACGACCGCGTTCCGCAGTTCGTAGCTTCGCATCCAGTCCATCTTCGACCTCTCTCGACGGTTGGTCGTCCGGGAGATTTGTGTCTACTGGTCGAGACGCGGTGCACTCGACTCGGAACCCGAGCGATTCACCCAAAAGAGAACGCGCCGCCCGGCCGCGGAAGTCGCGCCCGCGTTCACTCCTCGGGCGTGTCGAAGTCGTGGACCGGTTCGCCCGCCTCGTCGCTCAGAATCTGGATGGCGGCCGCGCCGCCGTCGCCCGCCGAGATGACCGCCTCCCACTTCTGGTCGCGGATCATCGACCCGACCGCGAAGGCGTTGTCGACGCTCGTGCGCATGTTGAGGTCGACGTCGACGAGGCCGCCGTCGGTCGTCTCGCAGCCGAGTTGCTCGGGGAGTTCGGTGTCGGTCCCGGTGGCGAAGATGACGTACTCGGCGTCGTACTCGTCGTCCTCGGTGGTGACGGTGAAGCCCTCGCCCGACTCCTCGACGTCGGTGACCTCCTCGCCGACCCGGAGGTCGGCGTCGAAGTTCTCGACCTGCTCGCGGGCCCGCTCCATGAACTCGCTGCCGCCGATCTCGTCGATGCCGAGGTAGTTGTAGACGTGCGCCTTGTGCATCCACGTCTCGTCGGTGTCGAAGACGACCGTGTCGAGGTCGTTCTTCGCCGTGAAGAGTCCTGCGCTCAGTCCGGCGGGACCGCCGCCGACGATTGCGACTTTCGTCATGGACGTTGGGTGTTCCGCCAGGGTTGTAAAGTTTCATGCCGCGGTGGGTTCTGCTGGAACTATCGTTCGTTCGAGTCTGCGTGATCCGTCCTGATTCGCCCGGCCCACGGCCGAAATCGGCCGCGGGCCGGGCGAGCGACACATAACCTCCGGCCCCCTATCACTACCGATGGAGAGAGACGACGACCGCGGCGCCGACTCGATGCGTCGGCTCTACGCGGAGTTCGGCCGGCCGAACGCCCGATACGGGGCGGTCGGCGTCGCCGGAACGACCCTCGCGCGGGTGCTCGGCCTGCTGCCGGCGCTCGTGGTGGGGCTGACCATCGACGCGGTGTTCCTCGGTGCGCGCCCCTACCGACTGCCGCTCGTACCAGCCGGGTGGCTCCCGAGCGACGCGACCGGCCAACTCGTGCTGTCGATAGCGATTCTCGTCGGCGCCACCGCGCTCGGCGCGGCGGCGACGTGGGTCCAGAACTGGGGGTGGAACGCGTTCGCCCAGAACGTCCAGCACGCCCTGCGGGTCGCGACCTACGAGCGCGTCCAGTCGCTCGACTTGCCGTTCTTCGAGTCGCGGCCGACCGGCGAACTCATGAGCGTGCTGAGCAACGACGTCAACCAGCTCGAATCGTTCCTGAACGACGGCGTGAGCGCGGCGCTCCGCATCGGCGTCATCGTCGTCGGCATCGGCGGCGTGATGGTCGCGCTCAACCCCCAACTCGCGCTGGTGGCGCTCCTGCCCGTCCCGGTGCTAGCGCTCTTTACCGCCCGGTTCTCCACGCGCATCCAGCCGAAGTACGGTCGGATGCGCGCGAGCGTCGGCGCGCTCAACGCCCGCCTGGAGAACAACCTCGGCGGGATGGAAACCATCCTGACCGAGAGCGCGGAAGCATACGAGATAGACCGCGTGGCTGAGGCTTCCCGGGAGTACTTCGACGCCAACTGGGACGCGATTCGGACCCGCATCACGTTCTTCCCGACCCTCTCTATCATCTCGGGGCTCGGGTTCGCGCTGACGTTCGCGGTCGGCGGCTACTGGGTGCTCGCGGGGCCGCCGCCGCTGTTCTCGGGGTCGCTGACCCCCGGCGCGTTCGTCACGTTCGTCATCTACACCCAGCAGTTCGTCTGGCCCATCGCCCAGTTCGGCCAGATCGTCAACGGCTACCAGCGGGCGACGGCGTCGAGCGAGCGGGTCTACGCCTTGCTCAACGAGCGACCGAACCTCGCCGACTCGGCCGACGCCCGCCCGCTCGACGTGACGGAGGGCGCGGTCGAGTTCGACGGCGTGACGTTCAGCTACCCGGACTTGGGCGAGGGGGAGGAAGGCGAAAAATACGAGACGGAAACCGAAGACGGCAGCGACGCCGACCCCACGCTCTCGGACGTCACCGTCCGGGCGGCGGGCGGCGAGACGGTGGGCGTGGTCGGCCCGACCGGCGCGGGTAAGTCGACCCTGCTCAAACTCCTGCTCCGGCTCTACGACCCCGACGAAGGTGCGGTTCGGGTCGACGGCACCGACGTTCGAGAGGCGACTCCGCAGAGCCTCCGGCGCGCGGTGGGCTACGTCTCCCAGGAGCCGTTCCTCTTCGACGGGATGATTCGGGAGAACATCGCCTATGGCACCTTCGAGACGACCGACGATGAGATAGAAGCGGCCGCCAGGGCGGCCGAGGCCCACGACTTCGTCCGGAATCTGCCTGAGGGATACGACACCGAGGTCGGCGAGCGCGGCGTGCGACTCTTCGGCGGCCAGCGCCAGCGCATCGCCATCGCCCGGGCGGTGCTCAAGGACCCGGCCATCCTGGTGTTCGACGAGGCGACCAGCCACGTCGACGCCGAAACCGAGGCGCTCATCCAGCGGAGCCTCGGTGCGGTGGCGGCCGACCGCACGACGTTCGTCATCGCCCACCGCCTCTCGACGGTCCGGGACGCCGACCTCATCGTGGTGTTGGACGACGGCCGCGTCGTCGAGCGGGGTACCCACGAGGAGCTACTGGCCGAGGACGGCCTCTACGCCAACCTCTGGCGGGTCCACGTCGGCGAGATGGACGCGCTCCCGCCGGCGTTTCTCGACCGGGCCGCCGACCGCGGCGCGGAGGTCGATACCGACGCGGCCGCCGACGACGCCGGCGAGTTCGAGTTCGCGCCGTGACGGCTACGCCGTACACCCGACGCGTTCGAGTGCCCGGCCGAATCCTCCGAGCGCGTTCAGCGACGTCCCTTCCGAGGCGTCGGTCGAGATTCGCAGCGCGTCGTTGGGGTTCTCGCCCGGGCACGGTCCGTACGTGGTCGAGTCTGTCGTAGCGACCGCCGTTCCGCTCACGATTGCGAGTACCACGAGCATCGCGATTCCCAGTCGAAGTACAGGCATAGGTACCATACCACATCAGGAGCGATAACTGCACGGGTCGGTCGACACCGGGGAGACAGTTCGGTTCCGACTCCTCAGAGCGAGACGCCGGGGACCGACCGACTCGCCAGCGCGTACACCGGGCCGAGGACCGCGCCGTAGACGAGGTGGGCGAATCCCATCACCAGCGTGGCGCCGAACGCGTCGACTCCGGTCGCCGGGACGAACGGCAACGGCAGGCCCGCGTCGATGCCCGCGTTCAGCCACAGCGGAAAGAGGACGCCGCCGGTCACGATGCCCAGGAACGCGCCGTACCCGACGCCGATACCGACGTAGGTCGACAGCGCGAACGACTCGCGCCGGACGACGGGACGCGAGAGAATCGCGGCGAAGAGGAGCGCGAACACGACGCTGTTCGCCAGGTGCGCGACCCACCCGCCGAGGTACGACTCCATCCCGTAGAGAGCGCCGACGAGCGGTAGCAGGTTCGTCCCGACCGAGAGCACCGCGCCCATCGCCGCCCCGGCGGCGAGTCCGGCGACGACCGCGGCCACCCACGGGTGATAGCCCGCTTCGCGAGTTTCGCCGTGGCGCACCCCCGTCGCCATAACGCCGAGGAGATACGCCGTTCGGTATCATTAGAATATCTGAAGATTTCGGACTGTGGCGGCCGCGAGACATGCCTTTTCTTCGCCACTACTTCCCCGGCGGCCTGCGGCCTCTAGAAGTCGCCCAGCGTCGTCTGGTCGCCCAGCAGCGGCCGGGCGTCCCGGTCGAAGGTGGTCCGGAGGAAGTCGGCGAACTCGGCGTCGAAGCCGTGGTGGGTGTAGACCACCTCGGGGTCGACCGCCTCGACGACCGCGGCGAGTTCGTCGAAGTCGCAGTGGTCGGTCAGCGGGAACGTCGCGTCGTAGCCCCCGCGGTAGCGGAACGACCGGTCGACCGCCCACCCCGAGAACCCCGCCTTCAGGCCGCCGTGTTTCGCGACGAGGCTCTGGACCCAATCGTGGCGGGCGAGGTGCGTGGGGAGAACCACGATCTCGTCGCCGGCGAGTTCGTCGACCTCGTCGTAGGGCGTCGCCGGAAAGGAGAGGTCGGTGGCGGACTCGATGGCGTCGTTGACGGTCCGAACCGCGCCGTGGACCACCAGCGGTCGGTTCGTCGCCTCGCGGGCGAGCGCCTGGAGCTTCTGGGCTCTGCCGAGCGAGTAGCCGAACAGGAACAGCGGCCGGTCGGGGTGGTCGGCCAGCCAGTCGCGAATCTCGGCCTGTAGCTCCGCCTCGGGCGGAAACCGGTAGGTCGGCTTGCCGTACGTCGTCTCCATCACGAGCACGTCGGCGTCTACGGGGTCGAACCCCTCTAGGTAGAGTCTGTCGCGGACCGAGAAGTCGCCGGTGTAGAGCACCCGCCGGCCCGGCGTTTCCGAATCCGGGCCGTGTTCGACCAGCGCGGCCCGCGACCCGACGACGTGGCCCGCCGGGAGGAGGGAAATCTCGTCGGTGGATTCGACGTGGTCGGGGACGCTCGTCCCGGTCCGGGCCTCGACGAGCGCGGCCGTCTCGGCCGAGCAGACGACCGTCCCGGGCGTCCGCCGGAAGGTGTGGTCGGCGTGGGCGTGGCTCAGGACGTTGACGTCGCCGACCGCGCTCCGCGCGTCGGCGACGACCCGTCGGCCGTCCCCCGCCTCGATGTGGATGCCGTCGTCGTGGTGGACCTCTCTGCTCCGTCTCTCGCCCATCCTACCGGTGTTCGGGGCCGCGAGCGTATGAGTGTCGCGCTCCGGCCCCCTGTCGGTCGCCGTCGCGCGAGCGCTTGCTCACTTCGACGTCTCGTTCCGCCGTCACGCCGACGTCTCGGCTTCACCGTCACACCGGCGTTTCCGCTGTTTCGTCCCCGCGCCGTCGCCGAACTTCACACCGGAGTTTCCGCTGTTTCCCCTCCGGGATTTCCGCTGTCTTTCGCCGGCGGGCGCGGCGGTTTCGCCGCGCCGCCGATCGGTCCGTCGTCTTCGGCGGCGGAGACGACGAACCGAATCGTCGCCGACCCGCTTTTGCTCGTTCGACCCCTACCTCCGTCGAATGCTCCGACTCCCGATTCGGCGGTGTCCGAACTGCTGGTACGTAGGGCCGACCCGGAAGTTCGCCGAGAACCGCGAAGGGGCGAACGGGGGGGACCGTGCGCGCTATCGGTGTCCGCGGTGCGGTCACGAGGTCGCCGCGCCCGACCCGAGGCTGAACTGAGTCGCTCCTGGGGGTGTGACCCGACACCGGCGTTTCCGCTGTTTTCCGGCGGCGCCGACCGACGCGCCTTTCTCCGCCGAGTCCGGACTCACGGCCATGGCGTCGCTCCGGCGGTTCCTCGTCGCGCTCGGTGTCCTCTCGCTCGCGGGCGTCGCGAGCGCCCACGACGTGACCGCGACCCGGTTCGAAGCGCCGATTCCGCTCCCGTTGCTGTTCGGCGGCGCGGGCGCGACGGTGGCGCTGACCGCGCTCTTCCTCGCGCGCTCCGAATCGGAGGGTGCGACCGACGCTCGCTCGACCGGCGCGGACGACACCCGGCGCGTTTCCGTCCCCGAATCGGCTGCGACGGTCGGCCGGACGCTCCTCCGAGTCGGGTTCCTGGCCGCGTTCGCGGGGGCGCTGTTCGTCGGCCTGACCGGTACTCGGACCTACACCGAGAACGCCGCAATCGTCTTCGTCTGGGCGCTCTGGCTGAAGGGCCTGGCCGTGCTGGCGGTGCTGGTCGGCGACCCTTGGTCGACGCTCTCGCCGTGGCGGACCCTCTACGACGCTCTCGCCCGACTCGAAGGCGAGGCGATTCGACTGCGAGCCTATCCCGACTGGCTCGGGGAGTGGCCCGCTCTGGTCGGCTTTCTCGCGGTCGTCGGCGTGCTCGAGAACCTCACGTGGGTGCCCCGGTCACCGCGCTGGACCGCGATACTGCTGGCGGGCTACGCCGCCGCGATGGTCGTGGGCGCGGTCGTGTTCGGCCGCGAGTGGCTCCGCCGGGCCGACTTCTTCGCGGTGCTCTACCGACTGTTCGGCCGGGTCGCGCCGGTGACGTGGGAGCGAACCGCTCCCGCCGGACCCGACCGCGAGGCCGCCGGAAGCGGTACTTCCATCCGCCTCACGGTCGAACTGCGACCGCCGTGGCGGGCGTGTCGCCGCCCGGTGAGCCTCCCGGTCGCGGCGTTCGTCGTCGCGGCGGTGTACACCGTCAGCTTCGACGGCTTCGCCAACACGCCCGAGTACCAGTCGCTTCTCTTCGGCGTCCGGGACGCGACCGGCCTCGGGCCGGCGGTTTCGCTGGCGCTCTACCTCGTCGGCTACGTCGGCTTTCTCGCGGCGTTCGCCGGCGTCGCCGGCGTCACTGCCCGCACCGCCGGCGGTCACGTACGGTTCGGGGACGTTGACGACCCGAACGTGGTCGAGCGCGCCGCCGACTGGCGCGGGGCGGCCCGCAACCTCGCGCCGACGCTGCTGCCCATCGCCGTCGCCTACGAACTCGCGCACAACGCCGCGTTCGTCCTGACGCGGTTCGGCGCGCTGGTCGGCCTGCTCGGCGGGCCGGAACTCGCGCCGCTATCGTGGCTCTCGCTGCCTGCGTTCTGGGCGACGCAGGTGGCGCTCATCGTCGCAGGCCACGTCGTCGCGGTCGTCGCGGCCCACGGCGTCGTGGCGGGCGAACCGGTCGAAACCGGCCGGGCGACCCTCCCGGCGATGGAACCCGGCGCGGGCGTCCGGCATGCGCCGCTGACCGTCCTGATGGTCGGCTACACCGTCCTCTCGCTGTGGATAATCTCCCGGCCGGTCGTGGCCTGAGCAGGTCGGGCGCGGCGGAATCGCCGCGCCCGACCGGCCGTTCGACGGACCTCACTGCGAATGGTCGCTGTTCGACGCGAACGGGGTGACGGTCGCCGTCTTCTGTGCGACCCAGGCGAGTCGGAGCACGAACGCGAACAGTATCGCCAGCGGGGCGAACCCGAGCGTGAACGCGACGGCGGTGACCGATGCGAGCAGCGGGTCCGAGACGCCGGTCGAGGTCGCGGCGTTGTAGATTACCAGCGCACCGCCGCTCGCGACCACGGCAGGCACGCCGACGTACAGCAGAAGCCGCGAGAGGAACGCCAGTTCCTTCTGGACGTACACCGTCTTGAAGTAGTTGCGCGCGACGTCTATCTGGAGCAGGTAGCTTTCGAGTCGGTCCAGGGTTTCGTCGACCGCGTCGTCGTCCGGCGACTCGCCGCCGGCCCGAATCGCACCGATTTCGTGGAGTTGCTCGGCGTGGTTGGTCCGGATGGTCGCGGCCACGACGGCGAATACTCCCTCTTCCGCCTCACGGTCGAGCGTGCCGTTGACGATCCGGACGTCGTCGCGGAGCGCGTCGGCGAGCGAGCGGAGGCGACTCCGCGACCCACCGTCGACGTCGTCGATTCGCTCGTCCAACCGGTCGGCCTGCTCGCCCACTTGCTCGTGGAGGAACCGGAGGAACTGGGTGGGAGCGGTCGGGCTGACGGCGGTTTCGACGGTTTCCTCCACGTCTTCGCGGTACTCGACCGACCCCTCGATTCGGTTCTGGAGGGTCCCGGGCGCTCCGAGTTCGCGCGACAGTACCAGCTGGTTTATCGAGAGCACGACGGTTATCAGCGTCAGGTCGCCGGTCAACAGCGAACTGAAGAGGAAGTAGACCGGACTCGACGGCCTCGTCGACCCGTATCCGTATCGCCAGAGGACGAGGAGGAACGCGAGGAGGACGCCTCCGACGACGACGCTCGCCACCGCCAGGCGGTCCCCTTCGAGGAGCAACCAGGACGTCGCCCCTCCGCCGGGTGCCGACGACCCGTCGGTCCCCTCGGAGTCGTCCTCCTTCTTGGAAGCGGCGTCCCTCCGGGAGTCGGCGTCCTCTGTCGGACTACCGTCTCCGGCGGTTTCGCTCATCGCTGGAGAACCGTTAGGGTACCGACGCGGAAAAGACGAACGGGCGCGGCGGTTTCGTCCGGTTCAGAGTACTTCGTCGTCGCGCCGCGATGTCGTCTCCGTCTCGTCGTCCGAAGCGGGGAAGCTATGGCCCTCCGAGCCGTATGGTAACGAATGTCTTCCTTCACCGACGCCGACCGCGAACTCGTCGAGGCGGCGACCCGAGCGATAGAGGATCGAGACGAGCGCGACCGCCACCGCGTCGGCGCGGCGGTCCGAACGGAGACGGGCGACGTGTTCGCCGGCGTCGACCTGCGGACGCCCGACGAGTCGGTCGGAGTATGCGCCGAATCCGTCGCGCTCGGGACGGCCAGACTCGCCGGCAGTGGAGCGGTCGTGGCCGTCGCGGCGGTGTCGTACCCGCGGCCGAACGAGCGACGGGAGCCCGAAATCCTCGTACCGTGCGACTCGTGTCGCGACTTACTCGTGGCGTACGGCGACAGACCCCGGGCCGTCGTCGCCGGCGACGACGGCCCGGAGGCGACGCCGATAGCCGACCTCTCGGACTCGCCGGCCGAGCGGGCCGACGGGACGGACGGCCCCGAATCCCCGGGGCGCTCGGTCGAGAACGGCTGAATCCGAACGGGTAAACCGCTCGGGCGTCTACCCGGCGGTATGCAATCGCCGGTGGAAGCGGTCGTCCTCCTCGGCGCCGGCCACGGCGCGGGCTGGGGGCCGACGATGGCGGTCCTGCTGGCGCTGGCGGGCCTGGGCTCCGCGCTCGTCCTCGCGGTGGCGCTCGCGGCGCTCCTGCGGCGGCGCTCGCGGTCGTACCTGCTGGTCACGCTCGCGCTGGCGACGCTGCTCGCCCGCACCGCCGTCGCCGCGCTCTCGTTCACCGGGACGGTCGAGGCGGGTTCGCACCACCTGTTCGAACACGGACTCGACGTGGTGATGGCTGCGCTGGTCATCGCGGCCGTCTACGACGCTCGCACGGTGCGAGCCACCGCGCGGGGTGAGCGCCCGTGAACGAGACGCGTCGCGCCATCGCCGACCACGTCAGGGAGCGCCCGGGCGTCCACTTCAGCGCGGTCGTCCGCGAAACGGACTTCGCGCCGGGTCAGGTCCAGTACCACCTCCGGCGGCTCTGCTCGGACGGCCGACTCGTCCCCGAGGAACTGTACGGCCGCACCCACTACTACCCGCCGGAGTACGACGAGTGGGAGCGCGCCGCGCTCGCGATGTTCCGCCGCGAAACCGCCCGCGACCTGCTGGCCTTCCTGCTCGACGAGGGGGAGACGGGGCCGGCGACGCTGGCCGACGAACTCGACCTCGCCCGGAGCACCGTCGAGTGGCACCTCGACAACCTCGAAGCCCAGGACCTCGTAGAGCGGCGCCGCGAGGGCAACCGCGTCCGGGTGGCACTCGCCCGACCCGAGGCCACGGCCGAACTCCTCGCGGCGGTGACGCCCTCGATGCCGGAACGGCTGGTCGACCGGTTCACGCGGCTGGTCGACGGCCTGCTGGACGAGGGCTGAACCGCGACTCGCTGGCAGAGGACGGGACCGAAGCGCACTGACGGAGGACTGAACTGCGACTCGCCTGCGCATAGTCGCCCCACGCCGGCCCGCGGTCGCGGGCCGGCGTGGGGTCGGCCGTGCGCGGGGACAAGACATTCGAGGGACCGCGCCGAACCGTCTTCCCGGAATGGGGGACCGCGAGCGACGCGACGACGGGGAGCGACGGGAGTATCGTCCGGCGGAGCCACCCTGCGACGACACAGAGCGCCGCCGGTGCGACAGGCGGACCGTCTTGGCCTCGCTGGCCGGGGCGGCGGGTGCGCTGACGTTCGGGAGTTCGTCGTCGGCGACCGCCCGCGAGTCGGCCGTGCGGCCGACTCGCGGGCAGGTGACCGCCGGACGGGCGACCGGTTCGCCGGCCTCCGACAAGCGGGTGGTCCGGCGGTTCTTCGCCGCGCTCGACGCGGGCGACTTCGACACGCTCCGCCGACTGCTCGCGCCCGACTTCGAGGCTCACTTCGTCCGCCCGCGGTTCACACTCGGGCGAGTTCGGTTCCTCCTCACGCTTTACGCGCTCCAGGAGGCCTTTCCGGACGCCCGATTCGAACTTCTTGACGTCGACGCCAGCGACGAGACGGTCGAAACCCGGTGGGTCGCGACCGGGACGTTCGAGAAACCGTTCGCCGGCCTCGACCCGACCGGCGACGTCGTGACCCTGCCCGGACGCGCCGCCTTCCGGGTCGTCGACGGGCGAATCGAGGAACTCCGGATTCGGCCGGACCTGCTCACGCTAATCGCAGAGGTCGGCCTCGGCGTGCTGACTTGACGCCTACGGACTTCGGTTCGCGCCGATTCCGGCGCCGTCGGAATCGGCGCGAGGGCGGGGGCGTCCGCGCAACCGTTTTCCGCCTCCCCGTGGTCGTCCCGGCATGCGACACGAGATCGAGTCCGGCCCCGCATACTCGCTGTTGAACGTCACGCTCGACGACGGGGAGAGCCTCCAGGCGGAGGGCGGCGCGATGGTCAGCCACGGCGAGAACGTCTCGATGGACACCAACGCCACCGGCGGTTTCCTCAAATCGCTTCGCCGGAGCGTCCTCGGCGGCGAGAGCTTCTTCCAGAACACCTTCGCGGCGTCGGGCGGCGAGGGTGAGGTGACGCTCGCGCCCGCGCTGCCCGGCGACGTGGTCCACGAGGAGCTGAGCGACGAGACGCTGTACGTCCAGTCGGGGTCGTACGTCGCTGGCGACGCCGACCTCGACGTCGACACCGAGTTCGGCGGCGCGAAGACGTTCTTCGGCAACGAAGGGCTGTTCCTCCTGCGTGTCTCGGGGAGCGGACCCCTCTTCATGTCTAGCTACGGCGCCATCAAGCCCGTCGAACTCGACGACGGCGAGCAGTACACCGTCGACACCGGCCACGTCGTCGCGTTCGAGGAGACGGCCGACTTCGCTGTGCGGCGGGTCGCCGGCCTGAAGTCGACGGTGTTCTCGGGGGAGGGCCTGGTCTGTCGGTTCACCGGCCCGGGGAAGGTCTGGCTCCAGACCCGGAGTCCGGACGCCTTCCTGGCGTGGCTCCTGCCGAAGATTCCCCGGCCGACGTACGCGAACAGTCCCTGACGAGCGTCGAACCCTCGGCCGTGTCGTAACGAATCTTCGTTTCGGGGCGGCCCGACTCGGGTCGCCCCGGCGGGTGCGTTGCGGTCGCCGTAACGAACGTTTCTGCGTCCCTCCGAACTCTGCAGTACGGTTCCGGCCGACCGCCGACGGGACGAACGGTCGATACCGCGTGAACTCGCGTGAACGACCGCGCACCGCTAAATCGCGCCGAGCGGTAGCGACCGACGAAAGAGGAGAGCAGACGTGAGCACTCAGACAGCAGACCCGACGGAGACGCGGGCGGCGTCCGTATTGGCTCGAAACTGGTGGATGCTAGCTGTTCGGGGCGTCCTCGCCATCGCGTTCGGCGCGCTGGCGTTCGTCTGGCCGGGCATCACGCTGGCGGCGCTGGTGTTGCTGTTCGGCGCGTACGCCGCGGCCGACGGCGTGTTCGCGCTCGCTGGCGCCGTCCGGGCCGCCGGGAATCGGCGGCGGTGGTGGCCGCTGTTGCTCGAGGGCCTCGCGGGCGTCGGCGCGGGCATCGTCGCGTTCGTCTGGCCCGGCATCACCGCGCTCGCGCTCCTGTACCTGGTCGCGGCGTGGGCCATCATCACCGGCGCGTTCGAACTCTACGCGGCCGTGAAGCTCCGGCGGAGCGTGAGTAACGAGTGGTTGCTCGCGCTCTCGGGCGTCGCCTCCGTCGTCTTCGGCGTGCTACTCGTGGCGCTCCCCGGCCCCGGCATCCTGACGCTCTTGTGGCTCGTGGGCGCCTACGCTATCGTGTTCGGCGTCCTGCTCGTCGCGCTCGCGTTCCGGATGCGCGGCGTCGAGTCGCCGAAGGCGACCCGAGCGCCGACGTGAGTCCGCCCGCCCGTCGTCGCGTCGACGTTTCGACGCGCGTACCAGAACCGCCTTTCACCTCCGGTCCCTAGGGTCGCGCGATGGACGACACCGGACCCAGTCGCGGCCCCGACGGACCGACCCGCGGCCGCGACCGCGGACTCACCCGGCGACAGTTCGCCAAGGCGGCGGTCGCTATCGGCGGTTCCTCGGCGCTGTCGGCGTGTCTCGACCGCACCGGCCGACCGGACGTTCCCCGCGGCCCCGAGGACCTCTCGTCGCTGCCCTCCCGCCAGCACGGCTGGAACGCCGTGCTGGCGACCGACGACCACGGCAACCACGTCGCGCCGCGCCACCACGTCCTGCTGTTGCTGAACTACGCGGGTGAGGGGACGCCGACCCGGAGCGACCGCCGGACCGCCGAGTCGGCGTTCCGGAGCCTTGAACGCGCCTACGAGCGAAGCAACGATGGCCTGCTGTTCACGGTGGGCTACTCGCCGTCGTACTTCGAGCGCTTCGACGCCGCGCTGCCCGACTCGGTCGACCTGCCGCAACCCAAGGCGCTGGCGCCGTTCGAGGACCCGAAGTTCGACCGTCAGGACGCCCTGGTTCGGCTCTCCAGCGACCACCCGTCGGTCGTGTTGGCGGCCGAGGAGGCGCTGCTGGGCAACCGGTCGAAGCTCAACGGCGTCGGGGTGGACGCCGACCTCTCGGGCGTCTTCGAGAAGGTCGGTCGCCGGACGGGGTTCGTCGGCGACGGTCTGCCGGCCGACCACCAGGGCGTGCAGGGCATCCCCGACGACAAGCCGGTTTCCGAGGAGGCGCCGCTCTACATGGGGTTCAAGTCGGGTTTCCGGAAGAACCAGGCCAGCGAGGACCGCGTGACGATTCGGGACGGGCCGTTCGCGGGTGGGACCACCCAGCACGTTTCGCGGATTCGCCTCCAACTGGAGCAGTGGTACGAACAGGACAGCAGGAGCCAGCGGGTCGGCAAGATGTTCTGTCCGGCCCACGCCGAGCAGGACCTCGTCGAGGGCGCTGGCGACAACCTCGGCGATTCGGCGAAGATGGAGGAGGAAGGCTGTATCGAAAAAGCCGAGGAGCACGCCCGGACGAGGGGAGTGGTCGGCCACTCCCAGAAGTCGGCCCGCGCCCGGAAGGACGGGTCCCCGGTCATCCTGCGCCGGGACTTCGACTCGACCGACGGTGGCGAGGCGGGCCTGCACTTCGTGGCGCTCCAGCGCGGAATCTCGGACTTCGTCGACACCCGCGAGCGGATGAACGGGACCGACCTCGCCGAGCGGTCGGCGGTCGGGCAGAAGAACAACAACGGCATCCTCCAGTACATGGACGTGCTCCGGCGGGGAAACTACCTGGTGCCGCCCCGCGAACTCCGGGCACTCCCCTCTCCGAACCCGACCTGAGCAGGTCGATTACGGACAGTGGGTCCGAATCCCGCGACCGGACCGGCGCGTGCCGGCCCGGTCGCGGGAACGGTACGGCGGCGCACCGATTTCGCTCTCCGCTCGACTAAATGCTACGTTTTCGGCGATTAGTATTTCCGTTCGCAACGAGAACGTCGGACCGATGGTTTCCGCGCCCGACGAATTGGTCGAGTTCCTTCGAGAGCGCGCCGACGAGTCGTTACGGGCGGTGCGAATCTACTCCCTCGACTCCCACCGGTCGCTGTACGCGCGGGAGGACGCCGAGCGATGGCAGTCCGAGGCCGATGTCGAATACGTCGTCTCACGGGCACGGGAGGACCTCCGGGAGCGGGCCGACGACCGGCGGTGGTTCACGGCCGGCGAACTGGAGGCGTCGGTCCGGGTGTTCCACGAGGCGGTGCTCGTCAACGTCGTGCTCGACGACGACCGGGGGGTGCTCGTCTCGCTCGACGCCGACACCGCGTCGTACCTCCACGGGTTCGTCCACGACTGCAAGGAGTGGCTGGAGTGAGCTACCGGGAGTCGGGATTACGATTTCCCGACTCCGTTGAAATCCGCCGCCGCTAACGGGATACGGAGTCGTCTGTCGGGTCCGGAACGTACGCTGAACGTACAGAAGTACAGAGTAATGACAGTCGGTAAACTTTTTCCGATAGCGACGGCTATCCTGAATTTCCACCTGGAATCCCAATCTTCCGATTCCTGATTCGTGCCGTGACCGAACGATCGAGAGTCCAAAACGATGTCCGAAGAGACGTACACTGACACCATCGACTGGGACGAGCACTGGGATGGAGCGGACGAGGACGAACGTGCGGATACGAGTCCGAGTGCGAACCTCGTACTCGAACCGTTCACCGAGTTCCTCGCCACGAAGTTACCCGACGGGCCGGACGGGGTCGCCGATGTCGGCTGTGGTTCCGGCGACCTGGTGTTCGAGATCGCCAAGCGCTACCCCGACGCGACGGCGGTCGGGTACGACGCTGCCGAGGCGGTCCTCGTGGAGAACCGTCGACGGGCACGCGAGGCCGGTGTAGACGTCACCTTCGAGCGAGCGGTCCTTCCGGAGTTCGACCCGGGTCGCCGGTTCGATATCGTCTCCTGTTTGTTCACGCTCTGCTACGTCCCGGACGTCGAGCGCGCGCTGGTGCACCTCTACGATGCGGTGAAACCCGGCGGTTACCTCGTCGTCCATTACCACAATCGGCTCGCGCAATCCCACTACAGCGCCATCGCGGAATCGCCCCACGAGTTCCTCGATGAGGACTCCGTGTGGAACCCCGAGACGTTCGCCGACCGGTTCGAACTCACAATCGAGGGCGAGAGTCTGTTGTCGTACGAACGCATCCACGCGGTGCTGGGGACCTGGCCGCAAAGCGTTTTTTCGGTGGCCGACAGAGCCGACCAGTACCGCGCCCACCGGCACGAGCCACTCGTTTATGTCCCGAAGTGAAGCCCGACCTGCTCGTCCAGTGGAGGACCCGTGAGAAACGCGGCCGAGTCGCCGCCCTGCGAGATACCTATTCCCTGTTCAGCGTGCTACTCCTGGCAACTGGCTGTCCGATTGTCGGTGACCGTAATCGGTAGACGCACCGCATTGCGAGCCGACTAGACCGGCGGTCCCCAGCGAAGAACCCGCGCTACCGTACTGCTACCGCCGGGTCACCTCGACCGCTTCCAGGTTCTCGTCGATAAGGAGTTCGAGCACCGCACCGCCCGCACCGCCTGCTCCTCCCGTCTTGGTGTCTTCCACACCCGCCTCGTCGCCGAGTTCGACCACAAGACGGACGCGGAGCGGGTCCTCGGACTCGACGGTCGCGTGGTCGTCGGTCAGCCACGCGAGGGTCCACGACGGGACGTGCCGGAGGTCCACGCCGTGTTCCCAGTGGAACGCGACGATCTCGGGGTGGTCGAGCAGCGCCGACCCGAACGAGGCCGAGACGACCTCCGGGCAGCGCCGACACCGGTAGACGACGCCGGGAATCGACTCGACGTCGACGCCGATTTCGGGGTCGGGGTCGGTCAGCACCTCGGCGTCCATCCGACCGCTGCAACTGACGCAGACGCCGAGCCGCGCCTGCGCCACGAGGCCGCGCATGAACCGGTCGAAGCGGTCGACCAACTCCTCGCGCTCGAACCCGTCGAGCACGCCGGGCGGCACGCCCGCCGACGAGTACTGCTCGTCGCAGTCGGTGCACCGGATGGTCATCCGCTCGTCCTCGTAGGTCGCGACGACGACGCCCCCGCATCGTCTGCAGGGGTGGTCGGCCTCGACCGGTTCGACGTTGCCCGACTCGGTGTAGGTCCCCGAGAGGATGGCGCCGAGGACCTGCCACCCGGCGAGACGGAGTTCGTACCCTTCCTCGGTTTTGCGGACGAACTGGCCGACCAGCTTGTTGAGGTGGTAGTTGAACTGCCCCGAGTCGGCCATCCCCACCGCCTCGCGGAGTTCCGAGAACGTCATCGGTTCGTATGGGCGCTCGAACAGGCTCCGGAGGATGGCGATGCGGGTTTCGTCGCCGAGCACGGCGAACGCCTCGTCGGGCGAGAGCGAGTCGTCGGTCATGTCGCTCCGTATGACGGTCGGCGACTTAACGACCGCGAGGCGGGCCGACGTCACGACTGTCGGGAGATGGTTTAAGGGCGGTCGCGCCGAATCGCCGACGGATGACCGACCCCGAAACCGTCGGGACCTACGAGTCCATCGCCGCGGAGTACCGCGAGCGCCACGCCGACCGCTCGCGGGTCGCCGACCTGGTCGAGCGGTTCTGCGCGGCGGTCGACGACGCGACTGCGGGAAACGACGCCCGCGTCGACGGGCCGACCGCCGGCCCGCGGGCCGGCGGTCGGCCCCGCGTCCTCGACGCCGGTTGCGGCCCCGGGTGGGAGTCGGCGACGTTCGCCGACCGCGGCTACGACCCGGTCGGCATCGACCTCACGCCGGCGTTCCTCCGAATCGCCCGCGAGGAGGCGCCCGAGGCCGCCCTCGCCCGGATGGACATGCGAACGCTGGGCTTCGCCTCCGACGCCTTCGACGGCGTCTGGGCCTGCGCGTCGTTTCTCCACGTCGCCCGCGAAGACGCTCCCGGAACCCTGGCGGAGTTTCGCCGCGTGCTTCGACCAGGCGGGGTCTGTTTCTTCTCGGTCAAGCGCGGCGAGGGCGAGATGCGGAGCGACGCTTACGAGGGTGACGAGCGGCGGTTCACGCTCTACGAACCCGACGAACTCCGCGCGCTGGTCGAGGACGCCGGGTTCGCCGTCGAGTCGACGACCGCCGACGACTGGGTGACCCTGCTCGCGCGGGTCTGAGTGAACTGGCGAAACCCGAAACGTTCGCCGGACCGCGAACCTCTTTGTACCCGACCCGCCAGCGCTTTACCATGCACCGAGTCCGATTCCGCGACCCGGCCGGGAGCGTCCGAACCGGCGCGTGGACCGACGACGGCATCGAGTTCGGCGGCGAGACGTACGACGAAGGTGAGGTGGAGGTCCTCCCGCCGGCCGACCCCTCGAAGATCGTCTGCGTGGGGCTGAACTACGCCGACCACGCCGCCGAGCGCGGCAAGGAACCGCCCGAACGACCTCTGCTGTTCCTCAAACCCCCGAACGCGCTCTCGAGCCACGGCGACACCGTGACCCTGCCCGCCGGCAAGGAGCGCGTCGACCACGAGGCCGAACTCGCGGTCGTGATGGGCGAACAGTGCCGGAACGTCGACGCCGCCGACGCGATGGACTACGTCGCGGGGTTCACCTGCATGGACGACGTCTCGAACCGCGACGACCAGGACCGCGAGCAGAACTGGGTGCGTGGGAAGGCCTTCGACAACTCCGCGCCGCTGGGTCCGGTCCTCGCCACGCCCGACGAGGTGCCCGACGACGCGTCGGTCGAACTCCGGGTGAACGGCGAAACCCGCCAGTCCTCTTCGCGCGACGAGTTCATCTGGTCGGTGCCGGAACTGATCGAGGAGATCACGACCTACATGACCCTCGAACCGGGCGACGTGATCTCGACCGGGACGCCCGCCGGGGTCGCGCCCCTCGAAGACGGCGACGAGGTCGAGGTCGAAGTCGAGGGCGTCGGCGTGCTGCGCCACGACGTTCGAGCGCCCTGAGCGCGCCGGAGACGCTTTTTCGGGCGGTTTTCGACGCCCGTACCAGACGCCTTATTCGAACGGAGTGGCTACGTTCGGCCGATGGACAGACGGACCTTCCTCCGCGCGGGCGCGGCGACGGTCGCGGCCGGGTCGCTGGCCGGGTGCACCGGCCTCTTCGAGACCACCTCCGCGACCTCTCCCCCGCCGCTCGTGGAGAACCGGCCGGACGCGGTCTACGTCCCGACTCACGTAGAAGGGATGGAGATGGCCGGGATGGCCGGGTTCGGCGAGTCGGGCCGGTACAAGGCGGGCGTGATGTACAGCTACCCCCACCGCTTCTGGACGATCACCGGCCGGGACACGAACCTGGTGAAGATCGGTCAGGACGACGACGCCCACCTGATGGCCAGTATCTGGGACGCGAAGACGAAGACGGTCGTGCCCGCCGCGAACGTCGCGGTCGACGTTCGCAAGGGCGGGAAGTCGGTCGACTCGCGGAATCTCTGGCCGATGCTCTCGCAGAACATGGGGTATCACTTCGGCGATAACGTCTCGCTCGACGGCGACGGCACCTACACCGCGAAACTGGAGATCGGCGCGATGCAGGCCCGGGGCGTGAGCGCGCTGAAGGGGGCGCTCGGCGAGCGCACGACCGTCGACGTGGAGTTCGACTACAGCGCGTCGAAGAAGAACCAACTCAAGTTCGAGCAACTCCCCAACAGACAGGGGAAGACAGGCGCGGTCGACCCGATGAAGATGAAGATGATGCCGCTCTCCCGGACCCCGAAGCGGTCGGCGTTTCCAGGGACGGTCCTCGGCGAGGCGACCACCGGCGACGCGAAACTCCTGGCCGCCACCGCCCGGACGTCTCCGCACTTCGTCGCCGACGGGAAGACCTACCTCGTCGTCTCCCCCCGCACCCCGTACAACCGCTACCCGCTACCGCTGATGGAACTTTCCGCGACCCTGAAACGCGGGAGTCAGACTGTCTTCGACGGTCGCCTCGAACCGGCGCTCGGCCCGGACCTCGGCTACCACTACGGCGCGGCCGTGGACGACACGAAGTCGGGTGATAAACTGACCGTCACCGTCGACGCGCCGCCGCAGGTCGCGCGCCACGAGGGCTACGAAACAGCGTTCGTGAAGATGGGCGAGGCGACGTTCACCGTCTGAGCGACTCGGCGATTCGACGATTCGGAAACTCGACGATTCGTTATTCGACGACTCTGCGACTCGGCGGCGCTCGCGCCGCCGAGTCGCGCACGGACGGGTCGCCCGCCGTCGGGCACACCTTCGGTTTTCGACGCGCGTACCAGAACCCGTATCTTTCCCAGTCCGGTACCGTCCCACGATGGAGCGACGGGACCTCCTCCGGGCGACCGGTGCGGCCGGTTTCGCGGGGCTGGCGGGGTGTATCGGGATGTTCGAAGCCGAGTCGAACGAGACGTCCGGGTCGTCCGACGGGGAGACCACCGCGAGCGACGGCGAGACGACCGCCGAACCGACGATCGCCCGGAACACCACGGTCGCCGACCGCGCCCAGGGCGTCTACTACCCCACTCACATCGACGGGACGAAGATGGTCGGCACCGGCGGGAGCGGCCGCTACCGGGTCGGACTGATGTACACCGTCCCGCACGCGTTCTGGACCGTCACGGGTCGAGACACCAACCGCGTCCGGTTCGGCGAGGACGCCGTCGCCCACCTGATGGCGACTATCTGGGACGCCAAGACGAGAACGGTCCTGCCCACCGCGAACGTCTCGGTGGAACTCCGGAAGGGCGGAAAGACGGTCGACTCCCGTGACCTCTGGCCGATGCTCTCGCAGAACATGGGCTATCACTTCGGCGACAACGTCCCGCTACCCGACTACGGCACCTACACCGCGAAACTCGACGTCGGCGCGATGCAGGCCCGCCGGATGGGCGACCTGCGGGGCGCGTTCGGCGGGCGGACCGCGCTCGAAGTGGAGTTCGAGCACACCCGCGAGAAGATCGCGAACATCTCCTACGAGCGACTCCCCGACAAGAAGGGCACGGCCGGCGCGATAGCGCCGATGGAGTCGAAGATGCCGCTCTCGCGGGTGCCGAAGCCGGCCGACCTCCCCGGGAGGACGCTCGGGCGGGGCGAAACCGGCGACGCGACGTTCGTCGCGTTCGTTCCGGAGAAGACGCCCCGCTTCGTCGCCGGCGGGAAGACCTACCTCGCGGTTTCTCCCCGGACGCCGTACAACCGCTACCCGCTCCCGTTCATGAGCCTCTCCGCCGCGCTTCAGCGCGGCGGAGAGTCCGTCTACGACGACATCCTCCGCCCCGCGCTCGACCCAAATCTCGGCTACCACTACGGCGCGGCGGTCGACGGGGTGAAATCGGGCGACGCGCTGACGGTGACCGTGGACGCACCCCCGCAGGTCGCGCGCCACGAGGGCTACGAAACCGCGTTCTTGGAGATGTCGAAGGTGGAGTTGACCGTCGCCTGAGTCGCGGCGCCGTTCACGCGGACGCCATCGCGCCCACCACCACCGCCGTCACCAGTAGGTTGAGGAACGACAGTACGAGCATTCCCTTCCAGCCGATTTCGATGAGTTGGTCGATGCGGACGCGCGGTATCGCCGAGCGCGCCCACTGGGTGAACAGGAAGAAGGCCCACATCTTGACGGTGAACCAGACGAAACCGGGGAGCACCGGCCCCGCCGGCCCGCCCAGGAACAGCGTCGTCGCGATGGCGCCGCCGAGGAAGATGTGGACGAACTCGCCGACGTACATCAGCACGAAGTACACCGACGAGTACTCGGTCAAGTAGCCCGCGACGATTTCGGTCGGCGCCTCCGGCACGTCGAAGGGGTTGCGGCCAACCTCCGCGAGGTTCGCCACCACGAACAGCGCGAACGCCAGCGGGTTGACGAAGGCGTACCACGACGGAATCGAGACGCCGAGGACCGTCACCAGGGCGTCCTGCTGGGCGGCGACCACCTCGCTCGTCCGAAGCGACCCCTCCAGCAGGACGACCGACGCCGCCGTCACGACCAGCGGAATCTCGTAGGCGATGTTCTGAGCGACGGCGCGCAGACCGCCCAGGAGCGAGTACTTGTTGTTCGACGCGTAGCCGGCCATCGTCAGCGCGAGCGTCGCCAGCGAGGAAACCGCGAAGACGTAGGCGACGCCGGTCGCCGGGTCGGCGAGTTGGAGGTTCACGCCGAAGAGTCGGCCCATCGGAATCACGGCGAATCCCGCTATCGCTGAGAAGGGAAGCAGAATCGGCGGCAGGTCGAAGGCGGGCCTGTCGGCCCGGCGCGGGACGATGAGTTCCTTCGAGAGGAACCGGACCGCGTCGGCGACGATGATGAGGATGCCGGCGGGACCGACTCGGTTCGGGCCGATCTTGTCCCAGAACGCGGCGGCGATCTTCCGCTTGGCCCACGGGCCGGCGACGGCGGCGTTCGTCATGAGGTAGACGCCGACGAACGCCGCGCTCAGCATCGAGGCGACCGCCTGCTCGACGACACCCATCTGGGTCCACCCGAAGGCGCGACCGACCGTCTCCGGGAGTGTGGCGAGGACAGTGTTCATGGTCGACCCTCCGGCCGCGCGGTCGGTAGCGTTACTGCCGCGTATCCGAGGTTTCTTTAAGTCGTGCTCGCTCGACGCCTTTCGTATGCGCTACGTGACAGTGGTCGCCCGGCCGCGAGACGGGGCGCTCCACCCCCTGGACCGGACTCTGGGCGACGACCCGGCGGTCGCTCGCGAGGCGATCCACCGCGTCGAACTGCTCGACGACGGCTCCGTGGTGATGTTCGCCGAGGCGAGCGGCGACGCCGACCGCCTCCGGGAGATCCTGGCCGACAGCGACTTCGTCTACGACTTCACGGTCACCGACGACGGCGACGGACGAATGTTCTCCTACAGCCACTACGAACCCAACGAGGCGATTCGGGAACTCATGACCCGGCGCCGCGAGCAGGAACTGCTGGTCAAGATGCCCGTCGAGTACACCGCCGACGGCGGGATGCGGGCGACCTACGTCGGCCGCGCCGAGGACTTCCGCGGGGCCATGGCCGACCAACCCGAGAGCGTCGACGTCGAGGTCCTCTCGACCGGCGAGTACCGCCCCGACGCCGAGGACCTCTACGCCCGACTGACCGCCCGCCAGCGCGAGATTCTCGACGCGGCGGTCGAACTGGGCTACTACGACAACCCCCGGCGAGCGACCCAGGAGGAGGTCGCCGAGCGCGTCGGCGCGTCGGCCAGCACGGTGGGCGAACACCTCCGGAAGGTGGAGGCGTCGGTGTTCGCCGAACTGGTCCGGTGACCGAGGACGCCCGACCCAACCGTTAGGAGTCTGGCCGCCGTCCTCGGGGAAAATGTCGGCTCCCCGCGCCGCCACCGCGTCCGATGCCCCTCCCGCGACGCTCGCGCACCCCCGCCGCGCGCTGGCGACCGTCGTCGCGGTCGTGTTCCTCGACCTGCTGGATTTCGGCATCATCATCCCGATTCTGCCGTTCTACGTCCGGAGCTTTGGCGTCAGCGACGTGTACATCGGCCTGCTGGCGGCGTCGTACTCGGCGATGCAGTTCCTGTTCGCGCCCTACCTGGGGGCGCTGTCCGACCGCCGCGGACGCCGGCCGGTCCTCCTGCTGTCGGTCGCGGGCAGCGCGGTGGCGTGGACCCTCTTCGGCCTCGCCGGGAGCGTCGCCGTCCTGTTCGTCTCCCGGATGCTGGCGGGCGCGATGGGCGGTAACCTCGCCGCGGCCCAGGCGTACATCGCCGACGTGACACCCCCGGAACGCCGCGCGGGCGCGTTCGGCCTCGTCGGGGCGGCGTTCGGACTGGGGTTCATCTTCGGCCCGGCGATGGGCGGATTCTTCGCCAGCGACCCGGTGGTCGCGGCCGCCCGCGACCTGCTCCCGGCCGCGGTTCCGGTCACGCGGTTCTCGCTGCCGAGTTTCGCGGCGGCGGCGCTGAGTCTGGTCAACCTCGTGTTCGCGGCGGCCTTCCTGGAGGAGTCCGGCCGGCGGACGAGCGCCCGCCGCCAGTCGTGGGTCGCCTCGTTCCGGTCGGCGCTGGCCGACGACTCTCTCCGGGGCCTCGTGGCGTCGTTCTTCCTGCTGTCGGTCGCGTTCTCGGGCGTGCAGGTGATGTTCGTCCCCTTCGCGGCCGACGTGTACGGCTACGACGCCAGCGGAACCGCCTTCCTGCTGAGTTACGTCGGCGTCCTCGGCGCGGTGTTCCAGGGCGTGCTGGTGGGTCGGCTCTCTCGGCGCTACCCGAACTCGCTTCTCGCGGTCGCGGGTGCCCTCGTCCTGGTCGCGGCGCTGGCGGCGCTCCCGTTCTCGCCCGCGCTCGGCCGGACGTTCCTGCCGCGAATCGGCGGGCCGGCGATTCTCACCCGCGAACTCCTCGCGCTCCTGGCGGTGCTCCCGCTGCTGTCGTTCG
This sequence comes from Halorussus vallis, assembly GCF_024138165.1. Classification (NCBI taxonomy): domain Archaea; kingdom Methanobacteriati; phylum Methanobacteriota; class Halobacteria; order Halobacteriales; family Haladaptataceae; genus Halorussus; species Halorussus vallis. The sequence goes on along the minus strand of NZ_CP100001.1, from coordinate 145,694 downwards.
GGAACGCCCTGCTGTCGGTGTCGCTGACGACGCTCGTCTCGGCGGCCGCCGGGGCCGACGTCCAGGGGAGCGCCTTCGGCGTCGCGCAGGGCGCGGGGAGTCTCGGCCGGACGGTCGGCCCGCCGGTGATGGCGTCGCTGTACGCGCTGGCGGCGATCTGGTCCCCGTTCGTCCTCGGCGCGCTGTTGCTCGTCGCGGTGTTCGCGGTCCTCGCGCGTCGTGTCGTCGCAGTCGAGGGCGGCCAACCCGCGCCGGACGACTGAGCGAACGATGTCCCGGACGGGTCTACCCTCACGGCTTTGTCTCCGCGCGTCGCAGGCCCGTCCATGTACGACCGCATCCTCGTACCCACCGACGGCAGTCCGCAGGCGGCCCGCGCGCTCGAACACGCCCTCGACCTCGCGCGAACCTACGACGCCCAACTACACGTCCTGTTCGTGGTGGACGCCACGGCGTTCGCCTCCGAGGTCGACGCCTCGCTGGTCACCGACGAACTCGAATCGTACGGCGAACGCGCGGTCGAATCCGCCGCCGAGCGCGCGTCCGAGGCGGGCATCGAGTCGGTTTCGACCGCCGTCCTCCGGGGGACGCCCCACCGCGAGATTCTCGACTACGCGGAGGGCCACGACGTCGACCTCGTCGTCCTGGGCACGCACGGCCGGCGGGGACTCGACCGCTACTTGCTGGGGAGCGTCACGGAGCGAATCGTCAGGACCGCCGACGTCCCCGTGCTGGTGGTCCGGTCGGGCGACGAAACGGCGGAGACGACCGACTGACGGGTCAACGCGTCTCGGAACTGGTCGCGCGGACCATGTAGTAGACCGCGACGCCGAGAAAGCCGAAGAACTCCCTCGGGGACGTCCGGCGAGGCGTCCCTGACGTTCTCCATCCCGTCGGCGTACGTCAGTTCGAGGTGTCGGGCGTCGATTGCGCTCACGTCACCGTCAAGAATCCTGAGACACGTACCGCTATCGAACGAACGTTCAGTCACCGGCGCGACGCCGACACGCGCTCAACCGCGCGGCGGTCAGGGTCCGACGGAATCCGACCGCCGTCCCGACGGGTTACTCCTCGACCTCCTCGGCGTCCACCAGCGCGAACAGGTCGTCGTAGTCGGGCGGCAGTAGCGAGCGGACCTCCTCGATTTCGGCCCGCGAGATGAGTTCGCTCACCAGTCCGACCACGATCTTCCCGTAGTAGTCGGCGTCGCTGCGCTTGACCTCGGCGCGCTCCTGGACCCGTTCGACGAACTCGTCGTAGTCGAAGCGCTGGCCCGACTCGGCCGATTCGAGGTAGTAGTCGACCTCCATCGGAAGCGGGCCGGCGAGGTCCGCGGCCTCGCCCTCCTGGAGTCGCTCGCCGAGCGTGGTCAACACGGCCCGCGTGGCCCGGACCGCCCTGCCGAGGTCGGACAGTTCGAGTCGGTGCTGTACCTCTCCGACGAAATCTTTGAATTGCATCGTCTCGCGTTACAGCGGTCGGAGGAAAATACGTACCGATAGCCGTGCGGCGGGGTGACATCCAGCGGGGGACGGCGTCCGGGTCCTGCCTCGGGACCGCGTCCAGGTCCGGCGGGCCGGCCGAAACGCTCACACGCGACAGTCTCTTTCTACGGTGCGTGACGGGGACAGTCGAGCGAACGGGCGCGGAGCGAACCGACCTCGAACGAGCGACCGTCGAACGGATGGTCGACGCCGTCGAACCCGAGTGGTCGGTGGAAAACGTTCGCCCGAGCGAGGAGGGGTCCGAGTCCGTCTTCTTCCTGACGGTCGAGACGTCGGCGGGCCGCCGCGAGGCGGTCCTGAAGGCCGCGGCCGCCGGGGTCGTTCCGGACTCGGTCGCGCGCTCGGAGCCCCGCATCCTCGAACTGCTGGCGGACGAAACAGAGATTCCGGTGCCCGGTGTGGTCGGCTTCGTCGACGACCACCCCGACCTCCCCGCGCCGTTCTTCCTCGCCGAGCGACTGCCGGGTCGGAACGGCTCCGGTCGATTTTCGGACCTCTCGACCGACGCGCTCGAACGCGTGTTCGCGGCGGCGGGCGACTACCTCGGCCAACTCCACGCGGTCGAGTCGTTCGACCGGTTCGGCCGCGTCGGCGTCGCCGACGGCGAACTCGCGGTGGTCGACGACGAGTCGAGCGCCCGCGACCGCTGGGCGGAGTGGTTGCTGGCCGACGCCCAGAAGACCCTCGACGGACTGGAAGGCGGCCGGTTCGACGACCTGGTGCCCGAACTCCGGCGGTACGTCCGGGAGGCGGTCCTCGCGCTCGACGGACCGGAGACGGCCTCGCTGGTCCACTGGGACTACCGCCTGGGGAACCTCCTGGTCGACACCGACACCGGCGAGACGACCGGGGTGCTCGACTGGGCCGACCTGCTGGCGGGCGACCCGGTCTACAACCTCGCGACGGTCGAGGACCACAACGTCAACTGGCAGACCCGCGACGTGGTACTCCGCGACCGTCTCCGAGGGCGGTTCCGCGACGCCTACGACGCGCGGCGCTCGGGCGACCTACCCGACGACTCCCGGCAGCGAAAGCGGGTCTACCACCTCTGCAACCGACTGAACGCGATGGCGTGTCTCCCCGAGTGGTACGCCGGGGCCGACGAGGCGGTCCGCGACGAGCGGGCCGCCGAACACCGGATGTTCGTCCGGGAGTACATCGAGTGACGGGGTGATGGGGTGACGGGAGTGACGGAAGGACAGGAGATTCTTTACTCGCGGGCACGAACGAACCGGGCGTGCCACGAGTACTCGTCGTCGCCGACGTTCACGCGAACGGTCCCGCGCTCGAAGCGGTCCTCGCGGCCGAACCCGAGCGCGACGCGGTGCTGTTCCTGGGTGACGCCGTCGACGCGGGACCCCACCCCGAGGTCGCCTGCGAACGCCTCCGCGACCTCGACGCGCTCACCGGCGTCCGCGGCAACCACGACCGGACCGTCCTCGACGCCGCCGACCCGGACGCGCTGGACGACACGCCCCACGCCGACTGGCAGCGGTGGACCTACGACCGACTCTCCGCGGAGAGTCGGTCGTTCCTCGAATCGCTGGACCTGACGACGACCGTCTCGGTCGGAGGCGAGACGTTCCGCTTGCACCACGGCGACTTTCCGGCGCCCGACGACTACGACGGCGAGTGGCGAACTCGGACCACGCCCGACGACGACCTCGCGGTGTTCGAGGCGCTCGCCGACCGGTACGACGAGGACGTGGTCCTCCACGGCCACTCCCACTACCCGTTCGAGGCCACCGTCGACGGGACGACGTTCCTCAACCCCGGGAGCGTCGGCCTCCAGCGCGCGGGGTGGCCGCTGGACCGCGCCCGCTACGCCGTCTGGGAGGACGGAGAGTTCGACCTGCGGTCGGTCACGTACGACACGAGTTCGGTTTCGGCCGACTCGAGGACGCTGGCGAGTCCCTACCGGGACCTCTGGGGTCGCCCCGAACCGACCGGAGAGTAGGGTTGCTGCGAACAAAGAAGACGAGCGGCCTGTGTCACTCCTCGGCTGGTTCCTCCGTCATCGACTCGACCGCCTCGTCGTGCTCGATTTCGGTTCCCAGCACGTCGAGGAACTGCGAGAGCCACTCGACGTGGTCGCTCCAGTCGCGACCCGTCACGAGGTTCCCGTCGGTGGTCACCCCGTCGTAGTACTCGCCGCCGGCTTCCTCCACGTCGTGTTCGAGCGCGGAGTAGGCCGAGCAGGTCCGGCCCTCGACGACGCCGGCGGCCGCGAGAATCTGGGCCGCGTGGCAGATGGCCGCGACCGGCTTGTCCTCCTCGAAGAAGTGCCGGACCGCGTCCAACACCTCGTCGTAGCTCCGGAGGTACTCCGGGGCGCGCCCGCCGGGCAGGACGAGGCCGTCGTACTCCGTGGGATCTATCTCGTCCATCGTCGCGTTCAGCGCGAAGTTGTGGCCGCGGGACTCCACGTACGTCTGGTCGCCCCGGAAGTCGTGGACCGCGGTCTTGACGGTGTCGCCGGCCTCCTTGTCGGGACAGACGGCGTCGACCTCGTGGCCGACCGCCTGGAGCGCCTGGTACGGTACCATTATCTCGTAGTCCTCGCCGAAATCGCCGACGATCATCAGTAGCTGTTTGCCGGGCATGGTTTCCCCCGGACGGGGTACGCCGAGCGTCGGAAAATAGATGTCGCCGAAGGAGGTCGACGCCGAAAGGGACGTCGCCGAAAACGATGTCGACAGCCTCGCGGGCGGCCACGGCCGCCCGCGAGGCCGGGTCGGTACGCGAAACGGGTTCCTGCGGAACCGGCGTCGCCACTCGAAGGTACGAAAAACCGAAAAACGACGGTCACGTTCACCACCCGTCGCACGTCCAGAGTCGTCGCGAGACGGCTCGGTACCCGATTTAGGCCGGGGCGACCGCGTCGTCCTCGGCTTCGAGCAGTTCGTGGTAGCGGTTGCGGATGGTGACTTCGCTGACCTGGGCGACCTCGCTGACCTCGGCCTGCGTGACCTTCTCGTTGGTCAGGAGCGGGCCGGCGTACACCGCGGCGGCCGCCAGACCGACCGGCGACTTCCCGCTGTGGAGGCCCTTACGCTTGGCGTTGCGGAGCAGTTCGCGGGCGCGGCGCTCGGACTCGTCGGAGATGCCGAGGTCGCTGGCGAACCGCGCGACGTACTGCTCGGGGTCGGCGGGCTGGATTTCGAGGTGCAGTTCGCGGACGATGTAGCGGTAGGTCCGCTTGAACTCCATCTCGTCGATTCGGCTGACGTTGGCCACCTCGTCGATGGACCGGGGCGTCCCGGTCTGTCGGGCCGCGGCGTAGAGCGCCGCGGTCGCGACGCCCTCGATGGACCGTCCCGGCAGGAGGTCCTCGTCGAGCGCGCGGCGGTAGATGACCGACGCTGTCTCCCGGACGTCCTCCGGGAGGCCGAGCGCCGAGGCCATGCGGTCGATTTCGCCGAGCGCCTGCTTGAGGTTGCGCTCCTTGCTGTCGCGGGTGCGGAAGCGCTCGTTCCACGTGCGGAGGCGCTGCATCTTCTCGCGCTGGCGGCTGCCGAGCGACTTGCCGTAGGCGTCCTTGTTCTGCCAGCCGATGTTGGTCGACAGCCCCTTGTCGTGCATCATCTTCGTCGTGGGTGCGCCGACACGGGATTTACTGTCCTTCTCCGCGGAGTCGAACGCGCGCCACTCGGGGCCACGGTCGACCGAACCTTCCTCGACGACGAGGCCACACTCCGCACAGACGGTTTCGCCGTGCTCCTCGTCGTTGGTGAGGCGTCCGCCGCACTCGGGGCAGATATCCTCGCGCTCGTCGGCTTCGGTTCGTTCGGTTTCGTCGGTCCGTTCTCGTTCGGTTACGTTCTCCTGCTCGCTGTAGCTCTGGATTCGTGTGCTTGTCATGGTTGATGGGTGGGTGGGTCGAGACTCGCGGGAGGGGAGAAAACCTAAAGAATCCCGGAAGCCTCGCTTCCTAACCAACAGTAAGGCCGATAGGTACTTAAAGGTTTCGTTGCTGTGTGGCGGATGCGCACTCCCTCTCGCCCGAATTCGGGCACTTCAGGACTGCCAAATAGGCGCCTTCCAGGCTCATTTCGGCTGTTTCGAGCATCGAGTGTGTGTCCCAGGACGGCCCCTGTATCGAGGTGTCTACGTCCGGTGTTGTGCAAAACTGGAAATATCGGTGTGCCGAGCGGAGCGTTCTCGAATCCCGGGGCGGCCGCCCAGCGATCTGGAGATTTTTGGACGCCCTCCGATTACCGGTCGAGGTACGCCATCGCTTCCTCGTCGGATACCTGGTCGAACCGGTCGTAGAACTGCCCGACCGCGGAGAAGTTCGGTGGCGTCTCCGCGCAGATTACCTCGTCGGCCTCGGCACGCACGCGTTCGACCGAGTCGGGCGACCCGACCGGTACCGCCAGCAGGACGTGGTCGGCCCCGGCGGCCCGAACCTGCCGGAGCGCCGCGACGGTCGTCGCGCCGGTGGCCAGACCGTCGTCGACGACCACGACCCGCTTTCCGTCCAGGTCGGGCGGTTCGCGCTCGCCGCGGTAGCGTTCGAGTTTCTCGCGGGCCGCCTCGCTCTCGCGCTCGCGCTCGCGCGAGATGTACGCCTCGTCCACCCCGAGTCGGTCGACGAGGGCGTCGTTGCGCCAGAGACTCCCGTCGCTCGCCACCGCGCCGACGGCGAGTTCGGGGTTGTGCGGCGCGCCGATCTTCGACGCGACCACCACGTCCAGCGGCGCGTCGAGCGCGTCGGCGACCGGCCGCGCGACCGGGAGTCCGCCCCGCGGAATCCCGAGCACCACGTCGGCCTCGACGCCTCGTTCGACCAGCAGTTCGGCGAGTCGTCGTCCGGCGTCGGTTCTGTCTCGAAACATCGCTCCCCCGTCCGAACTCCGGGGTCGGCGCGCATAAAACTCGTCCCCGTGCCGACGGCCCGCGTCCGAGACGGACGGTCGCCGGCCGAATTCGGCCGGCGACCGTCGAGCACGGTAACTGTCACCGTTCCTCATTACTAATTTGTCCCGACGCCCTCGGGGAAAGAGGACAAAACCCATATGTTCGGGGTCGCTGTAACGGAGTGTATGCCGAAAGAGTGGAACACGCGCCTCACGCGGCCTTGGGTGGTCCGCGGCGTGGTGCTGTTGGTCATCGTCTCGCTGCTCGCGCCCTCCGCCGTCTCCGCGCTCACGTACGAACCCACGAACCTCCAGAAAGGAACGATAGAACAGCCGGCCGACGGAACGACGGTCATCTCGATTCAGGGATTCAAGTTCCGCGGGAAGGCCAACGGGAAGAAGCCCGCCCGCCTCGTCGGGGTCGGTCCCCGCGGCAACGTCGAGTGGGTGTACAACGGAACCCAGGACGACGTGACCTGGTTCTACGACGTCGACCCGCTACCGAGCAGGAACCTGCTGGTCACCGCGACCCAGCGCGGCAAGACCGTGGTCTACTCGCTGAACCCGAAGACCCAGGAGAAGGCCTGGACCGAGACGTTCGAGGGCGTCCACGACACCCACGACGTCGACCTCATCAACGGCGACCAGTTGCTCGTGGCGAACATGCGCAACTACAACGCCGAGAAGAAGGTCAACGAGGACCGCATCTTCATCTACGACCGGAGCGAGAACGAGACCGTCTGGGAGTGGCAGTTCCGCAAGCACACCAACTTCACTCGCCAGCAGGGTCACAAGTACGCCGGCGACCACGACGACTGGACCCACGTCAATGACGTCGACAAGATCGCCGAGGGCCAGTACCTCATCTCGCCGCGCAACATGGACCAGGTGATGGTCATCAACCGCTCGACCAAGAACGTCGACATGCGCCTGGGGAGCGACAACAACTACGAGGTGATGAACGAACAGCACAACCCCCAGTACATGGAGAGCCAGAACGGCACGCCCACCATCCTGGTCGCCGACAGCCACAACGACCGCGTCGTCGAGTACGCCAAGCGGAACGGCGACTGGAAACGGACCTGGCAACTCGGCTCCCAGCAGAGCCTCAACTGGCCCCGGGACGCCGACCGCCTGCCGAACGGTAACACGCTCGTCGTGGACTCGAACAACCACCGCGTGTTCGAGGTCACCCCGAAGGGCGAGATCGTCTGGGAGTTCTACGCGCCCTGGGCGCCCTACGACGTCGAGCGCATGAACCTCGCCGACGAGGCCAACGGCACCGGCCCGACCATCGCCGACCAGAACGCCGAGGGCACCTACAAGATTACGGGGAGCGCGGGCATCACGCCCGGCACCGGCCAGCGACTGACGTTCTCCCAGTGGCTCTCGGCCGCGTTCGCCGGCACGCCCCTCGACGGCCCGGCCAGCGAACTCGCCGCCCAGTGGTCGAAGATCGCGCCGTGGGTCCGTCCGGTGTGGATGGGTCCGTGGGACTTCGTGGCCGCCATCGGTGCCGGCCTACTGCTGGTCGGCTGGGTGCTCGGCGAGGGCATCTACAACCGCAGACGAATCAAGAACGGCGTCCGTCGGCGACTCGCCTGACGGTCGCCCGCGAACGCCCCTTCCCGCCCGCAAACGCTTTTCTCTCTTCGCGAACCAGCTACTCACCCGTCTCTCGCTGGCGCTTCCACCGCTGTAAGCAGTCGTCGCTGCTGAAGTGATAGACGGTCGTCGCGGCGTCCCCGACGACGTTCTCGCCGCGCTCGACGAACATCGGGTGCGGTTCGTTCAGATCGATGACGTCGCCGCAGACGATGCAGGCGACGTACTGGGTTTCGGCGTCGGCGTCGTCGTAGGTCCCGTACTCTTCGGGCATGTCGGTTCGCTACGCCCGCTGTCGGTGTATGTTCTTCGCCCGGCGGCGTCGGCGTCCGGGCCGCTGCGCCGAGTCGGCGCAAGCGCGTGGGGCTGGCCGATTTGCCGAGGCGCCTGACGCGCCGCTCCGGAGCGGCGCGTCAGGCGCCCGTGGTCCGTCTCCCGCCGGCCCGAAGTTATTTAGGCTGGCCTAAATTACACTCCACGTATCTGCTTGGAGAACTCATGCCGACCCGTGGCGTTCGCGCCCGTTTTAGGCTAGCCTAAATTACACTTCTCAGACCGTATAGAAATACTTTTCAATTTTTAGGTCGGCCTAAAACTCGTGCTCCGACGAACATCATATCACCGCGCATCGCCCGAATATCGCTCTCGAACGGTCGCGGAGGCCGATTGAGATGGCGTACTCGGACGCCTCGAACCGCCGACTGCTAGACGCGCAGGCCGCCCGCGAATCGAGCGCGCGTAGCTATCCGCGCCACCTCCCGATGGCGATTCGGGAGGCCCGCGGGGTCGAGGTCGTCGACGCCGACGGGAACACCTACTACGACTGCCTCTCGGGCGCGGGAACGCTCGCGCTCGGACACAACCACCCCGTCGTGACCGAGGCCGTCGAAGAGGTGATGGCGGCCGACCGGCCGATGCACGCGCTCGACATCACGACGCCGACCAAGGAGGCGTTCGTCGACGCGCTGTTCGACAGCCTCCCCGACGAGTTCGCCGAGTCGGCGAGAATCCAGTTCTGTAGCCCGGCTGGCACCGACGCGGTCGAGGCGGCGCTGAAACTCACCAAGACCGTGACCGGCCGCCGCTCGGTCCTGTCGTTCCGCGGGGGCTACCACGGGATGACCCATGGCGCGCTCGGACTGATGGGCGACACCGACCCGAAGGCCGACATCCCGGGCGTCGGAGGGAACGTCCGCCACCTGCCGTACCCCTACCCCTACCGCTGTCCGTTCGGCGTCGGCGAGGCGAGCCACGAGGCTTCGAGTCGGTACGTCGAGCGACTCCTGGCCGACCCCGAGCGCGGGTTCACCGACCCCGCGGCGATGGTCCTCGAACCCGTCCAGGGCGAAGGCGGCGCGGTGCCCGCGCCAGACGAGTGGCTCCGCGAGATGCGCCGCATCACCCGCGAACACGAGATTCCCCTGGTCGTCGACGAGATTCAGACCGGCCTCGGCCGCACGGGCGACCTCTACGCCTTCGAGCGCGCGGGTATCACGCCCGACGTGGTGACGCTCTCGAAGGCCGTCGGCGGCGGACTGCCGCTGGCGGTGACCCTCTACGACGAGGAACTGGACGACTGGGAGGCGGGCGCGCACGCCGGCACGTTCCGGGGCAACCAGTTGGCGATGGCCGCCGGCCGAGCGACCATCGAGTACGTGGTCGAAAACGACCTGGCGAGCCACGCCGACCGGATGGGCGAACGCCTGCGCGGCCACCTCGACGCCGCGGCCGACCGGTTCCCCGAAATCGGCGACGTGCGTGGCCGAGGGCTGATGCTCGGCGCGGAGGCGGTCGACGCCGCCGCCGATTCCGACGAACTCGGTGCGTACCCGCCCGACTCCGACCTCGCGGCGGCGATACAGACCGAGTGCTTCGAGCGCGGACTCGTCGTCGAGCGCGGCGGCCGCGAGGGCGCGACGGTTCGGTTCCTCCCGCCGCTGGTCGTCTCGAAGGACGAAATCGGGGATATCGGCCGCATCTTCCGCGAGTCGGTCGCGGCGGCGGTCGAGGCCGCGACCACGGAGGCGCGATGAGCGTCGACGAACTCTTCCTCGGCACCGAGGCGGGCACCGACGCCTACCGGCGGGCGCTCGAACGCGCCGGCGAGACGGTCGCGGCGGCGGTCGCCGACCGCGACGGGCCGTACTCGGGGGCCGACCCCGCCACCCTCGCCGAGCGGTTCGCCGAAACCGAAGTGCTCCCCGAGGAGGGCGAGGGTCTCGACGCGATCCTCGCCGACGTCGGCGAGTCGGTGCTGTCGAACTCGGTCGGCGTCTCGGACCCCCGGTGTGTCGCCCACCTCCACTGCCCGCCGACGGTGCCCGGGATAGCGGCCGAGGCGCTGATAGCCGCGACGAACCAGTCGCTCGACTCCTGGGACCAGAGCCCTGCGGCGACCCACGTCGAACGCCGACTCGTCGACCTGCTCTGCGACCTGTTCGGGTACGGTCCCGAGGGTGACGGCGTGTTCACCAGCGGCGGCACCCAGTCGAACTTCGCGGCGCTCCTGCTGGCGCGCGACCGGTTCGTCCGCGACCGCTTCGGCCGCGACGCCAAGGCGCGCGGCCTGCCGCCGGAGGCCGAGTCGATGCGACTCCTCTGCTCGACGGATGCCCACTTCACCGCCGAGCAGGCCGCCGCCCACCTCGGACTCGGCGAGAACGCGGTCGTGACGGTCCCGACCGACGACGACCAGCGACTGGACCTCGACGCACTCGACGAGACGGTCGCCGACCTCCGCGAGCGCGGCCGCCGGCCGTTCGCCGTCGTCGGAACCGCCGGGACCACCGACTTCGGGCGCATCGACCCCCTGGAGGGACTCGCCGACCGCGCCGACGAACACGGCCTGTGGTTCCACGTCGACGCGGCCTACGGCGGCGCGCTCGCTCTCAGCGAGCGCCACCGCGAGAAGCTCGCAGGCATCGAGCGCGCCGACTCGCTGTCGGTGGACTTCCACAAGTTGTTCTACCAGCCGATCAGTTGCGGTGCGTTCCTCCTGCGGGACGGCGACGACTTCGAACTGATGGCGCGGTCGGCGAAGTATCTCAACCCCGAGGACGCCGACGGTCTCGGGCCGAACCTCGTCTCGAAGTCGGTCCAGACGACCCGGCGGTTCGACGCGCTGAAACCCTACGTCACCTTCCGGGCGCTCGGCCGCGAGCGGTTGGCCGAACTGGTCGAGTCGACGCTCGACCTCGCCGACGACGTGGCCGACCTGCTGTCGGCCGCGCCGGACTTCGAACTGCTCGCCGACCCGACGCTGAACGCGGTCGTCTTCCGGTACCGCCCCGCGGGCGTCGAATCGGACGCCCGGGTCGGCCGGCTCAACGCCGCGGTCCGCGAGGCCCTGCTCCTGAACGGCGACGCGGTCGTCGGCCGGACCGAGGTCGACGGCACGACCTGCCTGAAGTTCACCCTGCTGAACCCCCGGACGACGCTCGAAGACGTCGCCGCGGTGCTCGACCGAATCCGGAATCGCGCGAAAACCGTCTCCGCGACCCAGCGATTACCCAGTAACCGATGACAGTCCACGACCCAGAATCCGACGACCGAACTCCGGCGACTCCCGCGACCGTCGCGGAGTCCGCCACGTTGCACAGCTTCCTGAACTGCTACCTCCGCGAAACCGGCGACTACGAGGTCGTCGACGCGAGCGCGGTGCCGACGCCGACGCACGGCCGCGACCGGGCGATTCGCGCGCCGCTCCCCGACCAGGACGCGACGCTGTTCGTCCCGCTCCGGTATCGCTCGCCGACCGACCGCCACCTGTTCGCGCTTCCGGGCCACTACCGGGTCGGCGAGCGGACACTCGAACTCGACTCGGCGACGCTGGTGGCGCTCATCACCGCGGAACTGGCGGCCGCCCGCGACCGACCCTGCGACCGCGGGCGACTGCTCTCGCGGGTCGTCGATAGCCGCCGGAACGTCGCGCGGTTCGTCGCGGCCCGCCGAGACGACGCCGAACGACTGTACGGCTTCGATTCGACGTTCCGCGAGGCCGAGCAGTCGCTGGTGTTCGGCCACCTGCTCCACCCGACGCCGAAGAGCCGACAGGGAATCTCGCCCCGTCGTTCGCCGACGTACGCGCCCGAACTGGAGGGGTCGTTCGCGCTCCACTACTTCCGTGCCGACCCCGAACTCGTCTGGCAGGCCTCCGCGCGCGATGCGTCGGCGGTCGAGTGGGTGAAGGATACGCTCCGCGAGGACCCCGCGGTGTCCGAGTCGTTCGTCGCCGCCCACGTCGACGGCGACGACGCGCTCGTGCCGGTCCACCCCTGGCAGGCCGAGCACCTGCTCGCCCAGCCTCGCGTCCAGGAACTGCTGGGCGACGGCCTCGAACACCTCGGCGCGGTCGGCCGCGAGTTCCACCCGACTAGCTCGGTCCGAACGCTCTACGCGGCCGACGCGCCGTTCATGGTCAAGGGGTCGCTGAACGTCGAGATTACCAACTCCGAGCGGACCAACAAGCGCCCGGAACTCGAACGCGGCGTCGCCGTCGCGGAACTCCTGGAGACCGACCTCGGCGCGGAACTCCGGTCGAAGTTCCCCGACTTCGACGTAATCCGGGACCCGGCGGCGCTCACCCTCGACCTCGGGGACGGGGCAGCCGAATCCGGCTTCGAGGTGGTCCTGCGTGAGAACGTCTTCCGAGGGCCGGACGCCGAGAACGCCGCGCCGGTCGTCGCGCTCTGCCAGGACCGCATCGACGACGACGGCTCTCGACTCGGCGAGATCGTCGAGACGCTCGCCGAGCGGGAAGGACGCTCGACCGACGCCGTCAGCGAGGACTGGTTCCGGCGCTACCTCGACATTGCAGTGCGCCCGGTGCTCTGGCTCTACCTCGCGCGCGGCCTCGGCCTCGAAGCCCACCAGCAGAACGGCGTCCTCTCGCTCTCGGAGGGCTACCCCGACCGGTTCTACTACCGGGACAACCAGGGCTACTACTTCCCCGAATCGAAGTACGAGGAGCACGACGAGCGCCTCCCGGGCGTCGGCGAGCGCGCCGACACCGTCTGCCCGGACGCGGTGGCCGACGAGCGGATTCGCTACTACGTCGTGCTCAACAACTGCTTCGGGGTGATCAACGCCTTCGGGACCGCCGGCGTCGCCGACGAGCGCCGCCTGCTTTCGATGCTCCGGGACGAACTGGAGTCGCTCCGGCGGTTCGACCGCGAGTCGTCGTCGCTGCTGGACGACCTGCTCGAAGCCGAGACGCTCCCGTGCAAGGCCAACCTCCTCACGCGGCTCCACGACATGGACGAACTGGACGGGTCGCTCGAAACCCAGTCGGTGTACGCCGACGTCGACAACCCGCTCGTGACCGAACTCCCCGCGGAGGTGGCCCGATGACCGGCCCCGGCGGCGTTGTGGCCGCGCCGTACGAGTTCCAGCGCTACGACCCCGACATCGAGAAGACCGTCTCGCTCCGGCCGGCAGAGATGGCCGACCTCGGCCGCCTCCACGCCTGGTTGAACGAAGAGCACGTCCTGCCGTACTGGCGACTCGACGACCCGCTGCCGGTCTTCCGGGACGCACTCGCCGAGAAGCTCGCGGACGACCACATGACTCCCTACGTCGGCCACCTCGACCACGTGCCGATGAGCTACTGGGAGTGCTACTGGGCGGCCGACGACTCCGTCGCCGACCACTACGACGCCGACCCCGCGGACCAGGGCGTCCACCTACTCATCGGCCCGCCGGAGTACCTCGGCGAGGGCTACGCCGCGCCGCTCCTCCGGTCGGTCGCAGAGATGCAGTTCCGCCACGGCGAGACGGACCGCATCGTCGCGGAACCCGACGTCCGCAACGACGTCGTCCACCGCGTCTTCGAGCGCTGCGGCTTCGAGCACCGTCGCGAGATAGCGATGGACGAGAAGGATGCTCTGCTGATGGTCTGCGAGCGCGAGCGGTTCGAACGGGAGGTGGTGGCGTGAGCCGACCCGACGAGGCGAGTCGCGGGGACGCCGAGAACGCGAACGCCCGAGACGCCGAGCAGGTCGTAGACCTGCTCGGCGTCGGACTCGGTCCGTTCAACCTCGGACTCGCGGCGCTGCTCGACGGCGTCGACGAGACGGCCGTCGACGGAACGGGAGGTGACGGAGCGGCAGGCGACGGAATAGCGGTCGAGGGCGACGCCGACGGGTCGGTCGACGCCCTCTTCCTCGAACAGGACGCCGAGTTCGCGTGGCACGAAGGGATGCTCATCGAGGGGACGACGCTCGAAGTGCCGTTCCTCGCCGACCTCGTCACGCTCGCCGACCCGACGAACCCCCACAGTTTCCTCAACTACCTCCGCGAGCGCGGGCGAATCTACGAGTTCTACTTCTACGAGACGTTCCAGATTCCCCGCCAGGAGTACGACGACTACCTCCGGTGGGTCGCCGAGCGGCTCGAAAGCTGTCGGTTCGGCCGGCGCGTCGAGGACGTGCGCTGGGACGGTGACGCCGACCACTTCGTCGTCACCGCGTGCGACCCCGAGACGGGCGCCGAGTACGTCCACCGCGCTCGGAACCTCGCGCTCGGCGTCGGCAGTCGTCCCCAGATTCCGGAGGCCCTCCGGGGCCACCCCGAGGAGGACGTGTTCCACACCGCCGAGTACCGGTTCCGCCGCGACCGGTGTCTCGACGCCGACTCGGTCGCCGTGGTCGGGTCGGGCCAGAGCGCCGCCGAGGTGTTCCTCGACCTGCTGGACCGCCAACCGGAGGCCGGCTACCGCCTCGACTGGCTGACCCGCTCGCCGGGGTTCTTCCCGATGGAGTACTCGAAACTCGGCCTCCAGCACTTCGCGCCCGAGTACACCCGGTACTTCTACGACCTGCCCCGCGAGCGCAAGGACGAGATTCGGGCGGGCCAGGACCTGCTCTACAAGGGCATCGACCCCGATACCAGCGCGGCGATATACGACATGCTGTACGAACGGTCCGTCGGCGACCGCGACCCCGATGTGGGTCTTTTCGCCATGACGGAAGTCGGCGACATCGAGGCGATAGCGGGACGCTACCGCCTCGACTGCGAGCAGTGGCAGACCCGCGAGTCGTTCTCGCTCGACGCCGACGCGGTCGTCCTCGGCACGGGCTACGGTCGCCCGACGCCGGCGTTCCTCTCGCCCGTCGAGGACCGCATCTCCTGGGACGAGCGGGGGCGCTACCGCGTGACCGAGGACTACCGCCTCGTGACCGACCTGGCGGGCGACGTCTTCGTCCAGAACGGCGACCTCCACAGCCACGGCGTGGGCGCGCCCGACCTCGGCCTGGGCTGTTTCCGGAACGCCCGCATCGTCAACCGCCTGCTGGGCCGCGAGGTCTACCCCGCCGACGAGGACACCGTGTTCCAGGACTTCTCGGTCGAACAGTACGTCGAGCGCGCGCCCGGGGCCTCCCGGCGCGGCGTCGACGAACCGAACTCGCTCTCCCCCGACGACCCATGAACCCGAACGACCCAGACCTGCAGGACGCACTGACACCGGACGTGTGGACCACCGTGAGCCGACGGCTGCTGACGAAGATGCTCGCGGAGTTCGCCTACGAGGAGATACTCGACCCCGTTCCCGTCGCCAGTGGCGACGGCGACGAAGACGACGAAGACGGGGACGGAAACGGAAACCGGGACCGCACCCGCTACCGCGTCGAACTCGACGGCGCGACCTACCGGTTCGAGGCGACCGAGCGACTGATGGACAGCTATCGGGTCCACGGCGAAACCGTCGAGCGCCGGCCGGCCGGCGGCGAGTGGGCGGCCGCGACCGACCCGATTCTGCTCCTCCGGGACCTCGAGCGGTCGACCGACCTCGACGGCCTGACCGCGGGCAACCTCGTCCGGGAGTACAACAAGACGTTGCTCGCCGACGCCCAGATGGAGGCGCGCTCGCGGCGCCGCGAGGACTTCGACCCGACCGACCTCGACTACGCCCACCTGGAGGGCGAGATGACCGGTCACCCGTGGCTCACCTACAACAAGGGCCGCCTCGGGTGGGGTTACG
Source organism: Halorussus vallis (assembly GCF_024138165.1). Lineage (NCBI taxonomy): Archaea > Methanobacteriati > Methanobacteriota > Halobacteria > Halobacteriales > Haladaptataceae > Halorussus > Halorussus vallis. Next base: position 129,747 of record NZ_CP100001.1, on the reverse strand, counting down.
AGGACGCGAAGGCGTACGCGCCCGAGCAGAAGGAACCCGTGACGCTCTCGTGGGTCGCCGTCAGCCGCGAGCAGGCGACGTTCGTCTCCGTCGACGGACTCTCGCACGACTCGCTGATCGAAGACGAACTCGGCGAGCACTACGGGACGTTCCGCGACCGACTCGCCTCGCGGGGGCTGGACCCCGACAACTACTACCTCGTGCCGGTTCACGACTGGCAGTGGGACAACAGCGTCGTCCCGCTGTTCCCGCGCGACGTCGCCAACGACGATATCGTCCCGCTCGGCGAGGGACCCGACGAGTACCTCCCCCAACAGTCGGTCCGGACGTTCGTGAACGTCGACCACGACCGCAAGCGCCACGTCAAACTGCCGATGCGCATCCTCAACACGCTCGTCTGGCGGGGGCTCCCCGGCGAGCGGACCGAACTCGCGCCGACCGTCACCGAGTACGTCAAGGGCATCTACGAGGACGACGAGTTCCTCCAGGAGCAGGGGCTGATTCTGCCCGGAGAGGTCGCGGGCGTCAACTACGACCACGAGGACTTCGCCGCCATCGACGGCGCGCCGTACCAGTACCTCGAACTGCTCGGGGCGGTCTGGCGCGAGAGCGTCTACACCTTCCTCGAAGACGACGAGCGCGTCGTCACTCTCGCGGCGCTGACCCACGTCGACGGCGACGGCGTGGCGTACCTCACGCGACTGGTCGAGCAGTCCGGACTGACCGTCGAGGAGTGGCTCGAGGAGTTCTTCGACGTCGTGCTCCCGCCGCTGCTGCACTTCCTCTACAAGTACGGGACGGTGTTCTCCCCGCACGGCCAGAACGCGATGCTCGTCCTCGACGACGACGGCGCGCCTCGTCGCCTCGCGGTCAAGGACTTCGTCGACGACGTGAACGTCAGTGACCGGCCGCTGCCCGAACTGGAGGCGCTCCCGGACGAGGTCCACGACGTGCTCCGGAAGGAGCCGCCGGAGGGGCTGTGTCAGTTCATCTTCTCGGGGCTGTTCGTCTGCGTCCTCCGGTACGTCGCCGACGTGCTGGAAGTCCACCACGGCTACGACGAGGAGCGGTTCTGGACGCAGGCCCGCGAGACGATACTCGCCTACCAGGCGCGGTTCCCCGAACTGGAGGACCGCTTCGAACTGTTCGACCTGCTCCGGCCGGAGTTCACGAAGCTCGCGCTCAACCGGAACCGCCTGTTCGACTACGGTTACGACGACGCCGAGGGTCGGCCCCACGCGTCGGAACACGGCACCGTCCGGAACGCACTCCACGAGGTGGCAGACGAGTAGGCGCACGCTGTGGGCGCGACGGCGCGGGCACGCCCGCGCCGTCGCGTCCGTATCGGTCCGTCGTCCGTGTATTACCGTCGTCGGTCCGGCGTCCGTCGTCCGTGCGATTTATGTGCGCCGACCCCCGAGATTCGACCGCGACGATTTTGGCCGGCCTAAACCGAACCCATTATATGCTTTTAGGCTGCCCTAAACCATATGAGCAGAAAATCCGACGATAGTTCGACGCGGCGACGATTCCTCGTGGGCGGCGCTGCGGTCGGCAGCGCGCTGCTGGCTGGCTGTACCGGCGGGGAAGGGAACCAGGGGACCACCGAGTCCACCACCCAGGACTCCACGACCACCGCGAACGCGACGACCCAGGCCACGACCGAGGGGAGCGAGACGACCCAGAGCGGCGGGTCGTACTCCGTCTCGATGCCGCCGGTCGGGAAGGTCACCTTCGACTCGGTGCCGAAGAAGTGGGTGGCGAACAACGGGAGTTGGGCCGACATGGGCGTGGCGCTCGGCGTCGAACCGCCGAAGGGCGTCTGGCTCACCTCGCGGTACCACACCAAGTACTACGACGAGATTCCCGGCGTCTCCGTCGACAAGAGCAAGATGACCGACCTCTACAGCGACGGGGTGAGCAAGGAGGTGTTCTACCAACTCGACGCCGACGTCCACGTCATCGACCCCAACTTCCTGATGAACCGGTTCAAGGGCTGGGAGCAGAAAGACATCGACGAGATATCGAACAAGGTCGGCCCCTTCTTCGGCAACAGCATCTTCTCGACCGGCTACAAGTGGCACGAGGGCTACCCCTACCTCTCGCTGTATGAGGCCTTCGAGAAGCTCTCGAAGGTGTTCCAGCGCACCGACCGCTACGAGAAGTTCGCCTCGCTCCACGACGAGTTCCAGTCGAAGGTGTCCAAACTGCCCCCGAAGGCCAAGAAGGACCGGCCGCGGGTCGCCATCGTCTGGGCCTCGGGCAACCAGCCCGAGTCGTTCTCGCCGTACCTCATCGGCGAGGGTACCAGCTTCAAGCAGTGGCGCGACCTGAAGGTCCGGGACGCGTTCGCCGAAACTGACGTGAAGGACTTCCACTCCAGCCGCGGGAAGATCGACTACGAGACGCTGCTGCAGATCGACCCCGACGTGCTGCTCTGCCGGGGCCACGAGTCCCAGACCGCCAAGGAGTTCCAGAACACGGTCGTCTCGTTCATGAAGGACCACCCGACCGCGAGCGCGCTCACCGCAGTGAAGAACGGCGACGTCTACCGCGGCGGTCCGCTCTACCAAGGCCCCATCACGAACCTCGTGGTGACCGAGCGCGCGGCCAAGCAGGTCTACCCCGACGCCGCGAGCGGAAAGAAGCTCTACGACCGCAAGCGTGTCGCCGACATCGTGTCGGGCGACGCGTAGAGCCGTGTCCGAAGAAACCGCGACCGCGGCGCGACGTGAGGGTCGACTCGGCTGGCTCGACGGCTCGCTGGTCACCGTGGCGCTCGCCAGCGTTGCCATCACCGTGGTCGCCGGCCTGGTGCAGGTCAGCTTCGGCACGTACACGATGAGCCTCGCGACCGCCTGGCACGCGGTGTTCGACCCGCAGGTCGTCTTCGACCCACAGGCGTGGCGGGCGTTCCTCTTCGGCGCGGAGGTGCCCGAGATGAGCCGCGAGAGCCTGGTCGTCTGGACGATTCGGCTCCCGCGGGTGTTCGTGGCGGCGTTCGTCGGCGCGAACCTCGCGGTGTCGGGCGCGATATTCCAGGCGGTCACCCGGAACGAACTGGCGAGTCCGTACGTCCTCGGCGTGAGTTCCGGGGCGGGACTGGCCATCCTGCTCGCGCTCGTCGTGTTCACCGGGCTGACGTCGTACATCCCGCTACTGGCTGCGCTGGGCGGGACGGCGGCGTTCCTGCTCGTCTACGCCATCGCGTGGCAGGGCGGCACCAGTCCGGTGCGACTCGTGCTCGCGGGCGTCATCGTCAGCACGGTGTTCAACTCGCTCCAGACCGGCGTGTTCTACTTCGCCGAGGACCTCGGCGCGGTCCAGAGCGCCATCGCGTGGACGACCGGGTCGCTCACGGGCGTCGACTGGGAGCAGGTCCGGGTCGTCGCGCCGTGGACGGCGCTGACCATCCCCATCGCGCTGTTCTCCTCGCGGCAGTTGAACGTCCTGCTGCTCGGCGAGCGCACCGCCCAGAGCCTCGGCATGTCGGTCGAATACGTGCGATTCGGCGTCTCGGCGGTCGCCATCGTCCTCGCGGCCGCGAGCGTCGCCGTCGCAGGACTGGTCGGCTTCGTCGGCCTCGTCGTCCCCCACATGGTCCGGACCGTCGTCGGGAGCGACTACCGGCGCGTGCTCGTCGGGTGCGTGTTCGCGGGGCCGGCGCTCGTCGTCCTCGCCGACGTGGGCGCGCGACTCGCGCTCAGCACCCAGATTCCGGTCGGCATCGTCACCGGCGTCATCGGCGGGCCGTACTTCCTCTACCTGATGCGCAAGAAGGGCGCGGTCGGCAACCTCTGAGGGCGAACGAGCGCGTCGAAGACGTCGACGGGACGGCCCCGTCAACGCGAATCTTTTCGAGGCCCGAATCGAGAATTGAACGCGAGCGGAGCCTGGAGGACGAGAGCGGTCGCTTCGCGAGACGCTGTTCGAGGAGTAGCGCGGGCGTCGATTTCTGGAAAATGTGCGGCGGGTCGACTCGGTCGCTACTTCGGGAACTCGCCCTCGTGGCACTCGTGGTGGTGTTCGTTCACCGTGCTCTCGGCCGCTGTTCCGTCGGTTCGCTGGTCGGCTTCGTGGAGGCCGCCGCAATCGACGTCGGGGGTGCCCCCGTCGGCGACTGCGACTCCCCCAGTCGCACTTCCCAGGAGCGCCAGGACGACCGTCGCGGCGACGAGTACGCGTACCGTTTTCATCTAAATTTCCTCGTTCGAACGGTCTCGCCCTGACGGAAAGGCGATTCTGGTACGATTATCGAAGAACGTGTCCGAAGCGATTCTCGTTCGTGCGCCGGGAACGGATACCGAAAAACGACGGTCGCGGCGACCGCCGGCCTACAGCGAGCGCCGCGGGACGATTTCCGGGTCGGGCGTGTACTCGACCGCCGCGTCGACCGCGAACACGTCGGCGAGCAGTTCCTCGGTGACGACCTCCCGGGGCGGCCCCCAGTCGTACACCTCGCCGTCGTCGAGCGCGACGAGGTAGTCGGCGAACCGCGCGGCCTGGGCGATGTCGTGGAGGACGACCCCGACCGTGACGCCCTCGCGCTCGTTGAGCGACCGGACGACCTCCATCACGCGGAGTTGGTGGTGGAGGTCGAGGAACGTCGTCGGTTCGTCGAGCAGGAGTACGTCCGTCTCCTGGGCGAACACCATCGCGATCCAAGCGAGCTGTTTTTGCCCGCCGCTCAGTTCGCCGAGTTCGGCGTCCCGGATGTCGTCGACGCCGGCGAGTTCGATGGCGCGCTCGACCGCCTCGCGGTCGGCGTCGGTCACCGACTCGAAGAAACCGCGGTGGGGGTAGCGGCCGTGGTAGATCAGGTCCTCGACGGTGATGCTCTCCGGCGCGTCGTTCTCCTGGGACAGCAGGCCGAGCCGTCGGGCGAGTTCCTTCTCGCCGAACTCCCGAATCTCGCGTCCGTCGAGCACGACAGACCCGTCGTCGGGTTCGAGGTGGTTCGACAGCGCCTTCAGCAGGGTCGACTTGCCCGAGCCGTTCGGCCCGACCAGCGCCGTGATCTCTCCCTCGGGGAGGTCGATTCGCCCGCACTCGACCACCGGTTCGGCCGCTTCGCCGTACGAGAGCGCCAGCGACTCGCCGTGGAGCGCGGTTTCGCCGCCGTCGGCCCCGATGTCGGTCGCGCCGTGTCCGAGCACCGCCCTCTCGGTCTTGGCCTCGGCCTCGGTCTCGTGGTCGGCGTCAGTCGACACGGGACGGGAACCTCCGGTCCCGGTCGCAGTCGGTCGGTCGTTCTCCCGGCCACTCGCTCATACTCCACGGTTTAGGCAGACCTAATCTTAAGCCTTGGTGTCTTCGGTCGGTCGCGTTTATAAAGGCTCGGCGGAAGTGGGCGCGTTTCGCGTTTCACCGAATGTCTATCTTCGTCGCGTTCCGCTCCGCGCGGGCCTCCAGTCGTCGCACGCGCTCGTCGGTCGCGGGGTGCGAGGAGAGCAGTTCGGTGAGCCAGCCCTCCTCGTCGCCCCGGACGTACAGCGGCGAGAGCGGGCCGAGTCGGGGCTGGGACGCGCGTTCTATCTTCCTGAGCGCCGAAACCAGCGCACGCGGCTTGCCCGTCACCGCCGCCGCGCGGTCGTCGGCCGCGAACTCCCGGCGCCGCGAGTGGGCGAGCAACAGCAGGGTGAACGCCGACAGGCCGAGCACGACGACCTGCCCGACGCGCCGGTGGAACTCCGCCAGCGGCGCGGTCGCCCGGTCGGCCGGGCGACCGCCGAGCCACGCTCGCGCGCGGGCGACTCCGACTCCGAGCAGGACCGCCGGGAGCGAAATCAGTACCAGCGGCCAGACCAGCGACTGACCCAGGCTGTACGCCAGCGTCTGAACCAGACTGTCGTTGCTCTCGAGGTGCGAGAGTTCGTGGGCGAGGATGGTTTCGAGTTCGTCGGCGGTCAGCAGTCGGAACAGCGCCCGGTCGAGCACCACGAACCCCCGGTTCGTGCTCCCGAGCGCCATCGCGTTCGGGACCGGCATCCGGGCGACGGCGAGCGTCGGCGGCGAGACGCCCATCGACTCGCTGAGCCGGTCGAGCCGCCGGTAGACCTCCGGTGCGCGACCCCGCGGCAGTTCGGTCGCGCCGAGTCGCGCCAGCAGTTGGCCGGTCCCGAACCGGTAGCTCACGTAACTGAACGCCATCGTCAACGCGACGGTCAGGACGGCGACGGTGACCAGGTCCCGGCGGGCGCGCCAGAGCGACGCGAGAAACTCGGCGGCGAGGAGCGCGGCGACGCCGTACAGCACCAGCGACGCCGCTCCGACCACGACCATCAGGGCGCGCGCTCCGACACTGCACATGCGCTCACGTTCGGTCCCGAACCAAGAAACGGCTTCGGGTCGGTCGTTCGCGACCGACCCGAAGCCGTTTCCCGGTCGGTTTCGGCGACGCGATTCGGCCGATGGATTGAGTGGCCGGTACGTCGTCTCCGGTCGGCATGGAAGCTGTCACGGCCGACGGCGAGCGAATCGAGTGCGACGAAGTCGAAGAGGGCGGCGAGGGTCTGGTCTGCTTCTACGACGACCGAATCGTGGGCTACGTTCCCTACGACGAACTCCGGTACGTAGCCGAGACGCGCGTGCCGGTCACCTCCAGTAGCGTCCGGAGCATCGGGTACGACCGCGACGACGAGACGCTCGAAATCGAGTTCCAGAGCGGCGGCGTCTACCGCTACTTCGACGTCGCCCAGGAGACGTACGAGGAGTTCGTCGGCGCGCGCTCCCACGGCGGGTACTTCCACGAAAACCTCCGCGGGAAGTACGACTACCGTCGAGTTCGGTGACGGTGGGCGTTCCGGGGACCGTCACGGTCAGGTTAGGTCACGGTGACTACCCGAACTCCGCCGCGACGCCGGTCGGAGGGACGAGCGATTCGGAAACGCTATCGGGACCGGCCATCACGCCGGGAGTATGCTTCGCCGCCCTCCCCTCTCGCGCCGAGGTTTCGCCGGTATCGCCGTCGTCGCGTGTCTCCTCGTCGCCGGTTGCGCCGCGCCCACCGCGTCGCGACCGCCGGCGTCCGAGACGACGTACGTCGCGAACGAGACGGTCGCGCAGTACACGTCGCTCGACAATCTCGAACCGAACGAGCGCCCGCACGGACTCCGGATTCGCAACGACGAATCCGAGTCGGTCGTCGTGACGGTGCGCGTCGAGCGCGAGGGCGCGGTCGTCATCGAGCGCGCGTACGAACTCGCCCCGGGCGCGGTGGTCGCGGGACGGCTCACCTACGAGGCGAACTACACGGTGACGGTCGCGCACGCCAACCGACTGGAGATGGTCGAACTGTCGCGGTCGACGTTCGACTGTAACCACTCGGGCACCGAGGTCGCGGTTTCCGAGTGGGGCATCGACTCCGGAACGGGTTCGACGCTGGCGTACTGCCCTGAAGACCCGCCGGGCGACGACTGACGCGGCGTCGGCCTACCCGCTGAACTCCGAGTAGGAGACGGCTCCCTGCTGGACGATGGTCTGCTCCGACGGGACGTTCCCGTCGGGCGGGTTCCCCTCGACGCCGCCGGGTTCGCCGCAGACGATGCGGCCGACCATCCCCAGCGTCTTGTGCGGGATGCAGAAGTAGTCGTAGGTGCCGGTCGTCTGGAAGGTGTGGTCGAACGACGACCCCTTCCCGGTGAGAGTGCCGCTGTCCCACGGTTCGGCGCCGTCGGGAATCCGGGTCACCGACGCCGAGTCGATGCTCTGGTGGTACGCCGTCGAGGAGTGGGCTCCGCTCTCGATGACGAACGAGACGGTGGTCCCCGGTTCCACGAACAGGCCGATAGGGTCGAAGTAGTAGTTGCTCCCCTGCGAAACCATCCTGACGGTGTTCGTCGTGCCGCCTCCGCCGCCACCACCCTGAGTCGTCTGCGTCCCCGTCGCGGTTCCCGTCTCCGTTCCCCCCACGGTTTCGTTCCCGTCAGCGGTCGCGGTCGTTCCGGTTTCACCGGTCGTTCCGGTTTCGCCGGGCGACTGTCCCGGAGCGGTACAACCCGCGAGCGCCCCCACCGTCGCTACGCCGGTCGCTTCGAGAAACGTGCGTCGCTTCATACCGTCCGCTAGCGGCGGCGGCGGAATAACGGCTTTGCCCGCGTCGGGAGTTACGGTCGGCTTACGAGTCGCGAGGCGTGACGCTAACGCTCCCGTCGGCCGCCACGGCCACCTCGTATCCGGCGTAGTCGAAGGTGACCGCCGGGTCGGTCGAGTCGGGAAGCGACGCGACGAGTTCGTCCAGCGCCTCCGGGTCGAGGACGGTTCCGAGCGGCGGGGTCAGCTCTGTCGGCTCGACGCCTTCGGCCGCCGCGACGCGCTCGACGACGGTCCAACTCGCGCCTTCCAAGTAGGTTTCCATACGTGACACGACACCGCTCACGTCGGCTACTCTGCACCCGTCGACAATAAACGTTCCACGAGACACGTTCACGTAGGACTCGGGAGGCACGGCCCGATGCGCTCGAAGCAGTCGAAGCAGTCGGAGACGCTATCGCTCCCGTCGGAGTCGGGATGGGTCGCCGTCGTCCAGCGTCACCGGTCGGTCGAACGCCGCCACGAGGTCGAGGCTCGTCTCGACGTGGTCGGTGACCCGCGGAATCGTCGCGAGCCCGCCGGCCAGCGCAAGCAGGACCACGAGTTGGTCGGCCAAGTGGGCGTCGACCGCCGCCTCGGTTTCGTCCAGAAACGCCAGCGCGGCGTCGGCGGCCTCCCGGCCGACCGCCGCGGCGGGCCTTCCCCGCTCGCCGAGCGCGTCGAACCCCGCGGTCGTCTCCGCGAAGTCGAGCGCGACCGTCACGCCCGCGCCGGGCGACGCCGTCTCGACGGCTGCGGTCGTTCGCTCGCCGACTGATAGCTCCGACGACGACTCGGCTTCGAGTCGCTCGACGGCGGCGTCGGCCAGTCGGTCCGCGACGCCCCGGTCGGCGAGATCGGCCGAGGCCTTCGCGTGGACTCGCGCCCCGTCGAGCGACCCGCGCTCGGTCAGTTCGAGCGGAGGCGGCGACGACGGTGCGAGCCAGAGCGTCGCCTCGCCTCCGCCCGCGGGATAGTAGCCCGTCTCCGCCAGGTCGACCGCGGCGTGGAGGCCCCACTGCCGGAGTAGCGGGAGTTTCACCCGGCGGTAGTACGGCATCGGCGGCGACCACTTCACGTCGGTGCCCCCGCGCGCGGTCAGTCCGACCGGCGCGTCGAGGGCGAGCGCCAGCGGCACCACCGCGTCGAACACCAGCGACACGCTTCCGGCGGTGCCGACCTCGATCTCGTGGCGCCCGCCGGCGAGGCGATCCGGCCGGAACGTCAGCGTCTCGGAGCCGAGTTCGGCGCCGTCGACGGTCGCCCCGCAGACGCTCGCGACCGCGCGAACCGCCGCGAGGTGCTGGTGTCGGAGGCCGGGGTTCGGCCGCGCACCCCGAATCCCGATCATCCGGAACGGCGTGTTGGTCGCCGCCGAGAGCGTGAGTGCCGTCCGCACGAGCTGGCCGCCGCCGGCCGACCCGTCGAGTTCGAGCAGGGATTCGGTCTCGCCGTCGTCCATCCTCAGCGGTTCGACCGGCCGACCGCTTGAAGGTACCGGGACCCGCTGGTCGCGTTCGGAGCGTCGTCCGCGACCCACCGCTCGCCGCCGGTCGCCTCCCGTTGGCGCGCCGTGACGTGCGCTTCGCGCTCGCGGCGCGCGGGTCGACCGAGGCGGCGTTCGACCGCTTCGACCCGGTCGTCGCTCCGCCGTCGTCGGCTCCGGTCGTCGTCGATCTCCAGCGAGGTGACGACGCGCCGGTCGTCGACCGCCCGGTGGGCGGCCTCGGCGGCGGCGAACACTTCGCTCGCGTCGTCGGCCTCGATGACGGTGTCGGTCGCCGTGGTCTCGTAGGTCACGTCGAAGCGGTCGAGCGCCTCGACCGCTCGGGCGACGGCGTCGGACATCCCCCGCTCGCGGGTCGGAATCACTTCGAGTCGTGCGATGGCGGTCATGGTCCCTCTCCGGAAGCCGTACGCCGACGGTCGGTAAAGGGCTTTTTTCGGGGGCGCGACAGAGAGTCGGACTGACAGGCCGTCCCCCGGCCGCGAAGGTCGCGCGACCCTCTCAGCCTGGACTCCGGAGCAACGGTTACTACGACCGGACGCGTACCCCGTCCGGGGAAACCACGATGAGCAGACGGAGGGTAATCCGAAACCGCGAGGAGCGCCGCGAGAGCTACCTCCGGGAACTGGAGTCGCGAGTCGACCGCCTGGAGTCGGAGGTGGCGTGGCTCCGGCGGGCCGTCCAGATCGACGGCGAGCGGAACGACCACCTCGTGATGGGGCCGTGTCCGAGGTGCGCGGTGGGCGTGCTCGCCCGGCAGAACGATAGACTCGAGTGCAGCGACTGCGGTTACAGTCGCTTCCTGTAGCCGCGCCGACGCCGGACCGCCGCCGTGGCGGGTTCGCGGCGCCGGTCCGGCACGAGACTTTTTCGTCGCTCCGTCCGAACCGTCGACCGTGATACGAAACCGCGAGGACCTCGCGACGACGCCGGCCCGCGACCTCGCGCTGGCGTGCGTCGAGGCGGGCGTCGCCGCGGCCCGGCCCCGAACGGTCGTCGCCGCGAGCGTCTCGCTCGCGGATGAGACGCTGACCGTCGCGGGCGAGGCGTACGACCTCGGCGACTACGAGTCGGTCGTCGTTCTCGGCGGCGGCAAGGCCGCCGCCGGCGTGGCGGCCGAACTCGAAGCGCTCCTCGGCGACCGCGTCGACCGCGGCGCGGTCGCGGTCGACGACGCCGACTCGGCCGACGCTCGCGACTGCAACCGAATCGAGGTGCTGGAAGGCGACCACCCGATTCCGAGCGAGCGCGGCGTCGCGAGCGCGCGCCGCGTCCTCGAACTCGCCGACGACGCCGACGAGGAGACGCTGGTGCTGGCCGCCATCACGGGCGGCGGGAGCGCGCTGTTGCCCGCGCCCGCCGAGGGCGTCTCGCTGGCCGACCTGCGGGCGACCACCGCCGACCTGCTGGAGAGCGGTGCGACCATCGACGAGGTCAACGCGGTCCGAAAGCACCTCTCGGCACTGAAGGGCGGCCGACTCGCCGCGCGCGCCGCGCCGGCGACGGTCGTCGGTGTCGCGCTGAGCGACGTGGTGGGGAACGACCTCGGGACCATCGCCAGCGGGCCGCTCTCGCCCGACGAGACGACCTTCGCCGACGCGCTGGACGTGCTCGACCGCTACGACGTCGACGCACCCGCCGCCGCGCGCGACCGACTTCGCCGCGGGCACCGCGGCGAAGTCGCGGAAACGCCGAAGCCGGACGACCGAGCGTTCGAGCGCGTCGCGGTCCACGTTCTCGCCGACGGGAAGACGGCGCTCGACGCCGCGGCCGACGTCGCCAGCGAGCGCAGTTACGCGTCCCTAATACTCTCCTCGCGGATTCGCGGGGAGGCCCGCGAGGCCGCGAAGACCCACGTCGCCGTGGCCGAGGAGTCGCTGGCCACCGGCGACCCGGTCGAACCGCCCGCGGTCGTCCTCTCGGGCGGCGAAACCACGGTGACGGTCCGTGGCGACGGGGAGGGCGGCCCCAACCTGGAGTTCGCACTCTCTGCCGCGCTCGAACTCGGCGTCGGCGAGGTCGTCCTCGCCAGCGTCGACACCGACGGACGGGACGGCGGAACCGACGTCGCGGGCGCGATAGTCGACGCCGGAACGGTCGGCGGGCGAATCGACTCGGACGGCATGTCGTTGTCGGCGGGCGCCGCGCGCGCGGCGCTCGCCGACAACGACGCGCTCTCGGCGCTGGCCGACGCGGGGTGTCCGATTCGGACCGGCCCGACCGGGACGAACGTCGACGACCTGCGGGTGCTGGTGGTCGAGGCCGAGCACGACGGGTGACGAGCGGCACGTCCCCCGAAAGGTCGGCCGGGCGCGAGCGTCAGCGGGCCGAGGAACGGAGTCCCGCGGCTTTCGCCTCCGCTCGCTCGACCACCGACGCCTCGCCCGCGAACTCGATTCGCACGACGTCGTCGGCGTAGGTCACGTCCTCGACGTCGGCGCGGTCGTAGAGCCACGACACGAGACTCATCGCCTCGCCGTCGTTCGGCAGTTCGAGGGTCGCCTCCCGGAGGTCGGGGAGCACTGTCGCGATTCGGTCCCGGAGGGCGTCGAGTCCGTCGCCCTCGGTCGCGCTGACCGCCACGGGGTCGGGCGCGAGGTCGGCGACGGCGTCGGCCCTGGCCCGGAGTTCGTCGGCGTCGAGCAGGTCGACCTTGTTGAAGACCGTGAGGGCGTTCTCCGGAGCCGCTCCCTCGTCGCCGAGGAGGTCGAGGCAGGTTTCGAGCTTTCGGCGGAGTTCGGCCGGCGGGTCGGCGGCGTCGACGACCAGCGCGACGCAGTCGGCGTCGTGGGTCGCCGAGAGCGTCCCGTGGAACGACTCGACCAGTTCGGTGGGCACGTCGTCGACGAACCCCACGGTGTCGGTCGCCAGCGTCCGGTGGCCGCCGACGGTCGCCCGCCGGGTCGTGGTTTCGAGCGTCTTGAACAGTCGGTCCTCGATTTCGGCGGTGGCCGAGAAGTCGGCGTGGTCGGCCTCGCGTTCGGCGAAGTCGAGGTCGTCGGCGAGGCGGTGCAACAGCGTCGACTTTCCGGCGTTGGTGTAGCCGACCAGCGCGACGAACTCGAAGCCTTCCTCCCGCCTGCGCTCGCGACGGGCCGCGGCGTCGTCGGCGAGGTCGTCCAGTTTGCGGGTGAGTTCGTCGATGCGGTCCCGAACGTCGTAGTAGCGCGTCCCCGACTCGGTGAAGCGGTTCATCGCCTGCTCGTCGTCGGACTCCCGGATGCGCGGGAGGTCCCACGCCAGTTTGGCGCGCTCTGCCTGGAGCGTCGCCCGTTTGCTCCCGGCTTGCTCCTCGAAGATGTCGAGGACGAGGCGGTAGCGGTCGACGACCGCAGTGCCGTCGGGACACCGCGCGGCGAGTTCGCACGTCTGGGTCGGCGTGAGTTCGTTGTCGAACACGACCGTCGTGGCACCGGTCGCGGCGACGGTCGCCGCCAGTTCGTCGGCCTTTCCGGGTCCGAACTGGAGACCGGGGTGTTCGGCGCGGGTCTGGGTCACTTCGCCGACGACCGAGTAGCCCGCCGCCTCGGCGAGCGCCCGGATTTCGTCGGTGTCCGCCGGGCCGTCGTCGGCCCGCTTTGCGAGTACTGCGTCTGTTGATTGCATCGTGATGTGTGAGTGGTGGCGTCTGCTCGTCGCTGCCCCGACCGAATCCAAACGAAGCGAACGCGCCGTCCGCCGCGAGGTCGACGACCTCGCGGCGGACGGCGCGTTCGCGCGACCGAAACGACGACCGGACCGGATTGCGCCCGCGGGCGAGTCGTCCGAGGTGAGCGAGTCGTCGCTCGCGGGCGGGGTGCCCGCGAGCGAACGCGGCGCTTCGCCGAGTGTAGAACGCCGGCGCTGCGCGAAATACGCTCTATCGGCGGCACGGTACCGACCGACTCACGGCCGACTCGTCGCCGCGGACGCGAACCCGGTCAACGGAAGCAGAAAACGGTCTCCATACGACCTGACCCTGAATTGTTCGGTATTCATCATAAACGTTGGGGTCGTTCGGAACCGCGCTCGTCGGTCGGCGTGCGGTCCCGGGAACCCTCGACGGCCGGCTCGACTTCCGGCCGTCGAGGGTTCCCGGGACCGCCAAACGCCTTTGTACCAGTTCGTCGTAGCCCGGTCGAGGGTTTCCATGGCAGACAGAGCATTCGACTTCCTGCACCACAACGACCGACCCGAGAAACCGAGAGAGAAGGGAATCACCGAGATTCGCGGGCCGTACTACGACCCGATGGGGCCGAGGGAACTGCGCGACATCCTCGAAACGATGGGCCGGTACGTCGACATCTACAAGTTCAGCGGCGGATCGTTCGCGCTGATGCCCGAGGACGCCGTCCGCGAACTCATCGACGTCTGCCACGAACACGACGTGCGCGTGTCGACCGGCGGGTTCATCGAGAACGTCCTCGTCCGCGACCACGACAAGGTCGAGCGGTACGTCGAGGAGGCGGAGAACCTCGGTTTCGATATCGTCGAGATCTCCAGCGGGTTCCTCGCGACCGGCACCGACGACATGGTGGCGCTGACCGAGATGGTCCAGGAGTACGACGTCAAACCCAAACCCGAAATCAACGTCCAGTTCGGCGCGGGCGGCGCCTCCGACCCCGAGGAACTGGAGCGCGGCGGCCAGCAGAGCCCCGAGCAGGCCATCGAAGAGGGCAGGCGCCACCTGGAGGCGGGCGCCGACCTGCTGATGGTCGAAGCCGAGGGTATCACCGAGGAGGTCAAGGAGTGGCGCACCGACGTCGCCTACCAGATTGCAAACGAACTGGGCATCGAGAACCTGGTGTTCGAGGCGCCCGGCCCGGAGATGTTCGAGTGGTACATCAAGAACTTCGGGCCGAACGTCAACCTGTTCGTCGACAACTCCCAGATCGTCGAACTCGAGTGCATGCGCTCGGGCCTCTGGGGCAAGATCAGCAGTTGGGGCCGGACCGTCACGTACAGTCGGGAGTGACGCCGGAGGACGCCAGAGGACGCCGGCGAAGACGCCGAACCACCGACTGGTCGACCTCTCCGGCGAAGCGTTCGTCGGTCCAAATTTCGCCGTCTGACCCCGACTAGTCGGCCGCTCTGGAATATCTTTTGACAAATACTGCCAGTAATCCTTTATTCCGGAGACGCGAATCGTACGTCATGTATCATCGTCGCCGAACCGGGAGGGCGGAGGGAAGTCCCCCCCGATGAGGGTCAGCTATCAGGTGGCGAACCCGAAACACGGAAGCGAGTCCTACCTCCTCCGGTTCGAGGACGACGGCGTCGGCGGACAGACCGCGTGCGTCCTGTTCGACTCGGGAACCGGCGTCGACGTGGAGGCGCTGCTCGGCGACGACGAGTATCTCACCGCGGTCTTTCTCACCCACGCTCACCTCGACCACTACGCGACGCTGACCGAGACGCTCCGGGACGGCGCGCCGGTGTACGCCTCGCGCCCGACCGCGGAGATGCTCGGAAACGTCTTCTCGGAGGGCGAGAAGCACTACGACGTCGGCGACCACGACGACGTCCTCGACGCCCTGACGCCGCTCGACGACTGGGAGTCGTTCGCGCCGAACCTCGAAGCCCGACCCGTTCCGGCGGGCCACGCGCCCGGCGCCGCCGGGTTCGTCGTCTGCTTCGTCGACGGCGGCCAGCGCAACCACGTGCTGGTGACCGGCGACTTCACGAAGCGGGGCATCGCCGGGTACCCCGGACTGCCGACGACCTACCCCGAGGACGTCGACGTGCTGGTCGTCAACGGTTCGACGACCGACGGGTACGGCGAGACGCTGACCGACGCGCTCGCGACCACCCTCCAGCGCGCCGAATCGGGGTCGTCGGTGCTGGTCACCGCGAGCGGCCTCACCGGCGCCGCCTTCGGCTACCAGTTCGCCCACCTCTGCGACCACCTCGACGCCCGCGTCCCCGTCACGCTGGCCGGCCAGGTCGCCAAACTCTACGACGACCTCGACTACGCCGCGCCGACCGTCGAGGCGGTCCCGGTGTTCGACGACCCCGCGGCCCTCCTCGAACGCGGGGGCGTCACGGTCGCGGGACCCGAAATCCCGGTCGAGGGAAGCGCCAGACACCTCTTCGACGAAATCGAGGGCGACGCCGCCGCCACGCTGGTCCAGTTGGTCGGCGGCGCGACCGACCCGGTCGAGTCGGCGGGGTGTACGGTCTACGACTACGAACTGGTCAACCACCCCGGCGTCTCGGTCGTCGACGACCTCGTGGCCGACCTGGACCCGATTCACGTCGTGGTCGGCCACGGCACTCGGCGGTCGCTCGAACGGTACCGGGGCCGGTACGACGACGGCTTCGTCTGGTTGAGCGAGGGCACGGACGAACACGTCCTCTACGACGACGGACGGTGGACCGCCCCGCCGTGGCTCAACCAGTCGGCGGTGAAGGCCATCCGCGCCCAGGACTGGCGGCACAACGGCGCGCGCGGAAGCGCCGGCGGCGACTGGGGGTCGGTCCCGTCGGTCGAACGCCGCGATGCCCCCGACCTCGCGGCCGAGGGCGTCGCGCTCGACCGACTCGAAGAGCGGTTTCTGCGTTCCCGGGAGTCCGGTCGCGGGTCGGCGTCGGCCGGCGACGCGTCGCCGGTCGACGCTTCGGGTGCGGCCGACGACCCTGGGACTGCGAATGCGGAGACGGCGAACGCGGGGAACGCCGCCGACGCGGAGTCCGGACCCGACGGGACGACGGCCAAAGCGGACGGCGGCGCGCGCGGCGGGTCGGGCGCACCGGGAGCGCGAACCCCGGACGACGAGGAGTTCCGCGAGGAAGTGCTCGACCGCCTCGACGCCGTCGAGACGCGATTGGCGGGCGAGCGGGTCCGGGCCCGCGTCGTCGACGCGGGCCCGGACGTGACGATGCTCCGACTCCTGGATGAGTCGGACCTCGCCCACGACGAGGAGGTCGCCGTCGTCGTGCTGGACGAGTGACCGTCACCCGCCGACGGTCGACGATTCCGGCCGGTGGTCATGGTCTGCGATTACGGTTCGCGATTACAATCTACGGTCGGCGAGCGGTCGCCCGCGGCGACCGCTCGCTCGGCGATTGCGGTTCGACGGCGTCGCTCGCTGGCAAACGGTGTCACGAGAGCGAAGCCGTCGAGAAGGGCGGTGTCCCCCGACACCCGATTCGGAGAACTCAGACCGAAACCGAGGATTCCTCGTGGAGGTGACCGCTCTCCCAGTCGCGGCGGGCCTGAATCTCGCGGGTGCCGCGGTCGGTCAGCACGTAGAAGTTGGTCCGGCGGTCGCG
This sequence comes from Halorussus vallis, assembly GCF_024138165.1. Classification (NCBI taxonomy): domain Archaea; kingdom Methanobacteriati; phylum Methanobacteriota; class Halobacteria; order Halobacteriales; family Haladaptataceae; genus Halorussus; species Halorussus vallis. Next base: position 112,919 of record NZ_CP100001.1, on the reverse strand, counting down.
CTGGCCCTTCTCGACCAGGCCCTTCTCGACCAACGTGTCGAGGTTCGGATACAGACGGCCGTGATGAATTTCCTTCTCGTAGTAGTTTTCGAGTTCCTCCTTGATCGCGAGTCCGTGAGGCTCGTCCCTGCCGGCGATGACGTACAGGAGATCCCGCTGGAAACCAGTCAGGTCGTGCATGGAATACGTGAGATGATAGTTACCGTCTAGTTATAAACTTGTTGGCCGTTAAGAACGGTTCCCCGATTCGACACTATCGTTAGCTACGTATTCGGGAGAAATATTCCAATTGGATGTACTTTTTGTAGGCAGAGCGGGTCGGACGGTTCGGTTCCCGGACAGTTTCGGACACCGATACGGGATTCAGGCGGCGTATAACAATGGCCGCTCGGCGGGTCGTCACCCGTAATGGCCGCCCGAGCAACGTCGAAGAGCGGACGGTCGACCACGAGGGAAAGAGCATGAAGTACCTGTTCTTCACCAACACTCCCGCGCAGGTCCACCAGTATCGACACGCCGTCGCGGCACTCGAAGAGCGGGGCCACGAGGTCCTCGTTCTCGCCCGCGATTACGGCTGCACGAAGGCGCTTCTGGACTACCACGAACTCCCCTACGAACTGTACGGCCGGGTCGAAACCAAGAAATCCTCGCTCGCCCGCGAACTCCCCAAGCACTACCTCACCATCTTCGCCAAGACGCTCCGGTTCTCGCCCGACTACATCTTCGGCATCGGGTCGTTCGCGGCGCTGGCAGGCGCGGTGTCCCGGACCCCGGTCGTCCTCGTCGACGACACGGCGCTCACCCGCCTCGACCACACCGTCTCGCTGCCGTTCATCAACCTCATCGTCACCCCGCACACGTTCGGCCGCGACCTGGGCGAGAAACACTGGGAGTTCCGGGGGTTCAAGGAGTGCGCCTACCTCCACCCCGACGCCTACGAATCCGCGACCGACATCCGCGAGAAACTCGGCGTGGCCGACGACGAGCAGTACGCCATCCTCCGGTTCAACGCCTTCGGCTCCCACCACGACGTGGGCCAGGGCGGATTCTCGCCCGCGAAGCGCCGCGAACTGGTCGAAACCCTCTCGGAGCACGCCACGGTCTTCGTCTCCGACGAGGGCGGTGACATGGTGGTCGAGGAGACGTCGGCCAGGGAGTTCGACCTCCACCCCGCGCTGTTGCACGACGCGCTGGCGGAGGCCGACCTGCTGGTCGCCGACACCCAGACGATGGTGACGGAGGCCGCGCTGCTGGGGACGCCCGCGATTCGCTCGAACTCGTTCGTCGGCGACGACGACATGGGCAACTTCGTCGACCTGGAGCAGGCCGGACTGGTACACAACCTCGCCGAGTTCGACGAGGTGCTCGAAACCGCCGACGAGGTGCTGGCCGACCCCGAGGCGGCCGACCGCTGGGCGGAGCGCCGCGAAGAGTACCTCGCCGACAAGGTGAACCTCACCGAGGTCATCCTCGACGTGGCCGAGAACGTAGAGCACCCCGAGCGCGTCGAGTCGATCACCCGGCGCGGGTCGAAAGGCGGCGGCCGGACGCTCCCGTTCGGCACCGGAACGCTCAGAAGCGACGGCGGGAAACGATGACGGTGAACGTGCTCAACCTCGCGTCGAACGCCGACGCGAGGTTCTTCGAACAGCAGACGAAGACCCTCGAAACGCTCGACGTGGACTGTTCGACCATCGCGCCACCGGGCAATCACGTCGGCTACGAGGATTCGAGTCGGTCGCCGAGCGACTACGCCAAGTTCTTCCCGCAGGTCATGCGGGAGTCGACGAACGGCTACGACCTGGTCCACGCCAACTACGGACTGACCGCGCCGATGGCGCTGGCGCAGGCCCGCCTGCCGGTCGTGCTCTCGCTGTGGGGGACCGACCTGATGGGCGAGTACGGCTGGCTCAGCAAGCTCTGCGCCAAGCAGTGCGACGCGGTCATCGTGATGTCCGACGAGATGGCCCGGGAACTCGGCGAACCCTGCCACGTCATCCCCCACGGCATCGACATGGATCGGTTCGCGCCCCGGCCCAAGGACGAGGCCCGCGCCGAGGTGGAGTGGGACCCCGACAAACGCCACGTCCTCTTCCCCTATCCCCCCGAACAGGAGGTCAAGGACCATCCGCGCGCACGGCGGGTGGTCGACCGCGCGAGCGAGCGCGTCGACGCCGACGTCGAACTCCAGACGATCTACGGCGTCCCCCACGCGAAGGTGGCGACCTACATGAACGCCGCCGACGCGCTGCTATTGACCTCCAAGCGCGAGGGGTCGCCCAACTCCGTCAAGGAGGCGATGAGCTGTAACCTCCCGGTGGTTTCGACCGACGTGGGCGACGTCAGCGACCGGCTGACCGACGCCTCGCCCTCCTACGTGGGCCGGACCGACGACGAACTCGTCGAGGGACTGGTCGACATCCTCGAGGAGCCGCGACCCTCGGACGGCCGGGAGGCGATTCAAGACATCAGCCTCGCCCGGATGGGCGAGCGCATCCGCGGGGTCTACGAGACGGTGCTGTAGCACCGCGGCGCGAACGTCTCGACGGGTCGCTGCCGACGTTCTACTTCTGGTTTCGCTTCCGTCTTACCGGTTCTTTCATCGCTTCTGCGTTCACCTCCTCCTTCATTCTCTCGTCCTCTCAGCTCCGACGTTTCCGTTGCTCTCTCCGCGCTTCCTCGTTCTTACCGCTCTCTGTACGTCCGCGTTCCCTCCGCTCTTCCCGTTCGACGTCCATTCCGCCACTCGGTTCGCCGGGTCGACGCCGCGCGCCAGCGACTCGTTCGTCTGCTGTCTCTCGTTCACCCCCGGTACCGGATAGGCCGGCCGACTTTCATCGGCCGGTCCGGCCGGGATTCCCCCTGCCGAATACCCGGTCGCGCGTCCGGCGGGCGATGCCCGCCGGACGCGCAGGCGATTCACGGCGGACGCCTGCGCGTCCTCCGTGACGCTCGCCCGACAGGTCCCGGCCCTCCGCTGGCGTCCGATACGCCTCGGACGCGGTCACGGTGCTCCCGCACTCGTGCGGGACTGAGACGCACGGTAGACGCCCTCACACCACTGGGTAGTCACCCGCTTCCGGCTGAAAAAACCGTTAGCTGGACTACGTTTTACCGGCGAGCCGAGTTAGTCGGGACGAAACGTTGCGAAACGACAACGGGACGCCGGCCCTGAATCCGGATACGCTGACCCACACGACCGCCGTACTCCCGGCCTATCTCCCGCCAAAGAGACGCTACGGCTCCTATAGGGTCTGGAGAACAAAGGGAGCGGAAACGTTCGACTAAGGTGACGGAATCATGAGCTTACAGGTTGCCGAGGGTGGGACGTCGGCCGACGCAGTCGCCGACGACCACCTCGACGGGCGGGTGGTCGTCGGCATTCCGGCCTACAACGAGGAGAACGGTATCGGAAGCACCGTGCTCGGCGTCAAGAAGTACGCCGACGAGGTCGTGGTGGTCGACGACGGTAGTACCGACCGGACGGCCGCCATCCTCGAGGAGGCCGACGTGACCGTCCTCAGCCACGAACGCAACCGCGGAAAGGGCGCCGCGGTTCGGACCCTCTTCGAGCACGTCCAGGGCGTCGAGTGCGACGCGCTGGTGCTCATCGACGCCGACGGCCAACACGCTCCCGCCGACATCCCGACGCTCGCGCGGCCGGTCGTCGACGGCGACGCCGACATGGTCATCGGGAGTCGGTACCTCGACACCGACGACGGCGACGAGACGCCCATCTACCGACGACTCGGCCAGCAGCTTCTCGACTACGCCACCTCGCAGGTGACCGGCGCCGAACTCACCGACACCCAGAGCGGCTACCGGGCGTTCTCCCCCGACGCGCTCGAACGCATCTCGCTCACGACCGACGGGATGGGCGTCGAGTCCGAGATGATAGATTCGGCCACCACAGAGGGGCTCGAGATCACCGAGCGCGCCATCGAGGCGCGCTACGAAGACCTCGAAGGACAGACGTACAACCCGATAAAGCACGGGCTGACCGTGATGCTGTTTCTGGTACGGCTCGCCAGACGACGCCAACCGCTGACCTCTCAGACCAAGGGACGATAACATGACATCGATAGAACTCCCCGCCGACCTGCGGGACCGCTACGGACGACTCGCGACCGAACTGGACGGCTTCGCCGACGCCGACGAACTGGCGCGGTACGTGCTCGCCGAGACCGCCGCCGAACTCGAACGCGGCGAGGGGAGCGCCGGCGCGACCGGCAGCACCGACGAGAGCGCCGACGACGAAGTCGTCGAGGACCGCCTCGAACAGCTGGGGTACCTCGAAAAATGAGCGAGGGAACGCAGCCGGACGACGGTCGGGTCGTCATCTTCGGTCTCGACGGCGTGCCGCCCCAACTGGTCGACCGCGGCATCGCGACCGGCCGACTCCCGAACTTCGAGCGAATGCGTGCCGAGGGCGCGGACGGCCGGACCCGCTCGACGGTGCCGCCGCTGTCGATGATCGCCTGGAGTTCGTTCGCCACGGGTCGCAACCCCGGCAATCACGGCGTCTACAACTTCATGCTCAAGGAGGAGGGCGAGTACGGCACCAACTTCGTCAACGCCGACACCCTCCGCGAGAAGTCCAAGACCGTCTGGGAATACCTCGACGCCGAGGGCAAGCGCTCGGGCGTGATGAACGTCATGCCGGGCTACCCGCCCTCGCAGACCAGCGGGTTCCACATCTCGGACAACATCACCACGCCCTCGACCGGGTCGTACGCCTTCCCCGACGAACTCCAGGCCGACATCGAGGAGCGGGTGGGCGAGTACGACGTCGACCCCTACGAGAGCTACGACGACGGCACCGACGAGGAGAACCTCGGCGAACTGCTCGACAACTTCTTCGAGATCGAGCGCAAGCGAATCGAGGTCGCGAAGCTCCTCGTCGAGGAGTACCCCTGCGAGTTCTACTCGCTGGTGTTCTCCGGCCCGGACAACGTCCTCCACGTGCTGGGCCACGTGCTCGACGAGCAACACCCCAAGCACGACCCCGAGGTCGCGTCGCGCCACGAGGACAGGCCGATGCAGTTGCTGGAGCTGTACGACGAACTGCTGGGGTGGACGATGGAGCGCCTCGACGAGGAAGAGGACACCCTGCTGGTGCTGTCGGACCACGGCCACGGCCCCGTCTACCAGACCATCAACCTCAACTCCTGGCTCTACAACGCGAACTACCTCGACCTCGAAGACCGGGCGTGGACGAGGCTCAAGCAGTTCGGCTACAACTACGTCTACGACGCGGTCGAGAAGGCGATGAGCGAACTCAACCTCTTCTCGAAGCTCAAGATGGGCGTCGCCCGCACCAGCGGCGACGGCTCCGGGCCGGACCTCGCGGAACTGCTGACCATCTCCCGCAAGGACATCGAGTGGAGCCGAACCGCGGCGTTCACGGTGGCCTCCGGCGGTCAAATCTACATCAACACCGACGACCACGAGGAGGGCGCGGTGTCGCCCGACCAGTACGAGGCCGTCCGGGAGGCCCTGCGCGAGCAACTACTCGCCATCGAGCACCCCGAGCGCGGCGACCGGGTCATCGACTCGGTGCTGTACGGCGAGGACGTCTACGACGACGGCTACGAGGGCACTCGCCCCGACCTCGTCTGCATGCCCGCGCCGGGCTACCAGATTCAGTACCCCCAGACGATGAAGACCGAGCGGGTGTTCGCCGACCCGCCCAAGACCGGGTCGCACACCTCGATGAACGAGATGCACGGCATCTTCTACGGCTGGGGCGGTCCCGTCAAGAACGACTCCGGGATGACGGTCGACCTCACCGACTTCGCGCCGACAGCGCTCTCGCTGCTCGACGTGCCGGTCCCCGAGGAGATGGACGGCGACGTCCGGACCGACGTAATCTCGAAGGACGCGACGTACGACCACTACGACGGGAAGGTCGAGACGAAGCGCGCGGTCCGCGAAGTCGTGAGCGGAATCGGCGCGGACTGACGACAGCCCCGTAAACGACGACCCGTTTCTCCGGAAGCGCTCGGTGACCCAATCCACCGAGAGCGCTCGGCCTAACAACCGACAAGGCGGGACTGAAAGGGGCCGGTCGCTGAACGAACCCCGGCGACGTAAGCACTGCAGGGAACGAGCGAAGCGAGTGACCGAAGCGCGCAGCGAGTCGCGGGAGTTCAGCGCCCGGGGCTTTCGAGCGGTTCGCGTCTGCTGTTGTCGTCAGTTCTGTAGTGGTCCTTCGAGATAGTCACTACCGCATCACTGCTGGCTATCTTCTTCAGAACGAGAAATCGGGCACTGAAACGGCGATACGACCTGTTTTACGACGGACTCGGCGTCTGGACCCGCGAGAGGTACGCCGCCAAATCAGTAGTAGTGATGATTCCGATGACGCCCTCCTCGTCGTCCACGACCGGCATGTGGTGGATACTGTGCTCTATCATCCGGTCGGCCACGTCCCGGATGTCGTCTTGGGCGCTCGCGGTGACGAGGTCGGTCGACATGTACTCCGAAACCGGTGTCTGGTCCTTGGGCTTTCGCTCGGCGACGATGCGGACGAAGTCGGTGGTGGTCAGGATGCCTTCGAGGTGGCCGTCGTCGCCCACGACGACGACCGAGCCGATACCCTCGTCGAGCATCGTACCGGCGGCTTCCTCCACGAGCGTCTCGGGGGTGACGGTTCGGACGTCCGACGACATCAGACGGGCGGCGAAAATGTCCATGTGAGGTAATGACTCTGATAGTACCTAAGCGTTTCGCGGAGACGAGACGACCGCCCGCACGAATCGTCGACGGTGAGGACCGTCGCTCGAAACCGAACGGACCGTCCCCAGGCGACTCCGCGTCCTACTCGTCGAGTCCCACCGGCACCCGCTCTTCCCTCCGGGCCGACTCGTAGGCCGCCTCGGTCAGCGCGGTCACGGCGAGGGCGTCACGGGCGGTCGCCGGCGGTTCCTCGCCGCGCTCGATGCAGTCGACGAACGTCTCGGCCTTGTTGCGCTGGTCGTCGCGGTCGATGAAGGGGATGACCGTGGTGCTGTCGGCCTGTATCTCGCTCATCTCGCGCTCCTCCCACTGGCGGCCTTCGAGGTACACCGCACCCTCCTCGTCCCAGATGTGGATGTGCTCACGCACGCAGGGCGCGTCGCTGTGGACCGAGATGGTCGCGTCGGCGCCGTTCTCGAACTCCACGGTGAGGATGGCGCGCTCGTCGACCCGCGACTCCTCGTCGGCGAACACCATCTCGGCCGACACCGAGGCGGGGGTCAGCCCGGTCGTCCACAGCACGGCGTCGATGAGGTGGCTCCCGGTGTCGTAGAGGTTCCCGCCGCCGGAGAGGTCGGGGTCGGTCCGCCATGTGTCCTCGAACCGGCGAATCCAATCCTGGGTTATCTCGGCGCTGATGAACTGCGGGTTGCCGCCGTCGCGGAACCGCTCGCGGGCCGTCTCGAACGCGGGATTGAGGTGGCGCTGGTAGCCGACCATCAGCACCTCGTCGCCCGACTCGGCGCGTTCCGCGAGGTCCCGGGCCTCTTCGAGGTCGGTCGTCAGCGGTTTGTCGCAGAGGACGTGCAGGCCCCGGTCGAGCGCCGCGGTCACGTGCTCGTGGTGGAACGTGTGGGGCGTGCCGACCAGCACCGCGTCGAGTTCCTCCGTGTCGAGCATCTCCTGGTAGTCGTCGTACCGGGAGCCCTCGCCGACGTACAACTGCTCGCCCGCCGTGTGCTGGACCTCCTCGCTGACGTCGGCCAGCGCGGTCACCGTCGCTCGCGGGTCCTGATTGAATAGCTGTCCGACCGTGGTGCCGATGTAGCCGCCACCGATGACGCCGACCTTGAGTTTGGGTCTTCCTGACATGAATGCTACTCCCAACTACAGTGGTAGTAAACCCGATTTCCACGGACGCGCCCTTAATTCGTCTGGGCGATTCGGCCGCGAACGGACTCGCCCTCGACGCCCGAACTCGACCGAACCGTTATAGGTCCGGAATCAGAAAGTGACAGCATGTCTAACGAAAACGCGGCCGGCGTCGCCCCGCTGGTCGCCGGTCTCGCGTATCTCGGCACCTCGCTCGATTCGACCGCTCGGGCTCTCCGCGGCGGTATCGGGTCGGTGTCCGACGTCGCGGCGCTCGCGGGCGTCGTCGGGTCGCTGGCCGCGATAGCCGTCGGCGTGGGCATCCTCCTCGGGTGGCGCTCGTTCGAACCCGCCGAGAGAGCGGAGAGAGCCGACGGTTCGACCGCGACCGTAGCGCTCGTCAGCATAGCGGTCGTCTCGTTCGTCCTCGGCGCGGTCGTCGCGGTGCTGTAGCCGTCGCACTTCCGATTCCCGACGCGGCGCGTCGATTCCGCGGCTTCGACCACGAACTTTTTGTTCGTTCCTGTCACACGATAAACTGCATGACGGAAGTCACCATCACGACCACGGACGGTCTCGACGGCCGGGAGGTAACGGAGTACCTCGGCGTCGTCTCGGGAGAGGCGGTCGTCGGCGCGAACGTCGTCAGCGACATCGCCGCCGGCATCAGGGACGTGGTCGGCGGTCGAAGCGGATCCTACGAGAAAAAGATCGAGACGGGGCGCACCGAGGCTCTCGAGGACCTCCGGGCGGAGGCCGAGGACCTCGGCGCCGACGCCGTCGTCGGCGCCTCGTTCGACTACGAGGAACTGGCCGAGGGCATGCTCTGGGTCAACATCTCGGGCACCGCGGTCGAGACGAAGCGCCGGTAGTCGCCCGCCGCGCTCTCCCGTGACCGTTCGTCCGCGACCGCTCGCTCGCGACCGCCCCACGTCGTCTCCGCGAGCGCTTTCCTCGTCGCCCCCGCGAACGCCTTTTCTACTCGGCGTAGTCGAGCGCCACCACGCGGCCGTCGCCGTACGTCACGACCGCCTCGTCGTCGCCGTCGTCGTCGAGGTCGGCCGTCACCGGGTACTTGAATATCGGCACGTCGCGCCGGTAGGTCGCCGTCACCTCGCCGGAGGTGGGGTCGACCACCGAAACCTTGCCGTCGTTGGTGGCGGCGACGAGTTCGGGCGACCCGTCGCCGTCGACGTCGCCGAGCGCGGGCGGCGGCGTCATCTGGACGTCCTCGGTCGTCAGCGTCGTCGTCCACTCGACGTCGCCGGTCGCGGCGTCGAGCGCCCGGAGTTTCCCGTCGGCGTCGACGGCGTACACCTCGGCGGTCCCGTCGCCGTCCCCGTCGCCGAAGGCGTGGACCGCGGCCAACCGACCGAAGGTGTGGTTCCAGACGCGAGTCCCGTCGCCCGCGTACGCCACGACGTCGCCGTCGGTGGTCGCGGCGACGATACGGGTTTCGGAGTTCGACGCTCCGCTTCCTACGTCGACCCGTCCGGTCGCCAGCCAACCGACCGACCCGTCGAGGGTCCGCCGCCAGGCGGTCGTCCCGTCGCCTTCGAGGAGCGTGACCGCGCCGCCGCCGGGCGGCGCCGACCCGACCGCGAGTTCGTCCTCGCCGTCGGCGTCGAAGTCGGCCAGCGCCGGGTTGGCCCAGGTGGTCCCGAGCGAGCGGTTCCACGCCTCGGTGCCGTTCGCGTGAATCGCGAACAGTCGGCCCTTCACGTCGGCGACGATGACTTCGCGCCCGCCGCCCGGCGCGAAGTCCTCGACCAGCGGTTGGGTGTAGCCGTAGGAGGTGAGATTGTGCCGGAAGACCGGTTCGCCCGTCTGCGGGTCGGCGGCCACGACGACCTTCTCGGTCGTGGCGGCCAGCACCTCGACCTCGCCGTCGCCGTCGAGGTCGGCGACGGCCGGGTCTGCCACCGCGTGGATGGTGCAGTTGCGCGGCGGAATCGGGTAGGTCCACCGCGTCGTCCCGTTCGCGCCGGAGAGCGCGACCAGTCCGCACTCGTGGGTGTCGCGGTTCCCGCTGATGGGCGCGAACACCCACGACTCCCCGTCGATTTCGGCCACCGCGGGCGCGTGGTGGTTCCCGTTCATGTCGCGGGCCGTGTCGCTGACCCACGCCTCGCGGAGGTGGCCGCCCGACCCCGTCTGGACGAATCCGTAGGCGGCGACCGCGCCCAGCGCGAGGACGACCGCCACGACCGCGAGCAACGTCCGAGTTCGCATTCTCGGGAGGTTGGAACCCACCGAGTAAAAGCGCGTTTATCGGCGGCCGGGATTCGGGCCGCGAACACGCTCGGCCGGTCGCATCGTCCGGGCCGGCCCTGTCCCGGCCGAACCGACGCGGCCGACTCGCCGCGTCTCACCCCTCGGAGCGCGTTCACTCGAACGGTAAATTACGTCACGGAACCCGGCCGAAGCGCCTGCAGTCGGCGGGGTCCGGCGTCCGTCCGCGCTGACCGTTCTCCTGTTCTGCGGAACGGAACTCCCGACGAGCGTGAGGGGAAGATGTCGATCTGGCGAGGGGTAAGTCCCCGTCCCCGGACGAATCGTCGGGGACGACGTTTCGCGCGGACGACGGTTCGGCCGACCGATGGAATTTCGTACAGGTACGGAAAAGGCGAAAATTGTTATCCGAATCACCGTGTTGGACACCTAGTGCGGTTTTGGGGGTTTCGTAGATATGAGCAGAACAACTTACGCGGTCGGAATGGGGCTACTGCTGATCGCCAGCGCGATAGTCGCGGGCGCTGGCTCGGCGGTGGCAGCAGACTCGACCGCTCGTAACGCGGTCGAAGGCGCACAGGACCAGGAAACTACCACCACCACTACGGCTCAGACCCAGGGCAGTCTGAACCTCTCACAGCTCAACGTGACGGCGTACGAGGCCGCCGTGCTCGCCCAGAACGAGACGAACGGCACGGTGCTCGGCGTCAGGCTCAAGACGGTCAACGGCACGCCTGGCTACGAAGTGCTCGTGGCCAACGAAACCGGGAACGTCACCGGCGTGGTCGTCAACGCCGAGCAGGCCGAGGTCATCGAGACTCAGCAGAACATCGCCCGGCTTAACCAGACCATCTTCCAGCAGCAGGGCGTCGACGTGAGCAACCTCACCGGCGCCGTCGAGACGATTCAGACGGCCCAGCAGGAAGTCGGCGACCAGTTCGTGCCGATAGAGGTCTCCATCGAGGCCCAACCCGGCTTCCTCGGCCAGCAGATCACGTTCGTCTCGCCGAACGCCACCAAGAGCGTCGTGGTCGACCTGAGCAACAACACGGTCGTCGCGGTGAGCGAGGAAGTCCCCACGCGGGGTGCGGACGGTGCGAACGCGACCACCGAAACCGCGATCGGCGAGACCACCGCCGCGGGTGAAACCCAGACCACCACCGAGATGGCGATGGTCGACGCGTCCGCCGCGAACGCGGCCCAGGACGACGGCAACCAGGGCTGCTGCGTCGGCGACGACGAACTCACCCGCGAGTTCGGCGAGGCCAGCAACTACGTCGCCACGACGGCCGACGACTACGGCGACGCGTTCGCTGACCAGGACGACGGCTTCTTCGCGTCGGACGACGAGTTCGACACGGCCGACAACTACGGCGCCTTCGCCGGCAACGAGAACGAGGAGGACGACGGCCTCTTCGGCGGCGGTGAAGAAGAGGAGGAAGCCGAAGGCGGCTTCCTCGGCGAAGAGGACGAGGACGGCTGGTTCTAACCGCCGGCCCTCGCTTCGACGCCGTCACGTTCCGCTAACGCGCGCTCTTTTTGTCCGGTATCGACGACCCGTCCCTGCGAATGCCGCGACTGCGAGACTTCTCGAGGCGGTTCCCGTGGTTTCGATAGGAGGTCCGCGAACTGCTTCTGCGACTCGCTTCGACCGTGGATGCGGAGCCGACTGTTTCACGTGGGTCACGGGTCACGGTCGAGAGTCGGACGCGAGGTGCGGCGAGAGTCGGTGAGAGCGTCTGGACGTCCGGTCACCGTGACCCGTCGGGTGGTCAGTCGACGCGAACTGGACCGGAACTCGGCCGGCTGACGCCGCCGTGAATCACGGTCGACCGGCTCTCGATTCGGACAGCGGTCGCTCGGAGACGTCCGTCGTCACGGAAGCGGTGCAGACGGACGACACGGTGGCCACGGTCGGCGCGACCGCGACAGGTGTGGGTCGACTCCCTCCGGACCCGGAGGGGTCGACCCACACAGTCCTGTCGCTGTGGCAAGCGGTCGATGGTACACGATACTGCGAAGAAAAGAGCGACAGGTGCGACGAAGTCGCGAGGCGGCTATGCGCTCTGGTTGCCGCCGGACTGGTTACCGTCGCCAGTCTGGTTGCCGTCGCCGCCACCGCCGGTGGTCTGGGTGCCGCCGCCACCGCCGCCACCGCCTCCGCCGCCGCTGACGGGCTGGAACTGGACGGTGATGAGGCCGAGTTCGTTCGTCCCCGCGTCGAGTCCCGCGCCCTCGTCCGCGCCGACGAATCGGTCGTCGGTGACGCCCGGGTCGATACCGTACTCCTCGAAGTCCTCGGTGCCGAACGTGCCGAACACCGGGCTGGTCCGGTAGGTCTGGCCCTGCTCGACGTTCACGGCGTTGGGCACGAACAGGAAGCCCCAGTTCTGGCCGGCGAACTGCCACTCGATGACGTGGGCGTTCATGTTCTGGAAGACCGCCGGGTTACTGAACAGCAGGTTCTGGTTCTCCTCGTTCAGGAAGTCGTCCTCGTTGTTGTTGTACACCGGCGCCCACGGGAGCGGCTTGGACCGGACGGTGAACTGCGCCCGCGGGTAGTAGTTCGTCTGGAACATCAGCCCGCGCATCTGCTCGCCGCCCTGGCCGCCGTCCTGCTGTGCGGCGACGGTGCCCGCGCCGGAGGCCCCCAGCGCGAGGCCGCCCGATGCGAGTGCGCTGGACTTCATGAACGTTCTGCGCGACGATTCGCCCGTGAGTTGGTCGATGATGGAGTCGTCTTCGGTCATTGTGTCTCGAATTGTGTCTCTCGATGGTGTCGAAGTCGATTGGCTCGCTGTTCGCTCCTCAGAAGTCCTCGGATGCGCCGACCTGCTGGAACGTCACGTTGACGATGTTCGACCGCGGCGTCTCGCCGCCCTCGCCGCCGCCGTTTTCGTTCCCGATGTCCGACCAGTCGCCGCCGAGGCGGTAGAGGACGCCCTGCTCGACCTCCGCACCCTTGTACGGGAAGAAGTACGCGAAGGTGTTCTGAGCGTTCGTGTACTGGATGATGCGCGTGTTGAAGCTACTCAGCAGGCCGCCCTCCCCGACGCCCGCGGGGTTCGGGACCGCCTCGAGTTCACCGGAGACGACGTGGAACTCCCCGTTGGGGAAGAACTGGTTCTGGAACATGTACGCCTCCATCTGCTCGCCATCATCCTGCACCGCGTCTTGGTTCGCCGTGATCTCGTCGTTCTCGGTTCCCATCATAGTGGAGAAGTCCCGTCTCGGGACGTTCGTATCAAGCCCGCCCACGCCGTTAACGGCGTCGGCCTTTCATCGACATAAGCCGGTCTTAGGCCGGCGAAACGCGTCTTACTGGCTCATTACGCCGAGGGAGTATCGCATCATTGATGCCGGAGGTCGCCCCCGCCCACCGCGACTTCCGACCGAGACGTTGGCGAGAAGAGAAGTTCGGCGATTTCTTCGGGCGGCGTCGCTTCAGGCGTCGGCGAGCGTCGTGCCGCCGTTGAAGGACGTCCGCCAACTGATGACCGCGTGGAGCGCGAGTCCGACCGCGATCAGGATGGCGTTCTGGACCGGCGCGCCCAGGCGGACGACGCCGAACTGGTAGGTCCGTTCGCTGATCGGCCAGAACGGACTCACCGGCTGGGTCCCGGGCAGGAGGACCAGGAAGTCCCCGACGACGTGGCTGAGGACGCCCACGAACAGTCCGAGCGCGACGAATTCGAACACCCGGACCGGGTCGAACTGGTCGAAGAATCCGCCGCGGGTCGGTCCCTTCAGGACGACCACCGTCCCGGCCGCGAGCGCTCCGCCGACGAGGCCCGCGATTACGGCGAACGTGACCGTGTGCGTTACGCCGTGGTGGGCGACGCCGGGCACGTAGAGGTCGAGGTCCGGCAGCCACGCCGCGATTATGACGTACAGCGTGAACCCCGTCTGCGTCCGCGGGTGGAGGAACGCCGCGATCGGTGCCGCGAACAACATCGCGATTCCGAAGTGGCCGATTGGATACATGGTGTGTCGATTGGAATACCGCGCGAGCGCTTCGGGAACGCCACGAAAAAGCGTGTCGGCCGGCGAAATCTCGCCGCAAGACCTACCCGGCGCGACGCCGGAGTGTAGGCGGGTTGGGGATGACAACGAAACACGCGGTGAATCACTTGGCGTCGCTCGTAGGTATCACGCTACTGACGTACGCCGTCTGGTCGATGCTCTTGGACCCCGCCAGAGGACCGCTCGGCGGGAGGACGCTCGCGCTGGTTGCAGGAATCGTTCTGGCGGCGACCGGAGGCGCCCTGCTGGCCTGGGGGACGTATCGAATCTACGGCTACGGACGACCGACAGGCGAAGCGACTCCCGAACCGTCGGACTCGGGCGTGCCGTAGCGCGGCCGGGACGTGGACGAGCGAGACGACGGGCAGGTCCGAGCGCACCGACCGACGGCGAGGACGACGGAACCGACGAACGGTCCCGACCAGCCGACCACGACCGTTCTCAGAACGTACGCGAGCACGATTATCCCGAGGGTGAATTCGCCCGCCGACCGCGCCGGCAATAACGCACTTGCCGCGCGCTCACGAGTATGGCGACATGGCTACCATCGTGGGAATCGAGGCCGACGGCGGCGCCGTGCTCGCGGGAGACCGGCGCGTAACCGAGGGCGAGACGGTTCGAAGCGACAACAAGCGACACGTCTTCGACTTCGGCGAGGTCGGCGCGGCCGCGACCGGCCCGGCTAGCGGGGTGGACGACTTCCGCCAGCGACTCGAAGCCGAGGCGCGCTCGCACGACACCGAGCAGGGTGAGCCGATGAGCCTCACCCGCCTGGCAAACGTCGCGTCGGACATCGCCGCCGACGCGGGCGTCGACGCCATCGTGGCGGCCCACGAGGACGGCCGGGCCGGAATCCGCGGCGTCGCCAGCGACGGGAGCGTACTCACCGACGCCACCGCCGCCTTCGGGTCGGGTGCCCAGCTAGCCGTGGGGGTGCTGGAGGGCGCTCCGGACGGTCAGAGCGTCGACGCGGCCGCGGACCTTGCGCGCGACGCACTCGACTCGGCGGCCGACCGCGACACCGCAACCGGCGAGGAGTACGACACCTTCCGACTCGACGACGACAAGGACATGGTCTAATCGCGGTCGTGTACGCACCCTGTCTCTCGCACGTCCTGTGATGACCTGCCGAAAAAGTAGCACGAGCGCGAGAGAAGGAGACGCGTGTAGCGAAGCGGTATCTACAGGTGAGAGATATCTCGGTCGGTGAGAAAAAAGTTCATCTCCTGTTGGGTCCTATACACGTGAGTCATGGAACAATACGTCGATGGCTTCGTCTTCCCGGTCCCGAACGAGAATCTCGATGCGTACCGCGAAATGGCCGACGAGGCCGGAAAGCTCTGGATCGAACACGGCGCGCTCGAGTACTTCGAAGGGGTCGGAGACGACATGGAGCCCGACATGGGTGGCATGCCGGTGCGGACCTTCCCAGAGCTCGCAGAAGCAGGGGACGACGAATCGGTCGTGTTCTCGTTCATCGTGTTCGAGTCCCGGGAACACCGCGACGAGGTGAACGCGAAGGTGATGGACGACCCCGCGATGGACCCCGAACAGTTCGCCGACGACATGCCGTTCGACACGGAACGCATGGCCTACGGCGGCTTCCGCTCCATCGTCAGTTACGAGGATTGACGGAGGAAACCGGTTTCGGGGTAGGTTGGCCCGTGGCGCGATACAATACTACGGCCCCTGCAGGATGCTGAACAGGGCACGGGACCTCCAGCACGCGCTGCTCAGCGAGTACGGCGAGCAACTGGACGCCGCGTCGGGGTTCGGTGCGCGGTGTCGTTCGGTCGGCCCTCCGTAGCGTTGAATAGCTATCAAGTCGACTCGCAGTCATGGGAATCGGGAGCGCGCTTCGCACACTCGGAGCGTTCGTACTCTCCTACTTTGCGGTGACGTTCGGCTTAGTGCCAGCGGTAGTGACGCTCGTCGGGGTCACGCGCTTCGCTCAGGGCGTCTACCAGTATCCGGGGACTTGTCCCCGGCGGCAAGGGTCGTCTCCCTGGTGTCCGTCTTGCTCGCAGTCGTGCTCCTGACAGAGGATGCCTCTCTCCCCCATCTCTGCGTGTTCGCGTCGGTCGCGTTCGTCTCGTTTCTACTGCAGTTGTTCTCGCTTCCGCTGGTCCTCGGCGTCTTTCCCGAGTCCGCCTTCGCCGCGTTCCCCGGTCCAACGCTCCGGATTTTCGGACCCGTCCTCCTCCTGGTCGTCTGCACGCTCTCGTATCTCGCCGCAACCTATCTCGCCTATCGCGACGAGTTCCGGCGATTCAGACGAGGCTTTCTCGCGTAGCGCGAAGTCGGTCGAAACCGGCCACGCCGAAGCTAGCGTGATTCTTCCGGGCGTCGAATCGGACGTGCGGCGACCGTCGCCGCACGTCGGACGAACGAACAGGCGCACTGTGCCGACGAGCGCGTACTCCAGGACGTAGAGTTTCCTCGCCGACACACCGACTCGGTACAGCGACCGGACTGCCCGCGTCGACGCGCCACGGCCCGAAGGTCGCGCTCGTGCGTCGGTTACGCACCCCTTGACGCGACCGACAGGTCCCTGACTCGACAAAACCGTCTGTTGGGTTTATACCGTCGGCCGTGGTGTCGAACTTCGGGGGCTACGGAATGCATACCAGACAGCACGGGGTGCCTGTGGCGGTTACAGGCAGTATCGAAGCGGACGTTTGGCATCGACTACGGCGACCGGAGGGTCGGCGATGAAACTGGCGATGGTCGGCTTCGGGCAGGCCGGCGGCAAGATCGTCGACAAGTTCCTGGAGTACGACCGGCGGACCGGCAGTCAGACGGTGCGGTCGGCGGTTGCGGTCAACACCGCGAAGGCCGACCTGATGGGCCTGGAGCACGTCCCCGAGGAGAATCAGGTGCTCATCGGTCAGTCGCGGGTCAAAGGTCACGGCGTCGGAGCCGACAACGAACTCGGCGCGGAAATCGCCGAGGAGGACATCGACGAGATCCAGGGCGCCGTCGACAACGTCCCGGTCCACGACATCGACGCGTTCCTCATCGTGGCCGGCATGGGCGGCGGAACCGGGTCGGGCGGCGCGCCGGTGATAGCGAAGTACTTGAAGCGCATCTACACCGAACCGGTGTACGGACTGGGCGTCCTGCCGGGTCGCGACGAGGGCGGCATCTACACGCTGAACGCCGCGCGGTCGTTCCAGACGTTCGTTCGCGAGGTTGACAACCTGCTGGTGTTCGACAACGACGCCTGGCGGAAGTCCAACGAGTCGGTCGAACACGGCTACGACCGCATCAACGAGGAGATCGTCCGGCGGTTCGGTCTGCTGTTCGGCGCCGGCGAGGTGAGCCCCGGCGACGCCGTGGGCGAGAGCGTCGTCGACTCCAGCGAGATCATCAACACGCTGGGTACCGGCGGCGTCTCGACCATCGGCTACGCCGCCGAAGAGGTCGAGAACAGCGGCGCGGGCCTGCTCTCGCGGTTTAAGAGCGACGACGAGGTCGACGCGACTCACGCGACAAACCGCATCACCAGCCTGGTCCGGAAGGCGGCGCTCGGCCGTCTCACCCTCCCTTGCGACATCGAGAGCGCCGACCGCTCGCTGTTCGTCGCCAGCGGACCGCCGAAGTACCTCGACCGCAAGGGCGTCGAGCGCGGGCGGAAGTGGCTCGAACGGGAGACGGGGAGCATGGAGGTCCGGGGCGGCGACTACCCCATCGGCGACGCTCAGCAGGTTTCGGGCGTCGTCCTGTTGTCGGGCGTCTCCAGCGTCCCCCGCGTCCAGGAACTCCAGGAGGTTGCGGTCGAAACCCAGGACAACATCACCGGCATCCGCGAGGAGAGCCAACAGCAGACCACGGAACTGATTCAGGACGATGACGGCGAACTCGACCCGCTGTTCTGAGTCGCCGACGCTCCGTTTCCTTCTCCGCCTCTCCGTTTTTCGCTTCTCCGTTCTCGGCGTTCGTCTAGTCACTTCCTCGTCGCTCTCGGCGTCCTCCTTCGCGGCTCATGCCACGTCGTCGCCGTCGAGCCACGCTGTCTCGGCGATGGCAGGGGTCGCAGGGGTAGTGATGCTCCACGACCATTCGACGCGACTCTTGCGGCGCTCGGCGGCTAAGGCCGAATGGACGACGCGACGAATCGGACACCCGCAACCCGCGAATGACCGAGGGCGACGCTCGTCGAGCGTCGCCCTCGGTCGAGAACGGTTATACGACGCCTCGCCGACCCGGTCGCCGGGCTGCACACGCCGCGAAGTCGGTTACGGTGGTGAGGTCCTAACTGCCGGCGGACGACCCGCTACCCGACGAACCGCCGCCGTTCCCGCCCGACGAACCCTCGGCGCCTCCGGACGACCCCGTCTTCTGGCCCTCGTCGCCCACGACTTCGAAGATAATGACGCCGTCGTTCTCGTAGACGGTCTGGTAGCGCGGCGATAGGTGCATCGACATCGCCAGTTTGCTCGTCCGCTGGTAGCCCATCCCGCGGACCGTAAACCGACCCTTCGGCAGGTAGATGTAGTCCGGTTGGACGCCCGCCTGCGAGAGCGTCCGACTCATGCAGTGGGCGCTGTTGCACGAGGACATCGCCTGGAACGTGTTCAACTGCTTCCGGTAGGGCTGGTGGCCCTCCCACTCGACGCCCCACGGACCGATCAGAATCGTGCGGTGGGTCTGCTGGGGGAACCACTCGGCGGCGTCGCCCTGGACGACGAAGGTCGCGCTCGGCTTGGTGTTGGTCTGAGCCCACTCCATCGCCTCCACGTCGTCGTGGTCGATGAACTGGGGTAGCGACTCGCTGCCGGCGTGGGCGTCGACCTGCCCGCTCGCGTACATCGCCGCGCCCGACAGGCCCACCATCGCGATCAGCACGACCGCGACCGTCACGATACCCTGGCGGCTCACCGTCACGTCGAACCGGCGTTTCACCCACGTCGCGCCCTCCATCACGAACACCGCCGAGATGAGCGCGCCGACGAGCAGGTTGAACCGCGCCTTCCCGATGACGACGACGACGGCGGCGAACCACGCCGGCAGGAAGTACCGCCGCCGCCGGATGAAGTAGACGGCGCCGATTACCGGAATGAGCGCCCACATCGTCCCGATGAAGGCGCTGTCGGGGCTGATGTGGAGGATCGCGGAGACGCTCGGGATGCCCCCGCCGATGCCGCCGTGGGTGCCCGCGGCGGCCGTAAACACGTCGGGGCCGTGCATCGACAGCACCTTGAGCCACCACGGCGCGGCCAGCAGGATGCCGCCGAAGCCGACGACCATCCCGCGGACGAGTCCCCGGAGCGTCCGGTCGAACCGGAGGTACAGCAGGAAGTACGACAGCGCGAAGAACACCGTGTACACCGGGTGGGTCAGCACCGTCATCGTGAACAGCACGAGCGACGGGACGATCCACCGCGAGTCGCCGTACTTGTACAGTCGCAGGCCGGCGTAGATGCCGGTGAGCGCGAACAGGAACGCGGGCGCCCTGACGATGCCGCCCGCCGAGATGTGCCACTGGAGTACCGGCGGACTCACCGCGACGATGAGGCTGGCGAGCGCCGCCTTCGGCCGGGACTCCAGCAGGTCCCGCGACAGCAGGTACAGCGGCACGAGATACAGTATCGTCACCAGTCCCGGGAGCCACCGCGAGATGGTGATGGGGTCGAGTCCCGTCACGTCGCGGATGACCGCCACCGTGTAGAACATCAGCGGCGGGTAGGAGAACGGCACGCCGCTCTTGGTGTAGTGGGGAATCGTCTTCGGCAGGGCGTAGCCCAGGTCGCTGATTCGCTCGGCGATGAGCAGGTACAACCCCGCCCCGAACGAGGGGTAGGGGTGCGAGCGGAGGTAGAAAAAGAGCACGCAGACGGCAGACAGCAGTGCGGGTGCGAGCCAGAGCGCTTCTCGTTTGAGTCCCAGCTCACGTACGGTCGTCTTCTGTGTGATATTCTGTTCCGACATCGTTCACTCCTCGCTCCGAACCCGGAGCGCGTTCACTCGGCGTGTCCTTTATCGAGCAGGCCCTTTGTTATCCACCGGCTATTCGAATCGCGTCTGAGAGGCTGTGACAGTCCTATTTCCGTTACGTGGGAGGGTTACCGTTCAATGCGTTGTTTCGGACGCGAACTGACTAAAACGATTCGAAACGGTGGCTCGGCTACTCGTACCGGAGCGCGTCGATGGGGTCGGTGTGCGCGGCGTCCCACGCGGGGTAGATACCGGCGAGGACGCCGACGAGGACGCCGATGACTACCGACGCGGCGAACCAGATAGGTTCGAAGGCCAGCGGCAGGCCGATGGCCTCCGCGCCGGCGTAGCCGCCGGCCAGACCGACAATCGCACCCAGCACCGACCCGAAGACCCCGAGCAGCACCGCCTCGAAGAGGAACAACTGGAGTACGTCGCGGCTCTGGGCGCCGACGGCTTTCATGATGCCTATCTCGCGGGTGCGCTCGGTCACCGACACCAGCATGATGTTGGCGATGCCGATGGAGCCGACGATGAGCGAGATGACCGCGATGCCGGTGATGTAGGCGGTGAAGGTGCTGGTCAACTGCTTTATCTGGCCGATTATCTGTTCCTGGGTGGTCACGCGGAACTTGTAGGACTGGGACTTGAGCAGGCGGGCGTCCGACTGCTCGCCGAGGTAGTTGTACACCCGGCCCTGGACCGCGTCGACCTGCCCGGGCGATTGGGCCTTGACGAGGACGCGGCCGTAGACCTTCTGGCGGGCGTGGAGGTTCGGGCTCTGGACCGTCCGCTCGTAGTAGGGTTCGGTCGGCGCGTAGATTCGCGGCTGTGGTCCCTGGCTCACCCCGAGGACGCTCCCGCCGCCGGTCGTCTCGACGATGCCGACGACCGTCGCGTTCAACCGCTCGCCGTTGGCCGCCCGCGTTATCGTGATGTTCTCGCCGACCGAGACGTTGTCGCCGAACATCCGGGCCGCCGGCCGGTTCAACACCACCTCGCGCTGTCCCATCTGATACGGTTGCCCGGAGAGGAACTTGATGTTCCGCACCTTGAAGTAACTCGGCGAGGAGACCGTCACCCACTGTCTGCCGACGGTCGAGTTGTTGTGACTCACCGACGACGCCGCGATGCCGCTCTCGGGCGCGACCACGTCGACGCCCTCTAACTGTCGCAGTTGTTCGACGTCGTACTGGGTGAACACCACCGACCCGCCGCTCGCGAGCGACGGTATCCTGCTGTCGCTGGGCGACTGAGCGGTCACGTACATCGTCGCGGCGTTGCCTCCAGCCACCGTGCTGATGATGTCGGCCTGGAGGCTCGCGCCGAGCGTGACGAACGTGATGACCGCCGCGACGCCGATGATGACCCCCAGCGTGGTCAGCGTCGAGCGGAGTTTGTGTTCGCGGATGTTGCGCCAACTGATGCGTAGACTCTCTACGAAGTTCATCGAGCACCCCCGTTCCGTCCCCAGGTCCGAAACCCCCGTCCCGGGGCGTTTCCGTACAGCCCGTTACGGAGGCCAGCGGCAAAAACCCCCGAGCCGAAATCCGGCGTTACGGCCGTGACGACCCCCGGGCGCGGCCGGTTACGGAGTGGCAAATCGTTTCGCGAAACGATTTGCCGCCGGTTAAGCGGTGAAACGGTCGGCACTGCCGGCGACGGTCGGAGCGACGGACGGTCAGACGCGATGAACGACGGCCGATTTCCGCCGATGCCGGCGGAAATCGGCCGTCGTCCGGTCGGCCCGAAACTACACCCCGCTCGACCGCGTAGGCCCTTCGTCATGGACCGAACGAATCCGGCGACCGGCGAGTCGCTCGAACCGATCGAAGACGACTCCGCCGAAGCGGTCGACGACGCGCTCTCGCGCGCCCAGGAAACCTTCGAGGAGTGGAAGGACGTCCCCATCCAGAAGCGCCAGCAGTTGCTCTCGAACGCCGGCGAGGTGTTGCGCGAGAACCAGCGCGAGTACGCCGAACTGATGACCCGCGAGATGGGTAAACCCGTCGAGGCCGGCGAGTCGGAGGTCGAGAAGTGCGCGTGGGTCTGCGACTACTACGCCGAGCGGGCCGCGGAACACCTCCAGGACGAGCACATCGGCTCCGAGGACCACGCCGAAACCTACGTCTCCTACGAACCGCTCGGACCCATCCTGGCGGTGATGCCGTGGAACTTCCCGTTCTGGCAGGTGTTCCGGTTCGCCGCGCCCCACCTCACCGCGGGCAACGTCGGCCTGCTCAAGCACGCCTCGAACGTCCCCGGGTGCGCCGAGGCCATCCAGGACGTGTTCGAAGAAGCCGGCTACCCTGAGGGCGTCTTCCAGTCGCTCATCATCCACTCCGACCAGGCCGAGGACGTCATCCGCGACGACCGCGTGCAGGCGGTGACGCTCACCGGGAGCGCCCGCGCGGGCCGGTCGGTCGCGTCGTCGGCGGGCGAGGAACTCAAGAAGACCGTCCTCGAACTCGGCGGGTCGGACCCCTTCGTGGTGCTTGACGACGCCGACGTCGACTCCGCGGCGAAGACGGGCGCGACCGCCCGGACCATCAACGCCGGCCAGTCGTGTATCGCCGCCAAGCGGTTCGTGGTCCACACCGACGTCTACGACGAGTTCGTCGAGAAGTTCACCGCCGAGATGGAGTCGCTGACGGTCGGCGACCCGATGGACGAGGACACCGACCTCGGCCCGCAGGCCCGCGAGGACCTGCTGGAGGACCTCCACGAGCAGGTCCAGCAGACCGTCGAGGAGGGCGCGACCCTCGAACTCGGCGGCGAACCGCTCGACCGCGAGGGGTTCTACTACCCGCCGACGGTGCTCACCGACGTCCCCCGCGACGCGACCGCCGCCTGCGAGGAGGTGTTCGGTCCGGCCGCGGCAGTCTTCGAGGTCGATGACGAGGACGAGGCCGTCGAGGTCGCCAACGACACCCACCTCGGTCTGGGGGCGTCGATCTGGACCGACGACCTCGAACGCGGCGACCGCCTGGCCCACCGCGTCGACGCCGGAATGACGATGGTCAACCAACTGGTGAAGTCCGACCCGCGCCTGCCGTTCGGCGGCGTGAAGGACTCGGGATACGGCCGGGAACTCGCCGAAATCGGCATCCAGGAGTTCGTTAACAAGAAGACGGTGTGGGTCCAGGAGGCCGAAGCCAGCGAGACGGACGTCGACATCGCCAACGAGTAGTCGCGGCCGAAGCGGCGAACGACCGCTGCGGTTCCGCTTCTCGGTGGCGTATTCGGTCATGGCGGGACGGACGACGGTGAACGGTCGGTCGAACCGCCGTTTCCGGCCCCGTATCGGGGAATATTTCCACCGCTATCAGTCTCGATTCGGAGTATGATAGCCTTGCTCGCGCCGTTTCGTGATAACGGTATCCGGTGTTGAAGTCGGTGGACCGCAACCAGACCGTCGAAATGAGAACGACGATTCCGATGACCGTCCTGCTCCTGGTCGCCTGCGTCTGTGCGAGTTGCGTGACGGCCGGCGTCGGCGTCGACGCGCAGTCCGGCGTCGCGTCGTCGAGCGAACGCGTCGAAGCAGATGGGAGACACACGGCGGTCGACGGGACCGCCACGCAAGGAGCGGGGGTGCGCAACGAGAGCGAACCGAACGACGACCTCCAGAACGCGAACGCGCTTCGACCGGACTCGCCGGTCGCGGGGACGGTGAGTTCGGCGAGCGACATCGATGTGTACGCGCTGAACCTCGAGGAAGGCGAGACGGTCCGAGCGAACCTCTCGCGCCTGACGGGGTCCGGACTGCTCGCCGTCGGCGTCTACGGACCCAGCGGATTCGTCTCCAGCACCGTCGCCGAACCCGGCCAGACGACTCGCTACGCCGAGCAGGCGAACCAGTCCGGGCAGTACTTCGTCATCGTCGCGCCGGCCTCCCGGTTCGGCGTCGAAGCGCCCAACGCGAGCGGCACCGGACTGTACGTGTTGCAGGCGACGAGGAAGTCGACGCCGCAACCGACGCCTCCGGGGACCACGACCGGACGAACGACAGCCCCGCAGACTGCGACACAGACCACGACGACGCAGACCCAGACGACGGAGGAGCCGACGACGCAGGCTGAGACTCCCTCTCCAACTCGGACGACCGTACCTGCGGAAACCACGACCGCCGGCGGAACGAACGTCGAGTCGGAGCCCAACGACGAGTTCACCCGACCCGACTCGCTCGCGGTCGGCGAGTCGGTCCGCGGAGCGATTTCGAGCACCACCGACCGGGACGTGTACGCGGTGCAGTTGGACGCGGGCGAGTCGATTACCGTGGACCTCGCGCGGTCGGGCGGCACCGGGCGGTTCGTCTACGGGGCCTTCCACCCCAACGGTGCCGTAATCGCCGCTGGGGGTGTCAACCCGGGCGAGACGACGACCGTCACCGTCGAAGCGAACCAGTCCGGCACCTACCTGCTTCCGGTGATCGCTTCCCCGGACGAACCCGGAACCGGACGGTATCGGCTGTCGGTGGCGCAGACGCGGGTCGGCGGCCCGTTCGGACAGCAAGTAGCGAGTGAATCCAACGGAACGACATTCGCGGTATCTCGACCAGCGACGCCCGGTCACTGGGTGCGGTCCCTCTGAGGGCCGAACTCGGCACCACGAGACGGGGCGTCGACGGGTGACCGCTACTCCGACGGCGCCTCTTCGGCGGCCGGGCTCACGTTCCGGAACTCGAAGCGCGCGCCGCCGTCGGTCCCCTCGGTGAGGCGGCGGTCCCAACCGTAGAGTTCGGCGAGTTGCGAGATGAACGTCAGCCCCAGACCGATGCCCTCCGCGCCGGTGGTGTAGCCCGCCTCGAACACGCGCTCTCTGTCCTCCGCCGGAACGCCCGGTCCGTCGTCCTCGACGTAGAAACCGCCGGGAAGGTCGCCGACGCGGACCGTCACGTCGCCGTCGACGTGCTCGACGGCGTTCCGGAACAGGTTCTCAAGCAGGTGCCGGACGTGGTGGGGTTCGGCTTCCAGCACGCGGTCCGTCTCGACTTCGAGGTCGCCGGTCGCTGAAACCTTCGACCACGCCTCGGCCGCCCGCTCTGCCAGCGACACCGGTTCTGGGTCTATCGTCGCGTCGTCGCCGCGGGTCATCACCAGCAGGACGTCGACCATCTCTTCGATGCGGCCGAGCGCGGTTTCGATCTCGTCGAACGCGTCGTCGTCGCCGGTTCTGGCTGTCTGGAGGTATATCTGGGCGATGGCGAGCGGATTGCGAACCTCGTGAGCGAGCATGCTGGCGAACGATTCGAGGCGCTCGTTCTGCTGTCTGAGCTGTTGTTCCCTGTGCTTGCGCTCGGTCACGTCCCGGAAGTACACCGACAGCCCCGACTCGGAGGGGTAGGCGTGGAACTCGAACCACGCGCCGAACGCGTCGAGGTACGCCTCGCGCGAAACCGGCTTCTGGCGGTCGACGGCCCGGCGGAACGCCTCGCTCGCGCCGGACTCGGCCACCTCGGGCAGGGTGTCCCAGAGGACCTCGCCGTACAGTTCGGTTTCGGCCGCGCCCAGGAGGCGCTCGGCGCGTTCGTTGACGTAGGTGAACCGCCACTCGTCGTCGAGCGCGAGGAAGCCGTCGTCGATGCGCTCGAACACCTCTTCGAGTTCCGCCTGCAACTGGTCGCGCTGGCGCTCGATGGTCTGTTCGCGGTCGGCGCGGTCGAGCGCCGACTCGGCGTTGGCCGCCAGAATCTTCGCGAGGTTGCGCTTGGACTCGGTAAACGTCTCGCTCCGGGTCGACCCCGAGGTGAGCACCCCGTGGTCGCCCAGCGGGAGGATCATCTCGGTCTGGATCGCCGTCTCGCGGTTGTAGGCCCCCTTCTCGTCGCGAACCGAGTCGTAGAGCCTCGCGGTCCCCGACGAGTACACCTCCCAGGCGAGCGACTCGCCGGCCTCGAACGTCGGGACGCCGTCGAACAGCGCTTCTGCCTCCGAGGTGGTCGCGGCGGGCCAGAGCACGGCCTCGGCGTCGTCGTACAGGTGGATGCCCGAGATGGGGAGGTCGAGGATGTCGCGGGCGGTCGAGACGGCGACCTCGCAGATGTCGCGCTTGGACTCGGCCGACATCAACTCCCGCGTGGCCTCCCGCAACTTCGCCAGCGTCTCCTCGCGCTGTTTGCGTTCGGAGATGTCCCGGAACACCGCCTGGTTCAGCGTCCGGTCGCCGACCTCGGTGACGCCGGCGTTGATCTCGACGGGAACCTCGGTGCCGTCGTTCCGGACGACGTAGTAATCGTCGTCGTCGCGGCGGGCGCCGCCGTCCTCGACGTGGGACTCGAAGACGCCGCGATAGCGGTCGGCCTCCTCGCTCGGGTGGAGTTCCGACTGGTGCATCCCGACGACCTCCTCGCGGGGTCTGTCGAGCAGGTCGGCCGCCGCCTCGTTCGTGTCGATTATCGTCCCGGTTTCGGCGTCGACGATGAAGATGGCGTTCGGAGCCGTCTCGACCAGTCGCTGGTACCTCTCCCGGGAGGCCTGCAGTTCGGCCTCGCGGCGCTTGCGGTCGGTCACGTCCCGGCCGATTCCCGTGATTCCCCGCGGGTTTCCGTCGTCGTCTTCGAGCAGCGCGCCGGTGAACTCGTAGGGAATCTCGCGACCGTCGGCGGTCCGGAGCGGCGCCTGCACCCGCGCCACCCCCTGGTCGAACACCCGGGCGATGGCGTCGTTGATGCGGTCGGCGTACTCGTCGGCGAACAGGTCGGTCGCCGGGCGCGACCGCAGGTCGGCGTCGTCGTAGCCCGTCACCGCGTTCGCCCTGTCGTTCCACCTGACCAGCCGACCCGACGCGTCGAGGCTGAAGAAGACGTCCGGCAGGGCGTCGAGCGCCCCATCCACGAACTCCTTCTCGCGCTCGAGTCGTCGGCGTTCGTCCGCGACCGCCCTGCGGTCGGTCGCGTCCCGCACTACGGCCGAGAAACGCCTTCGCCCGTCGCAGGAGACCTCCCGGATCGACAGCGACAGCGGCACCTCGTGGCCGTCGGCGTGACGACCGGGGAGTTCGACGCGGTCCCAGTCCATCGTCCGGGCGCCGGTTTCGACGTACCGGTCGAACGCCGCGAGGTGGGACTCGCGGAGGCGCTCGGGGACGAGCGTCGTCAGCGGTTCGCCGACGAGTTCCGCAGGGTCGTAGCCGAACACCGACTCGACCGCCTGGTTGGCGAAGGCGATTCGGCCGTCGGTGTCGATGGTGAGGACCGCGTCCGGCGCCCGGGAAACCAGCGCGTCGAAGTACGCCTCGGTCCGCTCCGCGGCGCGCTCGGCCCGGTAGCGCGCGACGGCGGCCTCGATGCGCCGGGCCGCCTGTCTGGGCTGGTGGCTCTCGCCTCGCCAGTCGACGAAGTCGGTCGCCTCGTGGTCGAGGACCGCCGACGCGAGGTCGGGGTCGGCGGTTTCGTCCACTACGACGACGGGGAGGGTCGGAAACAGCTCTCGGACGCCCTCGACGAGCGTCGGGGCGTCGACGTCCGGGAGTCGCCCGGCGCTGACGACGCACGAGACGTCGGTTCGGGAGAGGAAGTCGAGGGCCTCGGTCGCGGTTTCGACGGACGCGGCGTCGAGGGTATCGCTCCGTCCCGTTTCGCCGGCGCCGCCAGTCCCGTCGCTCGAGTCTCCGTCGGCCTCGGCGTGGGCTTCGCCCGCGTCACGTTCCGCGTCGCCGAATCCGGGGAGGCCCCACGAGGCGAACCGCTCGCGGTCTCCGACGTAGAGGACGCGCGCCGGCGCCGAAGCGCCCGTTCCTCCCGCCCCCTCTGATTGCACGGTGTCGAACGTGGATGCGGCGATACGTGAAAAACGCATTGGAACGTGGAAGTGACAGCGAGAACGGGACGAGCGGTTAATCCGCCTCTACTCCTCCTCCAAGACGACCTCGACCAGCGACATCTGGTCGCTCGGAACTGCGTCTTCGAGCGCCGACTCCAGTTCGTCCCACCCCTCGGGTCGGTAGGACTCGATACCGAAGCTCTCGGCGAAGGTCTGGAAGTCGGGGTTCGAGAAGCCGGTCCCGAAGTGCTCGTCGCGGTGTTGCTCCTGCTCTTCGGTGATCAACTGGTACTCGTCGTCGCGGAACAGCAGGACGGTGTAGCCACAGCCAATTCTGGTCGCGGTTTCTATCTCCGCGGCGTTCATCATGAAGCCGCCGTCGCCGGTGGCGGCGACCACGTTCGCGTCGGTCGAGAGGTCGGCGGCCAGTCCGCCGGGCACCGAGATGCCCATCGAGGCCAGGCCGTTCGAGACGATGCAGGTGTTGGGTTCGTAGGTCGGGAAGTTCTGGGCGATGGCCATCTTGTGGCTCCCGACGTCCGAGAGCAGCACGTCGTCGCGGGCCATCGCGTCCCGGAGGACCGGAATCACGGTTTCGAGCGTGAACGGGTCGCCCTCGTCGTGGCTCGGACTCACGTCGGCGACGATGTGCTCGCGGAGGTCGTCGTACCAGTCGGTCTCGAAGTCGGCGTCTATCTCCTCGCAGGTGGCGTCGAGTTCCCTGACCGCGGCGGCGATGTCGCTGACGACCTCCACGTCGGGGTTGTAGTGTTCGTACACCTCCGCGGGCTGACTGTCGATGTGGACGACGGTCGTCTCGGCGTTCGGGTTCCAGCCTGCGGGGTCGTGCTCGGCGATGTCGTAGCCGACCGTCACCACGAGGTCGGCCGTCTCGATGGCGTCGGAGGCCTCCTGGTGGTCGCCCGAGTCCAGCGTCATCAGCGAGTGGGGGTCGTCGTCCGACACCGCACCCTTACCCATGTAGGTCGCGGCCACCGGGAGGTCGTAGGCGTCGACGAACGACCGGAGGTCGGCGGCGGCGTCGGTCCGGACCGCGCCGTTGCCCGCGATGACGAGCGGTCGGTCGGCCGCCGCGAGGAGTTCGCGCACCCGGTCTAAGGACTCGCGGTCGGGTTCGGGTCGCCGGACCCGGTCGCGCCGCTCCATCGGTCGAACGTCGCTCTCCTCGTAGGCGACGTCCTCGGGCAGTTCGAGGTGGGTCGCGCCGGGCTTCTCGAACTCGGCGACCTTGAACGCCTTCCGGACCGACTCGTGGACGATGCCGGGGTCAGAGATCTGGGCGTTCCACTTGGTCACCGGTTCGAACATGTCCACGACGTCGAGCGTCTGGTGGCTCTCCTTGTGGAGTCGTTCGAGGCCGCCCTGGCCGGTCACCGCCACCAGCGGCGCCTTGTCGAGGTTGGCGTCGGCCACGCCGGTCAACAAGTTCGTCGCCCCCGGCCCGAGCGTGGAGAGACACACCCCCGCGTGGCCGGTCAGTCGCCCCTGGACGTCGGCCATGAAGGCCGCGCCCTGCTCGTGGCGCACCGGGACGAACGTCACGTCGGAGTCCCGGAGCGCGAACAACAGCGCCTCGGTCTCCTCGCCCGGAATCCCGAAGACGTACTCGACCCCCTCCCGTTCCATGCTCTCGACCAGTACCTCCGCGGTGTTCATGGGCCGACCTTCCACCTCGTCGTACAAAGGTGCGGTTGCCGAACCGGCCGACTCACTTTCGGGACTGCGCGGAAGCGACGCCGTCCCGAGAACGCGCGGCCGAGATGCCGTCGCTCTCTCGGGACCGGACGGCCGGGTTCGCCTCCTCGGAACTGTCGGTCGACAGGCGACCCCTCACCTGCCGGGACAGGTAGCCGGCGGCAACGCTCCGAGCGTCCGAGAGAGCGCCCACGAACGGAAGCGGGTCTTCGAGGGACATGAACTCCTCGCGGGTCGTCGCGAACGACCGGACGAACTCCGGGACGGCGTCGTACTCGCCGCGGCCGAGTTTCTGCTGGAGCCAGGCGAGGTCGTTGTAGAAGAGGCGGCGCTGGTAGAGGTCGGTCCGGTAGGTGTCCGGCGGCCGGACGTCGAGGCCCTTCAACTGGAGGTAGTGGAGCCAGGGGATGTCGACGCCGCTGTTGACGGTCAGCGCGAGCGACCCCCAGTAGCGACCGTTCACCTCGATGAGGTAGAACTCGCCGTCGGGGCGCTCGATGAATTCGACGTGGAGCGGGCCGGTCCAGCCGAGTCGGTCGACGATGCGCTCGGCGTAGGCCAGCATTCGGGGCTCGCGGATTCCGTGGCGCACCGCGCCTCGGCCGCCGTCTATCGGATAGGTACGCTCAAACTCGTGCTGGAAGTGGGCCTTCACCTCGCCGTCGTCGGCGAGCGCGACCGTCGCCTTCGACTCGCCGGGAATCACCTCCTGGACGACCGGCGGTTGGCGCTCGAACACCGGACTGTCCGCGAGCAGGTCGCGGTAGGCTTCCCGGAGCTCCGCGGGCGAATCGGCGTAGTTGGTGCTCGTGATGCGGTTGTTGTGGTACTGGCCCGACTCGTCCCACGCGCTGGTCATCCGGGGCTTGATGACCACCGGGTACGGCATGTCGTCGGCGACGGCGTCGACCTCCGACAGCGACTCGGGGACGCGGGTTTCGGGCGTCGGCACGTCGGCGTCGCCGACGGTGTCGAACAGCAGTCCGTCGTCGTTCGCGCGCCGGAACCGCTCCCAGTCCTCGACGCCGACCAGGGTGTCGGTTCGCTCCAGTCGCTCCTTGTTGCGCGACATGAGGCTGTGGTTCCGGTCGGTCAGCGGCAGGACCGCGAAGTAGTCGTTCGCGTCGAGGTGTGCGGCGAGCGCGTCGACGAACCGCTCGGGGCGCTCGTTCGGGTTCGGATGCACGAACGAGTCCGCGGCGTACTTCGAGCGCATCCCCGGAAGCCCGGACGCGTGTCCCCCCGCGACGACGGTGAGGCCCTTCCGACCGAGCGACCGCACGGTCGCCAGGCCCGGCTGCCCCTGGGCGTCGAGGACGAGGATTCGGTCACGGTCTTTCATCTAGGGGTGCTACCGGAACGACGCACTTAGTCGTAGTCCCGGAAACGGATACTGGAAGCCGAGTAATCCGTCGATAGAGCCAGAAACAGCTGCTGAATCCGTCGAAAGACGCGAACTACAAAGTGATTCATCGTCGTTCCTGGGCGCCCACGACGAGTCCGCTCGGGGTCGAAATCGAAATTCGACGGTAAATCCGGGGCGACGCGCTCCGGCGTCGCCCCGACCTCGTCGCCCGATAGCGGACGGTCACCGCTGTCGGAGGCGGTACGTCGTGACGAACGCCACGGCGGCGCCGACGAGTCCGGCCGGTATCCCGACGAACAGCGACGGCCAGACGGCCTCGCGGAGGAGTTCCGCGACGAGCGCGGTCACGACCGCGAACGAGACGACGGCGGCGGCCAGCGGGACGACTGCCTCGCGGAGGTTCATGCCGGCCGGTTTCGGCGGCGGGACGTAAGCGTGTCGAGAGCGGGCGGCCGGCGGTCGGGTTCCGCGAGAAGAGAGTCGACGCCGCGGCGGCCCGAAACGAGGCGGCCCGGCGAATCCGACGGATTCGCCGGGCCGACCGTCTCAGTCGAGGAGCGCGACCAGTTCCGAGACGTCGCGCCGTTCCAACTGGAGCACGGTTTCGAGTATCTCTTCGCGACGCTCCTCGTCGTAGCGCGTTCCGGCGGTTTCGTGGAACTTCGCCTCAACCTGCTCCCACGACATCGAGTTGTTGGGGTGACCTTCGAAGTCGTCCTTCTCGACGGTGTAGACGGTGCCGTCGTCGAGTTCCACCTCGATTCGGGCGGGCATCTCGCCGGCCTCGAACCGCTCGGTGAACTCGGGGTCCTCCTCGACGGTGACCGTCCGGAGGAGTCGCTGGACGTCGTCTCGGCGGATGCGCTCGGGTTCGTACTGGGCGTTGCCCATCTCGCGGTCGACCAGCGCGGCCGCGAGCATGTAGGGGAGCGAGTGGTCGGCCTGGGCCTTGGTCTCGACCTCGTAGCGACTCCCCTCGCCGCCGCCGATGATGAGTTTCGCGCCCGCGAAGGTGTCGAGGCGGATTTCGGCGACCTCTTCGGGGTCGACGTCCTCGCGCTCTGCGAGTTCGATGATTCCCTCGACCGCCGACTGGGCGTAGGTTTCGGCGACGTACTTCTTGGTCATCACGTCGTGGACCCGCTCGGCCGGCGTGTACTCGGCCTCGAAGTCGCCCGAGACGACCTGCCGCCAGCCCTTCTGGCCCTCGAAGAGGTTCACGGGGCCGACCATCCCGTTCTTCGCGAGGAACGCCGAGTAGACCGCGTTCCGGGCGGCGTTCGCCGACGCGATACCCTTCCACTCGGAGATGCCGCCGGTCCGGGTGACCCGCAGGGCGTTGTGGGCGGTGCCCGCGATGCCGACCGCCGACCGGAACGGTTCGCGGTCGAGGCCCAGAATCGTGCTCGCACCGGCGGCCGCCGAGATGACCGTGTGGGTCACGTGGTCCCACCCGCGCTCTCGCACCGGCGCGTTCCACGCCAGCGCGGCCTGGACCTCGTAGGCGACGCCCACCGCGGTCAGCAGGTCCTCGCCCGAGGCGTCCGCGTACTCCCCGCAGGCGACGAGGGCCGCGATGTTGTCGCTCGGGTGGGGCGTCTCACCCGGCGCGAGAAACGAGTCCATGTAATCGAGGTACCTGACGAGGGTGGTGTTGTACATCGTCGCGTCCGGCGGCGAGGCGGTCCCGCCGCCCCACAGCGAACAGCCCGAACTTCCGAACTCCTCGACGGTGTCCCGGACCACGCCCACCGGTTCCCCCTCCATCGCGGCCACCGCGATGCCCAGCGAGTCGAGCACCCGCTTTTTGAGTTCGTCGACGGTGTCGTCCGAGAGGTCCTCAAAGTCGAGTCCGAGCGCGAAGTCGGCTATCTCGCCGGTCGTCGTCATGGCTCAGAGTGCGTCGGGGCCGCGCAAAAAACGGGTCGTGCGTTCACCCGGAAACGAGGAGTGCGACCGCGGAAACCTCCGGTTACTCACGTCTCGTTCGCGCTCCGGGCGCGTCGTCGACGCGCCCGGAGCGCGAACGAGACGTGAACCGAGCGTGGGTAAGACGTAAACGGAACGTTCGCCCGGTCAGCGCCGCCGCGTGGCGAACGCCGCGCCGGCGAGCAGGGTCGCTATCGCCAGCAGGTGCGAGACGCTGAGGCCCGTCCCGGCAAGGCTCGAAAGCGCCGCGACGGTCGTCTCAGTCGTGCCGGCCGCCGTGGTCGTTGCGGCGGTAGTCGTCTCGGCGGCGGTCGTGCCTGCCGCCGTGGTCGTCGCCTGCGTCGTGCCGGCCGCGGTCGTCGTCTGCTGGGCGCCGCCCTGGCCACCGCCGACTGCACCGATCTCCGACGCGTTGGCCTCCTCTACGCGGACGGTGAAGTTCGTGCCCTGGGGCACGTCCGAGAGGTCGAAGGTCGCCTGCCACGAGCCGTTCTGGCCGACCTCGGTGGTCGTCCGCTGGAAGAACGGCGTGCCGCCGGTGCTCTCTGCGACGAGCGTCAGTTCGGTGCCGGGCGCGAGCGTGCTCGACCCCGAAACCGTCGCGTTCGCCGTCGCGGGCGGCGTCGCGTCGTCGATGGTGACGTTCCGCGGCACGACGGTGAAGTTCGTCGAGAGCGTGGTCGAGTTACCCCGTGCGACGTAGGGGTTCTCCTCGGACACCGTGAAGTTAGCACGGTAGGTGGCGTTTGGCTCCAGGGTGTTCGAGTCGACGACCAGGAAGAACTGGTTGCCCGACTCGTCGACGATCAGGTTCGCCTGGTCGAGGGGCACCTCCTGGTCGGGGACGTTGATCTCCCCGACCCGGGTGAGGTTCATCGACAGGCCCGTCGTCTCGTTGTTCAGGTCCGAGACGTTCTGTACGTAGCCGTAGAGGCCCGACGCCTGCACCTGCACGATGGCCCAGTCCTGGTAGGCCACGGTGTCGGACTGGCTCGCGACCTCGGTGATCTGACCGACGTTACCGACGCTCTCCTGATCGGGCGCGGTCCAGACCTGGATGCTGTCGGACGAGCGGTTCTGGAGTTGGAGCACGCCGACCCCGGTGGTCTGGGCGCCGACCGACAGCTGAATCGGGTAGTTGACGGCGTCGAGCCGACCCGGAATCGGGTCGGTCAGCATTCGGAAGTTCGACAGGCCGTCCTCGCCGGCCACCGAGATGCCCGAGGCGTTCGCGTCCTGGCCCGCGGTGTAGGTGTTCACCAGGACCGTGGCGGTGCCGTCGCCGTCCTGGTCGGTGACGGTGAACTGCGAGAGGTAGTTCACCTGCCGGGAGCCGAGCTTGACGGTCGCGCGGTCGGTGCCGTTGAACGTGACGTTGAACCGCGCGACGTCGCCGCGCTGTTCGACGACGGTCTGGTTCTGGAGCGACGCCGAACCTTCCGCCGGTTCCCTGACCGATATCGCGGCGGTGTCCTGGGCGGTTCCGTCGGCCGTCGCCACCGTCACCTCGTAGTCGCCCGGCGAGATGCCGGTGAAGTTTGCGTCGAACACCGCGTCGGAACTGGCGTTGCGCGTGACGACCGCCCGACCGTCCCGCACCTCGACGTCGGAGAAGACGCTCTGCAACTGCGACGGGCTCAGCTGGTCCGACGAGAGGACGACCTGGTAGCCCGCGCGGTTCGACTGGAGTCGGAGGTCGGTCCGGGCGTCCTGGCTATCGTCGTTGGTCACCGTCGAGTCGGCGAACGAGGCGTTGAGCGTCTGGGTCGCCACCTCGAAACTCGCCTCCGAAACCGAACCGGCCGTCTGGGCGGTCCCGTTCTGGAAGACCACCGGCTCGTTGTTCTGGTTCACGACGACGTACTGGCCGTCGAGGTTGGTGGTGCCGACGACCGCCGACCCCGACCCGTCGAGGAGCACCTCGGTCGCCAACTGACCGACGTTTCCGTCCTGCACCCGGCGAATCGCCCACACCTGGCCGGCGTTGTCCTGCCCGGCCGAGAACTGCAGGTACTGGCCCTGCCAGTAGACTTCGCCGGACGAGAGCGGGGCGGTTTGGACCTCGCCCTGCGCTTGGTCTTGCGCGTTCGTTCGTTGACTCTGTACCGCGCCGGTGAACCCGGCGGTAACCGTCGCGACGACGAGGAGCGTCGTCAGCAGTAGACTCGTACGTATTCGTGCCATGGATTCCCCATCCCCCAATGGGTCGGTTTCTCCATCCGTCGAACCCTCGGAGGTCCGAACGGACTCTCGTGGGTACAATCGGCGAATCTCGGTAAGTATCTTTTGACGGTAGGTGTTGCTTACGTTCGGATAGTTCGGGCCTACCGGGGGTGACGCCCCACGGCCGCACCCCGACCGGCCTCAGTTCGCCATGATCGTGAACTCGTTGACACCGTCGTCGGTTCCCGCGACTACGACCGCGTCTTCGCGCCAGAGGCGGAAATCCGGGCCGAGGTCGGTGATTACCTCGCCGTCGCGCTCGACCGCGATGACGGTGCACCCCGTCCGGGAGCGGATGTCGGCCTCCGCGAGGGTCTGGCCGGCGAGTTCGGGGGCGGTCGTCCGGACGAGTTCGACCTGCTTGTCCATCGAGATGACCTCCTCCTCTTCGAGGATGGTCGAGGCGAGCATCCGGCCGGAGACGGTCGCGAGCGCGAGCACGTAGTCGGCGCCCGCCCGGTAGATCTTCTGGACGTTCTCGGTCTCCTCCGCCCGGGCGATGACCTCGACCTCGGGGTTCAGGTCCCGGGCGACGAGCGTGCCGAACCCCGTGAGCGTGTCGTCGGCGACGGTGAACACGACCGTCCGGGCCGTCTCGATGCCGGCCTCTCGCAGGGTTTCGGGGTCGGTGGTGTCGCCGACCACGTCCACGCCGGACTTCTCCCGGAGGTCGACGACCGTGTAGGGCACGCCCGCCGACGCGAGTTCGTCGGTGACGGTCGCGCCGACCTCGCCGTACCCGACCACGACGACCTCGCCGCCGCGGGGACTCCGCACCGGCGAGCGGGTCAGTTCCTTCAGGCGTTCGAGTTGCGCCTGACGGCCCGCGACCAGCAGGACGGCCCCGGGGTCGAGTTCGGCGTCGGGCGACAGCGGCGTCTCGAACTCCCCGCGGAACCACGCCCCGATGACGTTCGCGCCCGACCGCTCGCGGATGCCGCTCTGGGCGAGCGTCCGGCCCACGAGTTCGCTTCCGCGCTGGACGGGGAGTTCGGCCACCTCGAAGTCCTCGCCGATCTCGACCGCCTCGCCGAGTTCGGTGGTGACGGCGGTCGTCACCTTCTCCGCGAGGCTCTCGCCGACGAGTTTCCGGGGCGACAGCACCCGGTCGACGCCCGCGAGTTCGTGGTAGGTGGCGAGTTCGGGTTCCTCGACCACGCTGACGACCGGCACGTCGCTGGCGGCCTCGCGGGCGGTGAGCACGATGCTCACGTCGACCTCGTCGGAGGCGTCGGCGACCAGCGCGGTCGCCGCCGGGAGGTTGGCGTCCTTCAGGGTTTCGACCGACTCGGGGTCGCCGTGGACGACCGAGTAGCCCGCCTCGTACAGTTCGGTGGCGCGCTCGCGGTCGGGTTCGACGACGACGTACTCCTTGTCCCACGAGTCGAGTTCGGCGATGAGCGACTCCGCCCGCGGCGAGTAGGTGCAGATGACGACGTGGTCAGTCATCTCCTCGACCGCGGTCGGGACCGCCGTCGAGAGCGCCTCCTCGAACAGTGGGACGACGAAGACCGGCAGCGCCATGAAGATGAGGACGACGCCGGTCACGTCCATCACCATCACCAGCACGTTCATCTGGAGGCTCTGCCACGGCGCGTCCGACCCGTACCCGGTGGTGGTGAACGTTTCGACGACGACTTGCATCGAGTGGTAGAACGGCTGAGTCTGGCCCTCGAAGGTCGTCATTCCGTAGTCGTACGCCAGCGCGTAGCCGAAGATAACCGCCAGCAGAGTACCGAGATACGCGACGGTCCGGCGCTGCCACGTGTCCATCGCGTGGTGATTTCGGGGAGAGCCGTATATCTGTTCGGGACTCTCGGGGGACGAGACAGCAGCGACGGGTGACGTGGTTCCGACATTTCCTCAGGGTTCCGATCGCTATCGCGAAACCGCGACGATTGGCGGGATGGTGTCCACTGCAAAAGCCCCCGGTCGCTGGCGGTCGTTCCGCGGGATATTCGGCGCTCGCTGTTGGCGAGCGCCGAATAGTGGCGCGTCGGAAACGACCAGGGGCCTGCGGCCCGCCAGCGACCGGCCCCTTTCAGTTCCGCCTCGTCGGTCGATTCATCGAGCGCTTCTGGTCGAAGGTGACGTCTGCCGTTTTCGGCTGAAGGTGTCACCGAGCGCTCGCAGTTCTCGCCAGTCCGGCGGTGACCGCCGGACTGGCGAGGGTGTCACTTTCGACGAAGCGATTTCCGAGAGCGACAGGATTTATTATCCCGTGGTATAACCTAGTGGTCGCATGGCGCAGTTACAGGAGGCCGAGCGCGGAACCGTCACGGACGCGATGGAGCGGGTGGCAGAGCGCGAGCGAGTGGACCCCGAGTTCGTCCGCGAACAGGTCGCGGCGGGTCGGGCGGTGATTCCTGCCAACGTCGAACACGACGCGCTGGACCCGATGATCATCGGCGAAGCGTTCGCCACGAAGGTCAACGCCAACATCGGCAACAGCGAAACCGACAGCGGCGTCGAGGAGGAGGCGGAGAAGTTGCACACCGCGGTCCACTACGGCGCGGACACGGTGATGGACCTGAGCACCGGCGGGGACCTGGACCGCATCCGGGAGGCCAACGTCGAGCGGTCGCCGGTGCCGGTCGGCACGGTCCCCATCTACGAGGCCAGAAAGCGCGTCGACGACGTGGCCGACATCACCCACGAACTCCTGTTAGAGGTCATCGAGAAGCAGGCCCGGCAGGGCGTCGACTACCAGACGATACACGCCGGCGTGCTGGCCGAACACCTCCCGCTGACCGAGGGCCGCAAGACCGGCATCGTCTCGCGCGGCGGGTCCATCCTCGCACGGTGGATGGAGGAGACGGGGATGCAGAATCCGCTGTACGCGAAGTTCGAGGAGATATGCGACGTGTTCGCCGAGTACGACGTGACGTTCAGCCTGGGCGACGGCCTCCGACCTGGGTGCCTGGCCGACGCGAGCGACGACGCCCAGTTCGCCGAACTGGAGACGCTCGGCGAACTCACCGAGGTCGCCCGAAACCGCGGCGTGCAGGTGATGGTCGAGGGACCGGGCCACGTCCCGATGGACGCAATCGCCGACAACGTCGAGCGCCAGCGGGAGGTCTGCGACGGCGCGCCCTTCTACGTGCTCGGTCCGCTGGTCACCGACATAGCGCCGGGCTACGACCACGTCACCAGCGCCATCGGCGCGACCGAGGCCGCCCGCGCCGGGGCCGCCATGCTCTGTTACGTCACCCCGAAGGAGCACCTCGGACTCCCGGAGGCCGAGGACGTCCGGGAAGGACTGGCGGCCTACCGCATCGCGGCCCACGCCGCCGACGTCGCCAACCGTCGGGAGGGCGCGCGCGACTGGGACGACGCCCTCTCGGAGGCCCGCTACGCCTTCGACTGGGAGCGCCAGTTCGAACTGGCCCTCGACCCCGAGCGCGCCCAGTCGTACCACGACCGGACGCTCCCGGGGGACAACTACAAAGACGCGCGGTTCTGCTCGATGTGCGGCGCGGAGTTCTGCTCGATGCGCATCGACCAGGACGCCCGAGCGACGGACGGAGAGATGGGCGAGATAGACGGCGAAACCGACGTCGAGGGGTCGCCGGCCGCCGAGGTCAACCGGCCGCCGGTCGGCACCCACGAGGTGGGCGACGGCCCCTCGCTCGAAGACGTAGATGTGGACCTCGCGCGCGAGTATCCGACCACGGACGACTAGGCGCGGAGATTAATCACAGACGACCGAGCGCGACCGAACAATCGCGAGCGAGGGCGCCGGAGACGGTTCGTGGCTCGGGGTGGCCGCGACCCGACGAAAACGGGCTATCTCTCGGCCTCGACGCCTATTTCGGCCTCAAATTGCGCGAAGAAGTCGTCCATGAAACGCCACCGGGACTTCCCTAGCCGTCGTCCCGGAGCCGTGTACAGTCCGTCGAGACGCTCCCTCGCCCAGTCTCGAAGCAACGTGATATCCGGCAGGTCCGACGTACCCACTTCGGAAGCCGACGAGTCGTCGATCACCGCGTACTTTTCGCCCGCCCTCCCCGACCGTTCGCCGACGATACAGGCCATCCGAACGATACCGCGTGCGCCGGCGGCTTCCAGTTTGTCGGCGTCGAAGAGGAGTTTCGCCTCGGGCGTCTCCGGTTCCGGGGAACTGGACCGAATGCTGTGGGTTCGGATGCAACGCTCGACCGCCTCGATTCGGTCGTGGGCCACCTCCTCGGCCCGGAGAAGTTCCTTCGCTTTGTCCGCGGCCCACCTGTCGTGATGTTCTATCTCCCCCGTTCTCTCCAGCGGACGGCCGATGTCGTGTAACCAGGCCGCCGCGGAGAGCACGTCTCTATCGACCCTCTCGTCCCACTGGTTCGCCAAGCGAATCGACAGATCGCGGACTCGCTCGGCGTGGAAACGGTCGTGTGCCGGGAGGGCGTCTTCGTAATACGGCACCGATAGCGTCCGAGCGAGGGGGCCCAATCGCTGCGTCATGGAGATGCGAAACGTGTCCCTCCGGACGGGATAGAGGTTGCGGAACTGTCATTCGGCGGTGCGAAACGACCGCGCCGCGCCGGTCGGCACGCTACTTCTCGACGCGTTCCAGCACGACACCCCGCTCGAAGCGCCCGCGCTCGTCGGCCTTCGTCTCGCGCAGTCGCTCGACTTCGCCCTCCTCGAACGTCTCGGCGGCGCGAATCGCGTCGAGCACCTCCAGCACGTCGGCGAACTCTTCGGGGTCGCCGTCGGACTCCAGAAATTCCGCGGCCTCCTCGCAGAGTTTCTCGCGGAGTCGACGCCGGTACGCCTCGCCCTCGACGACGCGAGTGACGGGCGTCTCGCCGTTATCCCTAACGACGCGCGGAATCTCGTCCCTGACGAGTTTGTCGTACTTTGGCACATCCGAGCGGTCGGACCCGCCGCTCGAAACGGTTACGGTGCGCCGTTGTGAGTGCTCCGGCCGAAAACCCCGTGCAGTTCTTCCCTACGCGGCCTCTTCGGCCACGTCGACCTCGTCGCCCACCGTACACTGGACCGCCTCCTCGGTGAGGACGTACAGTTGCTTGCGCGCGTCGGGGATGTAGACGCGCTCCTCGACGACGTCGCGCTCCTTGAGGCGCTTGATGGAGCTACGGACCGTCCGGGGCGACAGCCTGGTCCGGTCGCTGATCTCGCGCTGGGTGAGCGGGTCGTCGGCGTACTCCAGGACCTTGACTACCAGTTTCGCGCTCGGGGGCGCGTCGGCGACGAGCCATTCGGTCATCACCTCCGAGTTGGGAAGCCACGCGAATATACGTTCGCTAACCCCGACGCAACGAGGTTACCGCAAGGTAACCGCGGTGGGGCGGCGGCGACCGGCGGCCGTGCACGGCCGCCGGTCGCCCGAAATTCACCCCGCTCGCCGGTCGCCCGCGCCGCTCCGGGGAAGAACTATGCCGACTCGTCCCGACCTCCCGACATGTACCTCGCCGACAGGACCTGGCCGGAGTTGAGCGACTACGTCGCCGAAGAGTCGCTGGCGGTCGTCCCGCTCGGGTCGACCGAACAGCACGGCCCGCACCTGCCGCTGTCGACCGACCACCGCATCGCGGAGGCGCTCGCTCGCGACGCGAGCGAGCGCACGGGCTACCTCTGTACGCCCACGGTCGACGTCGGCGTCAGCGTCCACCACAAGCAGTTCCACGGGACGATGTGGGCCGACGCCCCCGCGTTCCGCGACTACGTCGAGAGCTTCTCGCGGAACCTCGCGTACCACGGCGTCGACCGCATCGTCTACGTCAACGCCCACGGCGGCAACCAGACCCACCTCCGGGAGGTGGGACGACGCCTCCGCGAGGACGAGGTGGCCTACGCCGTCGAGTGGATGTGGGACGAGTCCATCCCGGAGGTCGTGAACGACATCTTCGAGCGCAACGGTCCCCACGGCGGCCCGAAGGAGACGGCGATGATGATGCACATCGACCCTGACCTCGTGCGCGAGGAGAAGTTGGAGGCGGCCCGCGACGGCGGACGGGTCGAGTGGCCCGACGACGACGCCTACGTCCGCGGCGCGCGGAACTTCTACGACTCCATCGACAACACCGACAACGGCGTGCTCGGCGACCAGACCGACGCCACGCCGGAGAAGGGCGAACTGCTGTTCGAGAAGGCCAGCGACCAGCTGGTGCGGTTGCTCGAGTGGCTCGACGACCGGCGGTTCGAAGACCTGATGGCGAAACCCCACGTCGACCCCCAGCCCGGCAGTCGCCGGTAGCGTCGGCGGTCGCGCGGGGTCGCGTTGGCGCGACGTCGGCGCTCTCCCGGGCCCCGGGGGAGCGCCGACCTGGCCCGAACCCCTAACCGCGTCGCGGCCCTCCTTCCGAGCGTGCGCGACTCCGACCACGACCCCGACGCCCTCGACGCCGAATCGGACCTCGACTCCACGAGGGACGCCGCGGACGACGCCATCGAGAACACCAACGACGCACCGGTCGAACCCGACGAAGGGCTCTGGGGCCTGGGGTTCGGCGCGACGCTCGTCGTCGTCGGTATCGGACTGGTCGTCTT
Source organism: Halorussus vallis (assembly GCF_024138165.1). NCBI lineage: Archaea > Methanobacteriati > Methanobacteriota > Halobacteria > Halobacteriales > Haladaptataceae > Halorussus > Halorussus vallis. The sequence continues at coordinate 71,396 of NZ_CP100001.1, read as the reverse complement.
CCCCGAACCCGCCACGACGGCGGTCGGAATCGTCCTCGTCGGCGCGGGACTCGGAATCGCGATCCTCGAAGCGCTGGGGTGAGCACCGTCCTCGGCCACAGGTCATAACCGGCTCCCGGCCGTGTTTCCCAACATGGCGAAGGACCCGTACACCGACGACGAGTACGACGACACGTACAGGGAGGTCCACGGGGACGAACCGGTCCGCGACCGGTACGCCGAGGACGCGACCGACGACACCTTCTTCCCGTCGGGCGGCGGGGGATGGGCGGGCAGATTCGCCCCGTCGGGATGGGGCATCTGGCCGGTCGGGAGCACCGCCGACACCGACCGCCCGGAGTACGACGACACCGTCGAGTCCGACGAGTACGCGTCCAACGAGTACGCGGCCGACGAGGACGACGAGGGTAGCTGGTGGGACGAGGGCCTCATCGGGACGATAATCGTCGCCGGGTTCGTGCTGTTCATCATCCCCGAACCCGCGACGTCGGCGCTCGGCATCTTCCTGATGGGCCTCGGCGTCGTGCTGTGGATCGTCGACTGGCTGCTGTAATCGACGGTCGCCGTCACAACGCCAAACGAGCGGCGGGCGGCCGCTTGACGTCCGGACCGTTCTTTTCGCCCGGCGATTGAAGTCCGAGGCGGCCGTCCGGGCGGACGATGGCAACGCTGAACCCCGACTTCTCCGAGGAAACCGTCGTCGTTACCGGCGGTAGCTCCGGCATCGGTCGCGCTATCGCGCTTGCGTTCGGCGAGGCGGGCGCGACCGTGCTTGTCGCTGACGTGCGCGAGGAACCGAAAGACCCCGACGCCGACGCGCCGACCCACGAGGAAATCGAAGACGCCGGCGGACGGGCCGAGTTCGTCGAAACCGACGTCTCGGACCCCGACCAGATTCAGACCGCGGTTGAGGCCGCCCGCGAGTTCGGCGGCGTGGACGCGATGGTGAACAACGCCGGCGTCTACACCAAGCGGCGGTTCCTCGACGTGACGCCCGAGGAGTTCGAGGAGGTCCACGCCGTCAACGCCCGAGGGACGTTCTTCGGCACGCAAATCGCCGCCGAGGACATGATCGACCGGGGCGAACCCGGCGTGGTCGTCAACACCTCCTCGGACACCCAGGGACGGGCGGCGTGGGACCACTCCCACTACGCCGCGACCAAGGGCGCGATTCGGATGATAACCCGAAGTGCGGCGCTCGAACTCGCCCCCGAGGGCGTACGGGTCAACGCCGTCGCACCCGGCCCGGTCGCCACCGAGATACGCGAAGGGTGGGCCGAGGAGGCCGAGTCGATGGCTCCCGAAGGAGAGACGCCCGACCTGCCCCTGCGCGCGGCCGACCCCGAGGAACTCGCGGGCGCCTACCTCTTCCTGGCCAGCGACGCCGCGTCCTACGTCACGGGCGAGACGGTGTGGGTCGACGGCGGCGGCCACGTCTGCTGAACGCCGGTCCGTCGTCGCACACAACGAGAGAGGTGCGAAGCCCTAGCCGCGAACGTCCTCCCGCGGGTCGACCCCGTCCAGAAATTCGAACGGCGCCGCGAGCGCGTCGTACTTCGTCTCCTCGACGTCCTGTCGGACGAACCGGGTGAACGCCGCCACGCGGGGGCGGCGTCCGAGGTGGACGCCGCCCGTGTGGACGAGCAGGCTGTGCCACAGGACGACGGTTCCCGCCCGACCGGTCACCTCGAACGGCTCTGCGTCGCCGACCAGCGAACTGGCCTCGTCGTTCGAGAAGTCCTCCGCGTCGTTCTCGGCGAAGAACTCGGCGACTCGCCAGTGGGACCCCGGCCAGACCGTGAGGCCGCCGCCCTGGGGGGCGACGTCGTCGAGGTACGTCGTCGCGCCGAGGGAGAAGGGCCGAAACGTGCCGTCGGATTCGAACCCGTCGACGTGGGGGTTCCCCTCGCCGGCCGTCGTCGGGCGGTTCGGGTCGCTCGCGAACTCGCCTTCCGGATACCGGACCGCGGCCTGAACGAACTCCCCCGGCGGCTCTAACGTCCCCTCGCCGACCAGCGATTCGGCGAACTCGGACAGTCGGCGGTTGAGTCGCCCGAACGGTTCCATCTCCTCGAGGTCGCCCCAGTAGTTGCGGCGTTCGGGACTGGCCGCTAGCGCCTCGAAGTCCGAGAAGTCCTCGGGAACCGTCTCGGCGACCGAGGCCCCAGCGTCGGCGATGATTTCGTCATCAACCGCGCCTCGGAGGACGACGAATCCGTTTCTGGCGAATCTGTCTCGCTGGGCGCGAGTGAGGTCGTGTGACATCGCACGCTTCCCGACGATTCGGGGGGAAGAAGGTCTGTGCGTAGCGTCCAATAGAACCGGAAAACTGAAGGAGTTATAAGCGAAATCACATGGTAGGTTTTTGTCTCGGGGACGATGTGGGGTCTTCTCTCGACGGTCCACGCGCCGCGAGCGACCGCTCCCGGCGGCGGTTCGACTCCGAACGCGCCGGCGGTCGCCCCGACGGTGCCAGCAGTTGCTAACACGGGTTCCCCGTTCAGGACGGCACCCGAAACTGGGCTGGGACTCGGCTAGATAGTCCGTCCACTCGTGTCACTCATCCTGTCGCGCGCGGGTCAGCTCGCGGATGGCCGCGGTGAAGACGGAGCGGAGTCCAGAACCCACCGAAGTCGAACGCCGTTCGGGGTTCCGCCGAGACCGCGACCCGAACAGTCTTTTGAACGACAGAGAGAGTCGTAGTTAGCATGACAGACGGGGAATCTGCGTCGGGCGACGGAACCGGGTCCGGAACGGTCGAACGCTTCGATGTACTTCGGTACGACGACGTTCACCGGGTCGTCCCGGCGGGTGACGGTCGCCGGGTCGTCGTCGCGCACGAGTCCGAAGCCCGACAGCGCAGACTACTGGGGTCGCTCACGGTCGGTGTCCTGCCGGCGGTTACGGGGGCGGTCTTCGGCGTCTGGTACTCCTACCGTCTCTGGCTCCTCGTCGGTGCCGGACTCGCAATCGGGGGCGTTGCCGGAGCGGTTCGCTACCTGCATCAAAATCACCGCCATCGAGTTCCGGAGGTCGTCGCGTCCGGGGCATCGACACGAGTCGTCCGGGTCTACGTCGACGGCTTCGAACCCGACGAGGTTTCTCCGCCGTTCGAGTGACGGACGCGTCCCGTTCAGCGGGACGGTTCTACCAGATTCGGGGTCGGTCGAAATCGGGCGTAATCCGTTCGCGCGCTGTAGTTAACGTGTGCTTCCGACCCGGTTCTGAACGAAGAACCAGTGTCGCGGTCTACCGGTAGCGATAGTAACGACGGTAACGTCGGTGCCTACACCGTCGGCCGACCTCCACCGAGCGCATGGTCGATATGCGGACCTCCCTTCCGGCGATTCCCTCGGGTTCGGCCCGCACCCGGGCCGTCCGCGAGGCGCTGTTCGTCACGCTACTGTGGTCGTCGTCGTACGTCCTCGTCACGGTCGGTCTCGAAGATATCCCCGCGCTCACGTTCGCCGGACTTCGGTACGGACTCGCGTCGCTGGTGTTGCTCCCGTTCTTCGTCGGCGACGGCCACCACCGGCGAGTCCGTCGGGCGGGTCCCGCCGCGTGGGCGCGACTACTCGCGCTCGGGGTCGTCCTGTACGCCGTGACCCAAGGCGCGCAGTTCGTCGCGCTCGGCCACCTCCGGGCCGCGACGGTCAGCCTCGTGTTGACGTTCACGCCGGTCGCGGTGGCGCTGTTCGGCGCCGCGCGGTTCGCGCCGCGGGCGCGGCGCGAACCGCGAGAAGGCGAGCGAGGCGAGCGACAACCCCGGCGAGTGGCGGAGCAGCCGACGGCGCGCCAGTGGGTCGGCCTGGTCGCGCTGGTCGGCGGCGCGCTGGCGTACTTCCGGCCGTGGGCCGGCCCGCTCGGGTCGGCGTTCGGCCTCGGGGTGATGGCCGTCGGTCTGCTGGGCAACGCCGGCGGGTCGGTGCTCGGGCGGCGGGTCAACCGCGATTCGGACCTCGGCCCGCTCGCGGTGACGACCGTCAGCATGGGAGTCGGGGCGGCGGTCCTGCTCGCGGCCGGCGTCGCCTCCCAGGGGTTCCCGACGCTCTCGCTCGAAAACTGGGCCGTCGTGGCGTGGCTCGCGGTGGTCAACACCGCGGGCGCGTTCACACTGTGGAACCGGACGCTGGAGACGCTGACGGCGGTCGAGTCGAGCGTCGTCAACAACACGATGCTCGTCCAGGTGGCCGCGCTCGGGTGGCTGTTCCTCGGTGAGGCGATACGGCCCCACGAACTGCTCGGCGTCCTCGCGGTCGGCGGCGGCGGCGTCCTGCTGGTCCAACTGGGCCGGGCGAAGCGGTAATCGCGGGCGTCGGAGCGAGTCGAAGTCGTCGAGGAACGCGGTCGCGGGAAACTGTCGACGGTAACGACGTTCCCGTACCGTTTTTACCGTCTCCGTTCGACCCGCCGGTATGCAGTCGCCCCCGCCGGTGGCAGAGCGCGTGCAGGTCGTCCCGCTCGGCTTCGAGTACGCCCGCTTGCGCGACCCCGTCATGGAGTGGAAGGCCGACAAGGTCGTCGCCGTTGAGTACGCCGAGAGCGACGCCGACCCGTCGTATCTGGCGGCGTTCCTCGCCGAACTCGAAGCGAACGAGCGCATCGAACTCGAACGCCGGGCCTGCGACATCTTCGACCTCTACGACACCCTGGGCACGGTGGCGGGGGCCATCCACGACCACGCCGACGACGACGTGTACGTCAACCTCTCGGGAGGGAGCAAGATAACCGCCGTCGCGGGGATGATCGCCTGCATGGCGACGGGCGCGACGCCCATCTACGCCAAACCCGACTACGGCCCGGACGCCGAGCGAATCCCCCCGGAACCGCTCCACGACGCCGTCGAGGAGACGTTCGCCCTGCCGACGTACCCCGTCGAGCGGCCGTCGGCGACCCACGTCGCGTTCCTCCGGTTCGTCGGCGAGCGGACCTGCAGGGCCGACGAGGCCGACGGAACTGGCGGGAACGACGGAACCGGCGGGACCGCCGAACCGCACGGCCGGTATCGGGGCGCGAGCAAGAAGGAACTCATCGAGTTCGCCCGCGAGGAGGGGTTCCCGTTCGTAGTCGAGTCGTCGGCCGAGACCGAGAAGGGCTACTACCGCCTGCTCGACACGCACGTGGTCGACCCGCTCACCGCGAAGGGGTACGTCGAGACGGAGAAGGTCGGCCGGCGCAAGTACCTCACGCTGACCGAGGCGGGCGAGAACGCGCTCCGGGCGTTCCGCCACCTAATCTGAGACGGACTCAGCGCTTGTAACTCACCGCGATACCCTCGCCCAGCGGAATCACGCTCGTCTCGAACTCGTCGCTATCTCGCACTTCGAGCAGGTACTCGGCGATGCCGCGGGTGTTCTCGTCGACCTCCGTCGGGTCGCCGCCCTCCACGATGTCCAGGAGTGCCTCGAAGTCCTGCGCGCCGCTCACCATCGCGTTGTCGGCGACGACCACGCCGCCGTCGGCGACCTTCCCCCGGACCGCGTCGAGGGCGTCGGGGTAGCCGCTCTTGTGGCAGTCGACGAGCACCACGTCGAAGGGACCGTCGTAGCGCTCGACCGTCTCCATGGCGTCGCCGTCCTCGAACCGCGCGCGGTCGGCGTAGCCGCCGCGTTCGAGGTAGTCGCGGGCGTCTTCGAGTTCCTCGGGGTCGTGTTCGGTCAGCACGATCTCGCCGTCCTCCGGCAGTGCCTCGGCGAACCAGTAGGCCGAGTAGCCGAACCCCGACCCGAACTCGAAGATGCGCTCGGCGTCGACCATCCGGGCGGCGAGTCGGAGGAAGCCGCCGACCTCCGGCCCCACGGTCGGAAAGTCGATCTCGTCGCCGTGGTCCTCCATCTCGCGCAGGACCTCGTCGCGTTCGGGCACCATCGCGTCGACGAACCGCCCGACTTCCGCGGACAGGAGTTCGCTCATGGGGACACCCTCGGGCGTCGGGAAGGTAAGTGTTCCCGGAACTTCCCGACGAAACCGCTCGTTCACCCGAGAAGCGAAATCGAACGCGAGAGCGAGCGCGGGAGTCATCGCTTCGGGAACCCCCTGCTCGCGGTCAGTTCAACTGGCCGGAAAAACGGCCGGCAGAAAAGGCGGTTGGCGGTTACGCCGGTCGCGCGACTCGAGCGCTCGAATTGCCGGTTCCGGTCTGGTTACCGCCGCCGGAAACCGTCACGAACGCCACCGAACTGATGGGCATGCCGCCCTGGGTGTAGGGGATGTCCTCGACGGAGACGTTCGAGGCGTTCGGCGTGGTGGTCGACCGGGCGATCTGGCGGGCCTTCGTCGTGTTGAAGTCGAACTGCCGGTTGTCGTTCGTGTCCTGGTGGGGTACTGCGACCAGGACCTGCGGGCGGTTCAACGTCTCGTTCAACCGGACCGTGACGTTCTCGCTCGTCCCGGACTGGAGGTACGAGGAGTTCCCGAGCAGGGTTCCGTCCTGGGCGTATATCGCGACGAAACCGCCCTGCGAGAGCGAGGCTCGGTCGACCACGACCGCCGACCCGTTCGACGACTGGTCGCCGAACGTCACCGAGGTCCCGTTTCCGGACTGGTTTCCGGTCATCGTCTGCTGGGCGAGCGGCGCGGGCGAGACGTCGCTCGCCGGGGCGCTCGTCGGCGTCGCCGCGCCGACGCCGGCGAACGCGCTCGTAACCGTCAACAGTGCGAAAGCGAGGGCACAGAACGTCGCGTTTCGTGTCATTCTCCGCCGGACCGACGACCCACCGACGAATAAACGAGCGCGACCGTTTTTGCGCGTTCACCGTCGAAACGCGTCGATACGACGGCGACGAACCCCGAGTAGCCGGGGCGAGTCGGCGAGAGTCCGGATAAGTCCGGCTTACCGGACGCGAAACGAGGCCGGCGACCGGTCGAGAGGCGGGTCGGGAGCGACCGAGGACACTTATCATCGCCCTGTGAGCGTAGTGATATGAATCGTGCCGCCCTGCTAGTTCTCCTCCTGTCGCTCGCATCCGGTCCCGCGGGCGCCGGTGCGCCGCCCGAGCCGCTCTGCTCGGTCTGCGACACCGGATTCGAGGAGGCCGCGTCCGAACGAGGCGTTCCGGCGACGGTGACGAACAGCACGGTCGAGGTCGTCCTCGCGTCCGACGGCACCGCGCGCTGGACGGTGCGTAACCGCCTCGCGAACCGGTCGACCGCCGAGGAACTCCGCTCGAACACTCGACTCCTCGACGCGATCGTCGGCGAGTCGTTCGGCGAGTTCACTCGACCGAAGCCCGTCCACGTCTCGAACGTCTCGGCGCGAGTCGTCGACCGGACGGTCGCAGTGACGTTCGACCACTCGTCGTTCGCCGACCGCGAGGGAGGCGTTCTCGTCGCCGACTACCTCCACAGCGGGCGGGTCCGCGGAAGCTACGGAATCGACGCCGACCGCTTCGCCGTCGTCGGCCCCGCGGGAACTGCGGTGACGAACGACCCTGCTATCGGGCAGGTCCGGGGCAATCGCGTGACGGTGGTCAATCGCGGCGAAGAAGGCTACCACTTCGACGACAGCGTCCCCGACGCGTACCTCGTCTTCGCGTCCGACGACGGCGCGACCGCTCGCGCGGCGACCCACCTCGCGCTGGCCGCGCGGGCGGCCCCGGCGGTCCTCACGAATCTGGCGTTCCTCCTCCCCGCGGCGGTCGTCTTCGCCGGCGGGATGGCCGCGCTCGGCAGAACCGGACCGCTCCGGCGATTCGCGTGGCACCCGTCCGGGCGGACGTTCGCCGGCGGCGTGACCGCCGTCGGTCTGCTCGCGGTCGTCCACCCCGTCTACACTGGGAGCGCGCCGCTGGTCGCCGGGCGAGTACACGTCCTGTCCGGGGTCGGCGTCGTCGCCGCGTCGGCCGGCGGACTCGCGCTGTGGGCGACGGTGCGCGGCCGGCCAGTTCCGCGGTGGTCGCCGTTCCTTCCCGTGCTCGCGGCGCCGGCGTTCGCCGCGGCGGCGGCGGTGGCGGGGCTGGGCTCTCCGTACGGACTGGACGTGCTGGCAGGGAGCGTCGCCGGGCCGGTCGTGCTCGCGTCGCAGTCGGCTACCCGATGTACGCGCTGGGACGTTCGCTCGCCGTAGTCGCGAGACGCGGCGACGGAACCGGTGGCGACTGACGGGACTGCGAGCGACGATAGGAACTCACAGCGAATCGACTACTGACAGAAGACGACTCCGGCGAACGACCGGGGCTCGTGGACTGACCGCTTCGTTTACGAAAGCGCAAACGACGGAGGCACTCGCCGCCGGGGGAACTCGACGATTACGCGTCAGACCGGACGAGGTCCACCAGGCCGCTGGCTTCGACCGTCACCTCGTACCCCTCGAAGGCGAAGGTGACCGACCCGTCGAACCCCGCGGAGCCGCCGCGGTCGACGAAGTCGTTGACCGTCTCCGGGTCAACGGCGTCGTAGAGCGGGTCCATGTCGAGCGGGTCGGTGTCGCTGGCGTCGGCTACGGCCATCACGATGAGTTCGCTGAGTTCGAGTTCGCCGTCGGGGTCGTAGCGGACGCGGTACGTCTCTGCTCCGGAGTGACGTCGCGTTCCGTCGGTGGGTTCGGTAACGTCCATCGTGTAACCACTGTCCGTGTTGTGAGACCGTACTCCGGCGCGCCGCGAAGCGCTCGGCGGTGCGGTCGCGCTCACGGGAAGCGTGACGGGCGAACAGTAGCGTACACAACCTCTTATAATCACCGGCGTCGCCCGTCGAAGATTGGGATTCCGGTCAGACGGAGAACCTCCGTCGTCGGTGAACGACCGTTCACGGCTGGGAGAGATTCCGCCGACGAACGCTCGGCGGACGGCTCCCGGTCGACGCGCTCGCCGGTCGCTCGCGGCGTTGACGATGTCGCTCGCGCAGAAAACGCCCGGCGGGACTCGACTTCGGAAGGAACTCGCGCCGATTCTCAGAAGGAACTCACGTCGATTCGCTCGGCGCTCTCCCGGTAGCGGTCGTAGGTCTCCTCGGCCCACTCGACGGCCTCCGGAGCGTCGGCTTCGACGAACACGCGGGCGATGCCGTCGTCGTCGTGGGCCGCCATCCCCATCCTGTCGTCGAACACGAACAGTTCGAACGGCAGGCTCTCGCGCACCCGAACGTCGAACAGGCCGGTCGCGGCGGCTTCGACCGCCTTGTCCGCGTACTCGGTCGCGATGATCTCGACAACCTCGTGGTCGAAGATGACCTCGATGTCGGTGCCCTCCATCATCTCCCGGTAGGCCACGTCGACGTAGAACGGCGAGATGATGCTGGAGAAGATTCGGACCGACTCGGACTGTTCGATGAGTTCGATGATGCGCTTGACCGCGAAGTGTGGCTGGCGCGGCTTGGGGTGGATGGCGGTCGCGTCGGCGAACACGTCGAGCGGAACGTCGACCTCGGTCGGGTCGGCGGTGTTCAGGAACGACCCGAGTTCGGCCGCCGCCTCCGCCCGAGTCTGGAAGTCGGCGACGGCCTCGCCGACGTACCGACCGAGTCCCGTGAGTTCGAGGCCGTCGTCGGTCTCCCGGAGCAGGTCCTTCTCCAGGAACGACTGGACGGAGCGGTGGACCGTCGAACGGGACATCTCCAGGTCGTCGACCAGTTCCGGAACGTCGTACGGTCCGTCGGCCAACTGCTCGAACAGCGAGGCGCGCTTGACAGCCTCGACGAGGAACGAGTCGGCCATCTCACTTCAACCCCCGACTGGCGAGTTGGTACGAGAGCACCTTCTCCATCCCCGACCGGAACGAACGCACGTCGACCGAGTCGAGGTCGCCCTCGAACGCCTCCACCGCCTCGTAGCGCCGGTGCCACTCGTCGAGGAAGTGCTCCTCGACGCCGCGGGTCCGGATTCGCTCGACGAGGTCGTCGCATCCGGCCTCGAACCGGCCGGCGCTGAGCTTGTAGAGTTCCTCCCTGTCGACGATGTCGTTTTCGAGCGCGTAGACGACGACGCCCGAGCTGTAGTCGCCCTCGCGCAGTTCGCGCTCCCACGTCGTGACCCAGTTGCCGATTCGGGCCATCTCCTGGGCTTCGAACAGCATTCGCCGGAGCGCCGAGAGGTCGTCGCGGTCGAACGACGGCGCGTGCATCAGGTCGACGGTCGCGTACGTGAACAACATCATGTTGTTGGGGTCGTAGGCGTCGGTCTCGGCGAGGTTCGCCATCTCCAGTCGCTGATTGACCGTGTAGGAGTAGTCGACCGCGTTGACGTTCTGTTTGACGTCGAACTCGAACAGCGAGCGGAACTCCTCGGCCCGCGGCGCCGTCTCGAGGTCGGTTTCGAGCGCCGACCAGACCCGCTCGCCGAACCCGACGACGTCGGCGTCGACCCCCTCGCGGTCGGGGCGGGGCGTCCGGTGGTCGAACGGCACCTTCCCGAGTTCCTCGAACGTCGCCCGGTCCATCCGGCGCTCGGCAACGTCGTCGAGCAGGACGACGTACAGCGAGGCCAGCAATTTCCGGTCGCGGACCCGCTCCTCGTCGGTCGAGTCGACGCACGAGAGCGTCACCGCCGGGAAGACGAAGTAGAGCCACCGCCAGAGAAACCGGTCGCGCTCGCCGACCGTCTTCTCGTAGGCGTCGACCAGAGCCGCAACGCCGCCCGGGAGTTCACACCGGCGGACGCGTTCGATGCGTCGTTCGGGCGCTTCGGCGTCGCCGACGGCGTCGTCCAGCGAATCCGGTCGCTCGTCGAACGTCACGTGTCGCCCAAGAGGCATCGAATTCGCTTAGTTATATCGGCTGGCAACCGATAGCCTTCCGGACGCCGTTCGAGACGCGTCGTTGAAACTCCGTTCGAGACGGTGACCGGTCGACGCGCGACCGCGCGTCGACCGGCGGCGAAGACGCCGACCCCGGGCCGCGCCGACGCCGACATCCGGCGTCACCGACGGTCGAGCGAAACGCTCAGGCGGAGATACGGGGTCAGGTCGTCGGAACCGTAGTACCGAATCGTCTTCGAGCGCGGGTCGTACTCCACCGCGCCGAAGTCGACCAGTCTCGGCAGACAGTCGTGGTGGAGCGCCACCGCGACGGCTTGGCGGTGGTTCCCGTCGGTCTTCGCCTCGGCGTCCGCGGCGTCGGTTTCACCCCGCTCGACGTCGGCCGCGTCGGTTTCCCGCTCCCAGGCCGCGACGGCGTCGACGAGTTCCTCGAAGTCGAACACGTCGACCGACGCCGAGTCGAAGTGGTAGAGCGCGTACCGACAGCGGCGGTTCGACATGAGTTCGAACGTCTCGTCGAGTCGGTCGTGGACGACGTCGCCCGATGCGTCCGAACCGGCGGGCGAGGCGTCTCGGTCGTCGGAACCGGAGGCGTCGTCGGGCATGACACTTGGTGACAGAGCCACCGCGACAATAATCCTGACGGCTCCGTCCCTCGGGTCCGACCCGGACGCCGACTCCGACCGCGCCGAACCAGTTCGGTGACGACCAGAGTCGGCGACCGGACCGCGGTGTGGGTCACTGATGGACGGAAGTATCGCGCCACTAATATATCGCAGGTCGTCGTGGCCCGCCACATGAGAGCGTACAAGTCGAAGGTGGTCACGCCGATTCGGCTCCCCGACCGCGAGGAGCGCGAGGCGAATCTGTCGGGTGCGGGATACAACGTCTTCAATCTCGACTCCGGCGACGTGTTCGTCGACCTACTCACCGACAGCGGGACCGGGACGATGAGCGACGAGCAGTGGGCGGCCCTGATGCGCGGCGACGAGGCCTATGCGGGGAGCCAGAGCTTCGAGCGTCTGGAGTCGGCGGTCTCGGACGTGATGGGCTTCGAGCGGATTGTCCCCGCCCACCAGGGCCGCGGCGCAGAGAACGTCCTCTACGGCGCGCTGGTCGAGGATGGCGACTACGTGCCGAACAACACCCACTTCGACACCACCCGGGCACACATCGCCAACAACGGCGCGACGGCGGTCGACTGCCCCGTCGAGGGCGCGCTGTCGAGCGACCGTGAGTTCGCCGGCGACCTCGACGTCGAGAAGGTCCGCGACCTGGCCGAGGAAGTCGGCGCCGAGAAGATTCCGGCGGTGCTCGTCACCGTCACCAACAACTCGCTGGCCGGCCAACCGGTCAGCGTCGAGAACGTCCGGGCGGCCCGCGAGGTCGCCGACGAACTGGACGCCCTGCTGGTCATCGACGCCTGCCGGTTCGCCGAGAACGCCTACTTCGTCCGGGAGCGCGAGGCCGAGTTCGCCGACGCCTCGGTCGCCGAGGTGGCCCGCGAGCAACTGTCCTACGCCGACGCGGTGGTCATGAGCGGCAAGAAGGACGGTCTGGTCAACGTCGGCGGTTTCGTCGGCGTCGGCGACGACCCCGAACTCGACGGCCTCTACGAGCGCGCCAGGGAACGGGGTATCCTCTACGAGGGCTTTACGACCTACGGGGGGATGGCGGGCCGCGACCTCGAAGCGTTCGCGGTGGGCCTCCGGGAGGCCGTGACCGAGGAGTACGTCGCCGACCGTGTCGAGCAGGTCCGGCGACTCGGCGACCTGCTGGCCGACCGGGACGTGCCGGTCCACCGACCGACCGGCGGCCACGCCGTCTACGTCGACGCCGCCCGGTTCTTCCCCGAGATTCCGGCCGAGGAGTTCCCCGGCCAGGCGCTGGTCTGCGAGCTCTACCGCGAAGGCGGGGTGCGCGGGGTCGAACTCGGGAGTTTCGCGTTCCCCGACACCGACCGGCCGGAACTGGTGCGACTCGCGGTCCCACGCCGAACGTACGGCGCCGACCACCTCGAGCACGTCGCCGACACGTTCGAGGCGGTGGCCGAGCGACGGGACGCGGGCGAGGTTTCGGGCCTCGAAATCGTCGACGAACCGGGGATGGCCGAACTCCGCCACTTCAGCGCGGAGCTCCGGCCGATAACGGAGTAGCGACGCTCGGCGAGCGGCGACGAGGTTTCTCGAAAATACGCAGCCGTTCTAGAACTGCGACGCGCGTTCAGACGCCCTGGACGGTTTCGCGGTAGCTCACGACGTGTTCGAGCGCCGCGTCGAGGTCGTCGCCCGCCGCGTCGGGGTCGGAGTCGGCGAGGTCGTCCTCGATGTCGTCGATGGTGTGCTGGATTCGGGCGAGTCGGCCGTGGTCCGGTCCGCGGTCGCCGTCGGCCATCTTGCGGAGTTGGCCGGACAGCGAGTCGAGGCGCTCGGCGGCCTCGTCGTCGGACGCGCGCTCTCGAACGTCGTCGAGTCGGTCGGCCGCCTGGCGAAGCTCAGCTCTGCTGTTCTCGCTCATGCGAGCGACTACCGCATCGGGCGTCAAGGAAGTTCCGAAGCGGCGGCGTCGCGCGGTCCGGACCGCGCGACGCCGCCGTGGACCCGGATTCGGCTCACTCCTCGGCGTCCGGCGTCGATTCGAGCACCACGTCGGCGGCAGTGCTGTCGTCCGGTCCGATCTCCTCGCGGGCGAACGCCGCGATGCGCTCTCGGGCGTCGCCGACCGACGTCTCGCCCGACTCTAGCTCCGGCAGGAGTCGCTTGTAGAGGTCGAGTTCGTCCCCCAGCGAGCGCAACAGCTCCGAGCGCGCCTCGCCGTAGGAACTCTCCTCGTCGAGGTAGACGAACAGTTTGGTACTGTACTCCCGAAGCCGGCGCTTGGTCTGGTCGTCGACCGCCGGGTGGTCCAGCAGGTCCTCGGCCGGGAGGTCCTCCGCGCTCTCGCCCGTCGCCTCTCGAATCTCGTCGCGCGCGAGGGTCTTCGCCGCCTCGTACTGCGAGGCCAACTCGGTGCGGGTCGTCCGACTCGCCTCGGTCCACTCCTCCAGCAGGTCGAGCGCCTCGCCGATGGTCTCGATGCGCTCGGTCAGCCGGCGGGTCAGCGCGGCCGCGTCACCGTCCGGTATCGCACGGACGTCCTCGACGAAGGTCGTCATGTGGCGTTCCGGAGGACGCCGTCGTTCGGTCGGGTCCCGGTCGTTCGGGTGTCCATGCGTCGACTACGCACGCCGAGGCCCTTGTACTGTCGGACTCGGCGCGCCGAGTCCGACCGACGCGCCGACGGGTCCGACAGACGCGAGGGCGGGCGACTCCGTCGCCCGCTCGGACCGACCGGGGCGAATCCGCCGTTAGTTTGCTATGTGTCGGGCCGGTAGTTGCCGGGGACGATGACCACCGCATCCCATCCCTTCTCGCGCGACCGGGTTTCGACGGTCGCCGAGGAGTACGGCGTCGACGTCGACGACGCGAACGACGCGCTCGACCGCATCCAGGACGCGATAGCCAGGGGCGACGGCGAGTACGAGTACTCCTCGGAGCACAACTACGGTTGGCGCGACGAGGAGGCCTACTACCTCTACGGCGACGGCATCTGGGAGACGCTCGGGCACGAACTCGACCTCTCGGGCGACCGCCTCGACGCCGCGCGCGAGGTCCACCGGCAGGCGATGCTCGACTCCGCGGAAGCGCGCGGCGAGCGCGAGACCGTCGCGGAGATGTTCGAGGACAGCGAACCGCTCGTAGTGACCGACACCGCCGACGAACCGCCGCTGTACGGTCAGGACGTCTGAACTCCCGCAGGGCGAATATTCTCGCGGAGCGAACGCGAGGTTTCGCGAACCGGTTCTCGCGGGGCGACCGCGAGGTCCCGCGACGCCCTTCGCGTCACCGACCGCGGCAACGTTCACCAGTCACCGGTCCTCTATTACCAGTGAGAGTATTGGAGTCCGTATGAGCGACGACAACGACGAACGCTCGTTCGCCACCGACTCGCTACACGCCGGCCAGGAACCGGACCCCGCGACCGGGGCCCGCGCGCCGCCGCTGTACCAGACCACGTCCTACGTCTTCGACGACGCCGAGGACGCCGCCGCGCAGTTCGCGCTCGAAGAGCCGGGGTACATCTACTCCCGGCTAATGAACCCGACGCTCGAAACGCTCCAGGAGCGCCTAGCGGCGCTCGAAGGCGGCGTCGGGGCGGCCGTCACGTCCTCGGGGATGGCCGCGCTCGACCTGACCACCTTCCTGCTAGCGGAGGCCGGCGACAACGTCGTCACCGCCTCGTCGCTGTACGGCGGCACCTACACCTACTTCACCCACACCGTCGAGCGCCGGGGCATCTCCACCCGGTTCGTCGACACGCTCGACTACGACGCCTACGAGGAGGCCATCGACGGCGACACCGCCTACGTCCACCTCGAAACCATCGGGAATCCGGCGCTCGACACGCCGGACATCGCCCGTATCGCCGACATCGCCCACGACAACGGCGTCCCGCTGTTCGTCGACAACACCTTCGCGACGCCCCACCTCTGCCGGCCCATCGAGCACGGCGCCGACCTGGTGTGGAACTCGACGACCAAGTGGCTCCACGGCTCCGGCACGACCGTCGGCGGCGTCGTCGTCGACGGTGGAAGCTTCCCGTGGGCCGACCACGCCGAGAAGTACTCGGAACTCGCCGCGGACAACCCCGCCTACCACGGCGTCAACTTCGCGGAGACGTTCGGCGACGCGGCGTTCACCTACGCCGCCATCGCCCGCGGCCTGCGCGACCTGGGCAACCAGCAGGCGCCCTTCGACGCCTGGCAGACCATCCAGGGACTCGAGACGCTCCCGCTCCGAATGGAGCGCCACTGCGAGAACGCGATGGTCGTCGCCGAGTTCCTCGAGGACCACGACGACGTCGCGTGGGTGAACTACCCGGGCCTCGAGTCGCACCCGACCCACGACAACGCCAGCGAGTACCTGGATGGCGGCTACGGCGGGATGATAACCTTCGGACTCGAGGGTGGCTACGACGCCGCCCGCACGACCGTCGAGTCGACCAGCCTCGCGAGCATGCTGGCGAACGTCGGCGACGCCAAGACGCTCATCATCCACCCCGCGAGCACCACCCACCAGCAACTCACCGACGAAGAGAAGGAATCGTCCGGCGTGACCGACGACCTCGTGCGCCTGTCGGTCGGCATCGAGGACCCCGGCGACATCATCGCCGACCTGGAAGCCGCCATCGACGCGGCGACGTAGGACTCCCCGACCACGTCCCTCTTTTGCGAGCGCCGCCGCTCACCCGCCGAGGTAGAGCCGACCGACCTCCTCGTCTTCGAGCAGTTCGGCGCCCGACCCGGCGTGCTTGATTTCTCCGCTCGCCAGCACGTAGCCCCGGTCGGCCACCGAGAGGCCTTTCTCGGCGTTCTGTTCGACCAGCAGGATGGTCGTCCCGAAGTCGTTCAACTGCCGAATCCTGTCGAACACCTGCTCGATGTACGCCGGTTCCAGGCCGATGGACGGTTCGTCGAGCAGCATCAGTTCGGGTTCGACCATCAGGCCCCGCGCGAGTTCGAGCAGTCGGCGCTCGCCGCCCGAGAGCATCCCCGCCTCCTGGTCTCGCAGGTCGGTGAGCCGCGGAAACTCCTCGTACAGTTGCTCGGCCCGGGCGGCGGCCCGCTCGTCGTCGTCGAAGACGTACCCGCCCATCAACATGTTCTCGTGGACCGACATCTCCGGGAAGACGCTCGGGGACTGGAGAACGTAGCTCATCCCCGACCGCAGACTGTCCTTGGGGTCGCGGCCGGTCACGTCCTCGC
The DNA here is from genome assembly GCF_024138165.1 of Halorussus vallis. Taxonomy (NCBI): domain Archaea; kingdom Methanobacteriati; phylum Methanobacteriota; class Halobacteria; order Halobacteriales; family Haladaptataceae; genus Halorussus; species Halorussus vallis. The sequence goes on along the minus strand of NZ_CP100001.1, from coordinate 54,902 downwards.
CGTCGAACGAGACGGTGCCCGCGAACACGTCGGCGAAACCGTAGATGGCCTTCATCACGGTGCTCTTGCCCGACCCGTTGGGGCCGACGAGGCAGGCGATTTGGCCCTTCGGAACCGCGAGGTCGACGTCGTGGACGACCGTCGTGTTCCCGTAGCCGGCGGTCACGCCGACGAGCGAGAGCAGCGCGTCGCCGTCGGTGCGGTCCGAGTCGACGGCGGCGTCGGAACCGACGTCGGCGTCGGCGTCCGAGTCGCGGTCGGCCGACATCACTCCCTCCCCAGGTAGGCGTCGAGGACGCGGTCGTCCGATTGAATCTCGGCCGGCGTCCCCTCGGCTATCTTCTCGCCGTGGGCGAGGACGTACACGCGCTCGGAGACGTCCATCACCACGTCCATGTTGTGTTCGATGAGGAAGATCGTCAACCCGCCCTCGTTGGCCTCGCGGATGTAGTCGAGCATCCGGCGTATCATCGAGGGGTTGATGCCGCCCGCGGGTTCGTCCATCAACAGGACGTCCGGGTCGGTCATCAGCACCATCGCGAACTCCAGGAGCTTCTGCTGGCCGAAGCTCATCCGCCCGGCCCGCATCCGGCGGAGTTCCCAGAGGTTCACCTGCCCGAGAAGCTCCTCGGCGCGCTCGCGGGCCGCGTCGCTCGGCGGCCGGAACAGCCGCGTTGGCCGCCGGTCCTCGCTCGCCGCCACGAGGAGGTTCCGGAGGACCGACATCCCGCCGTACACCCGGGTGTGCTGGAACATCCGGCCGAGGCCGGCCGCCGCGATGCGGTGTTCGGGCCGACCGGTTATCTCCCGACCGCGGAGCGAAATCGACCCCTCCTCCGGGTCGAGTCGGCCGGTGATGCAGTCGAACAGCGTCGTCTTCCCCGATCCGTTCGGGCCGATGAGCCCGACGATCTCCCCGTCGTGGATCTCGGCGTCGACGTCGTCGACCGCGGTCAGGCCGCCGAACCGCTTGGTCACGCCCTCGACGCGCAGGACGGGGTCGTCCGCATCGCGCGCCGACGCGCCGGTCGGCGCGTCGGCGCGCGAAGCGGATTCGGGGGCGTCGGCGTCGCCGCTCACGGGTCGGTCACCTCCGAATCGCGCTCGGGGTCCCCACCCTCTCGGTCTCGGCTCCCGCCTCCGTCTCCCCCGTCTCCGGCCCGGTCGCGCTCGGTGTCGTCCGGGGCGGCACCACCGCTCACCTGATAGTACTCCATCGCCGCCGCGCGTTCCTGAACGGTGCCCACGATGCCGTCGGGTAGCAACAGGACGGTGGCGACGATGACGAGGCCAAGCGCGACCAACTGCCATCCCGGAAAGACGGTGTTGACCGCGAAGATGACGAGCGTGAGCACGAACGCGCCGAGGATGGGACCGGCGACGGTGCCCGCCCCGCCGATGAGCGCCATCGTGATGAGTTCGACGTTCCAGCCGAGGTTGTAGGCGGTCTGGGGGTCGATGAAGGTGTTGAACGTCCCCCACGCGCCGCCGACCCAACCGGTGAACAGCGCCGAGAGCATCCACGCCGCCGTCTTGTAGTAGGTGGTATCGACGCCCATCGCGACCGCCCGGGGTTCGTCGTCCCGGATGGCGTTCAGCACGTAGCCGAACTGGGTCCGGGTCAGGTAGAGGACCGCCGCGGTCTCGACCGCCAGAATAGCGAGGAAGACGTAGTAGAAGGTCAGTTCCGGCGGCACGTCGAACAGTATCTTTCCGCTGGCCCCGCCCGTGAACTCGAAGTTGCGGCTGAGCTGGACCGAGACCAGCAACACGCCGAGCGTGGCGATGGCGAAGTAACCCCCGCGCAGGCGGAGGACCGCGAGGCCGATGACGAGCGCGAACGCCATCGCGACCGGGCCGGCGACCAGCACCGCCGCCGGGAAGGCGACACCGACGTCCTTCAGCAGGATGGCGGTCGTGTACGCGCCGAACCCGAAGAACGCCATGTTGCCGAAGCTCGGGTAGCCCGTCTGGCCGCCGACGAAGTCCCACGACAGCGCCAGCACGGCGAAGACGAACATCTCGGCCACGACCGTCATGTAGAAGCCCGAGAGTCCGAGCGCCGGCAGGGCCGCTGCGACCACCACCAGTGCGCCGAGGAGGACCCACGCGTGGCGACTCGACGCGGCCAGCAGCCGCGAGAGTCCGCCGGCGTCCTCGGCGGTGGCGTTTCGCTCGGCCATCTACTCGCCCTCCTCTATCGGGCGGCCGAACAGTCCGCTCGGCCTGACGAGCAACAGCACGATGAGCAGCGAGAAGCTGACCGCCAGCGTCCACTGGCTCCCGACCAACCCCGCCGTCAGCTCTTCGACCGACCCCAACAGCAGGCCGCCGACGAGCGCCCCGGGGATGCTCCCGAGGCCGCCGAAGACGACGATGACGAAGCTCTTGAGCGTGTACACCAGCCCCATCTGGGGCTGGATGTTCAGAATCATCGCGACGAAACTCCCGGTTCCGCCCGCGATGGCCGCCGACAGGCCGAACGTCACCGCGCGGGTGTGGGCCACGTCGATGCCGACCAACCGGGCGGCTTCGGGGTTCTGGGCGACCGCTCGAATCGCCCGTCCGCGGCGGGTTCGCCGGAGGTAGGCCCACAACGCGAGCGTCAGCGCGATGGCGCCCGCGAACGCGATGAGTTTCAGTTTCGGGACGACGACGCTGGCCACGATTAGCGACGGTTCCGCGAACGCGACTCCGACCGTCCGCGGCGTGGCGCTCCAGGCCTGAATCGCGAGTTGCTGGAGGACGATGCTGACGCCGAACGTCACCAGCAGAGTCAGAAAGAGGTCGGCCTCGCTGATTCGGGTGACGAGCAGTCGCTGGAGCAAGTATCCCACCACGTACAGCACCGCGACGGCGACGGGAACCGTCGACAGCACAAGCCACGGCGACCGGACGCCTCCGGCGAACGCCACCAGCCAGTACGTGACGTACCCCCCGAGCATCACCAGTTCCCCGTGGGCGAGGTTGATGATGCCGACGACGCCCCAGATGAGCGCGAATCCGACCGCGACGGCGGCGAACAGCGCTCCGACCAGCAGGCCGTTGACGACGAACTGTGTGACGGCCATCCGTCGGCTACCGCCTCGACCAGTCCGGCATCGGGTAGATCGGCGGGCGCTGCTGGACCTGCTCGGGCCAGACGATGGTCTTCCGAGACGACCCGCCGGCGCCGCCGCCCCGCGTCGCGGTGCCGTTTCCGGTCTGGGTCGCAGTCCCGTTCCCGGCGGCGGTCGCGTTACCGTCGCCCGTCTGGGTCGCGCCGCCGGCCTGGGGTGGCTGCCACTGGTAGACGAGCATGTTCTTGCTGATGACGCCGTTCTGGCCGAACGAGATGTCGCCGTACGCGCTCGGGAATTGGATGTCCCGAATGGCGTTCCTGACGTTCGTCGGGGTCAGGTTCTGGACCTGTTGGAACGCCCGCTGGAACGTCTCGATGACGGCCGCGCCGGCCGCGTTGTGGTAATCGGGTTGGTAGCCGTACTCGCTCTGTATCGCGTCGACGAACCCGCTCGTAGACCCGAAGACGCTGTCCTGGAAGTCCGCGTTGATGGCCCACGAACTCGGCCCGTACATGTAGTCGCCGTTCTCGCCGGTCTGCTGCTTGAACGAGGCGGTGAGGCTCCCGACGGTCGCCATCGCCATGTCGACGTCGACATTCTGGGCCTCCATCTGCTTGGCCAGGATGACCGCGTGCTTCTGGTGGGCTGCGAGGATGAGGATATCCGCGGGGCTGCTCCGGACCTGCCCGAGAATCGTCGAGAGGTCGGAGGTTTCGCTGGGGAACGTCTGGTCGACCGCGACGTTCACGCCGGCCTGCTTCAGCTTCTGGCGCGCCCCCTTCGCGGAGCTCTGGCTGAAGGTGTCGCTCTCCGCGAGCAGGGCCGCCGCTTTCGGCGGTTGGTCCTGGGCCATCGCCATATCGATGCTCGACAGCGGATACTTGTCTGCGGTCGGCAGCAGGCCGAATATCCACTCGTTGCCCTGACTGAAAATTTCAGGGCTCGCCCCGCCGCCCTCGACCATCGGTTTCTGGTTCTGGGCAGCGACCGCCGACGCCGGGAGCGTGACGGTGCTGGAGTACGGCCCGAGCAGGTAGTTCACCCCCTGGCGGTCGATGAGTTCCTGGTAGATGGCCCTGCTGGTCGAGGCGTCGCTCTCGTCGTCCCGGAGAATCATCTCCAACCGGTAGGTGTTGCCGTCGCCCGCCTTGACCCCGCCCGCCTCGTTGATTCGCCGGATGGTCAGCCGGTACGAATCCCGGTAGAGTTGCCCGAGGTCGGCGTTGTCCCCCGAGAGACTCATCGACCCGCCGAGCGTGATAGTCTGGTTCTGTGCCGCCGCTCCCCCGATTCCCGTCAGCACCGTGACGCCCGCGGCGCCGGTCGCCCTGAGGTACTGTCGTCGTGACGTGTCGGTTCGCATCCCTTTCCCGTGGTCGGGAGGTGAGGCCATAACTTTAATTATTATTCAATATGTACCCGTCCGAGAAAGCGTAGATGGACGTAAGCTCGACGGGAGCAACGAGGATTGTCGCGGTCGAAATCGACCGTTTCTCTCGGCGAGCGTCGGGCGGTTCCGGGCGAGCGGAGCGCCAATTTCGGTCCCGAAACGACGCGGGGAGGACGTCCCGCGGTGCTCGTCGGAGGACGGAAAGCGGTCGCCGTTCGCGGCCCGACGTACCACCTGCAGTCGTGCGACGTTCGGGTCCATCGCCCGCCACTGCGTCAACCGCCGAGTCGCGTCCTCGTTCCCGCAGAGTCGCGAGCAAAATTCGTCATCCGCGACGTCGGCGACAGCGCCCGCGCGGGCGCTGTCGCCGCGAAAGACGGACCACCGCCGATCCTTCCGCGAATGTGCTCGTCGGCGCGAGCGACACGGAAGAACGCGAAGAACCGGAGAAAAGTCGGGCGAACCTAGCTCCCACCCAGTACCCGCTTGAACAGCGTGAACGTGAGCAGGGTGAAGAACAACCCGTTCAACATCCCCTGGCTCATCGCCAGGAGCTTCGCGGCCCAGCCGACCGGCCCGATGTCGCCATAGCCGATGGTGCTGAAGCTGATGTAGCTGTAGTACAGCCCGTCGAACAGCACCGTCGGGTCGATGGTACCGTCGCTCCAGAGGACGCCCGCCTGGGTCTGGAACGGCCCGCCGAGGACGTAGAGGACGCCGAACAGCGCCGGGAGGAAGAAGGTGAGCGCCGCGATTCGCGGCAGGCGGTTGCCGTAGCCGCAGGTGAACTGCATGAAGTAGTTGAGCGCGACGCTGGAGGCCTTCTTCGCCCGACTCCACCCGTTGAGCGAGTACTCGTTGCGGACGATGTCGAGGTTCTTCCTGCGGTTGTAGTAGTAGCGCTTGAACTCGAACTCCCGGGAGGCGGGCGTGTCGCCGACCGCGTCGGCGCTGTCCTGGGCCTTCCGGTAGGTCTCCTCGATCACTTCGTCGGTCATCTCGACGGTCGGCGTGGGCGTGGCCGGCCGGTCGTCGCCGAGGAAGGCGTGGACGTTCCAGTCGTTGCGCTCCAGGTAGCCGTGGTGGTTGCTGAAGTCGAAGTGGTCGAAGTCGGTGAGACAGATGCGGAAGTGGTCGAGCAGTTCGTGTTCGCTCCCCTCGCTCTCCAACTGGAGTTCGCCGACCGTCGCCCTGGTGAAGTCGTACAGCACCGGGTCGCCGCCGGCCAGGACCACCGAACCGCCCTCGACCGTCGCCTCGGTGAGGTCGACGTACACGTCGTCGTCGCCGGCGTGCACCCGGAAGTTGACCCCGTCGAGGAACTCGGCGCGCCGGAACCGACACTCGTCGTGGAACGTCGCGTCCCGGAACGAGGCGTTGGTGAACCGTGCGGCCTCGAAGTCCGCGCTCGACAGGAACGCCACCTCCTCGAAGGAGGCGTTCTCCTCCAGGTGCTTGGCCTCGCCCTCGAACACCGCGCCGCGGAACACCGCCCGGTCGCGGAAGGTACCGGCCCGAAAGCTCGCGTCCTCGCGGAAGCGGGCCTCGGTGAACCGAGCGACAGCGTCGAAGGTCGCCTTCACGAAGTCGGCGTCGCCGCCGAACTCGGCCTCGACGGCGGTCACCTCGTCGGCGAACTCGCTCCCGTCGAAGTTGACGGTGTCGACGAACTCGACTCGCCGGAGGTCGGTCTGCCCCGCGACCGAGATGCGGTGGCAGTCGGCCCGGGCGTCGAACCGCGCGCGGTCGAAGTTCAGGTCGCCCTCGAACGTCGCGTCCTTGAAGTCGGCGAACCGGAACCGCGCGAGTTTGAAGTCGGCCTCGCCCTCGAAAATCGCGTTCTCGAAGGTCACGTCGTCGTCGGAGGTCCGACTGCCGCCGTTGAACTCCACGCCGCGGAACTCCGCCAGCGCCATGAACCGGGCCTCCTCGAAGCTCACGTCGTCGTCGAACCGGGCCTCGTCGAAGTCGGCGACCTGGTGGAAGGTGACGCGGTCGAACTGGGCGTCGCCGTCGAAGACGGCGTGTTCGAAGTCCGACTCGGCGTGGAACGTCGCGCCCTCGAAGGTGGCGTACTCGAAGTCGGCCTGGCGGAAACTGGTGTCGTCGCGGAACTCGACGTCGGCGAACGAGACGCGGTCTTCGAGGACGTGGCTCGTGCCGCTGGTTTCGACGTTCCGGAAGTGCGCCACGTCGTGGAACGTCGCGCCCGCGAAACTGGTGTCCTCGGTGAACGTCGCCTCGTCGCAGTCGACCGGCCCGCGGAAGTCGGCGTCCTCGAAGTGGACGTCCTGGTGGAACGTCGACTCGTCGGTCACGAACGCCTCCTCGACGGTGATGCCGGGGGCCTCGAACAGGCCGGTGACGATGGCGTCCTCGAGTTTGAGGGTGCCGACCGTGGCCTCCCGGAGGTTCAGCCCCTGGTCGAGGCGGCCGTGGGTGATGTCGATGCCGTCGATGTCGGCGTGCTGGAAGTTGATGACGTGGTTGGTGTCGCCGTTGATGTCCTGGTAGGTCAGCGAGAGGTGCGGGAGGTCGGCACCGACGTACTCGTTCGCGCGGGTGTCTTCGGCTTTCAGGTTCTCCTTGAGGCGAGCGACCACGTCTGCGGCGGTCACGCCGCAGGCCTTGCGCTCGTCGTAGTTCATGTGGAACACGCAGAACTCGCTGTCGGCGTGGGCGGCGTGCGGGCACTCCCACGTCGTCTGGAGGTGGGCGTCGGTCTTCTGGGTCGGGTCGAAGGCGTACCGGCAGGTCGACGGGTCGTCGCGGGACGACGGGGTCCGCGACCTGTCGGCCGACGGGGACGGCGACGACTCGTCCTGCGGGTCCTCGCCCTCTCCATCGGCGGACGCGCGGCCGTGGTCGAACCCGTTCTCGCGCGTCACGGGCGCCGACCCGTTCTCGGGGACGCGTCCGTTCGTCGATCCGCGCCGGGTCGGCGGCGCGCGCCCGGCCGCCGAGCGATTGGGCGACTCGCGGTCCGATTCGTCCGTCGGTTCGTCTTCAGTTCCTGCCATGGGTTCGAAGGTGCGGGGAGCGGAGGGCGGGGTCGTTCGTCAGACGGTTCGCGGGGGTAGCTCTCACGTCTCCTCGATTGTTCACCACAGCGATATATAGATTTGGGGTTTCGTGCCGGGTCGAACGGTCGAATTCGGGGGCGTCGGGTCGTCGCTCCCGAAATCGCGGTCCGGCGCTCGATTCTGCGCGGGCGGGGGTCACTTCAGCACGTCGCGGCGCTCCTCGGCGGTGAGCGTCGCGTCGAAGGCGTTGGGCGAGCAGTGTTCGCACTCGCGGGCCGGGTTGGTCGAGCGGTCGTAGGTCCGTATCGGGTGGCCGAAGAGGAACCACGCCTCCATCTGGTGGCGTTCGACGATGGCGTCGGCAGGTTCGCCGCAGTTGGGACACCAGTCGTCGCCGTCGGCGGGCACCTGGAAGGTGACCTTCTTCCGGCCGAACCCGGCGTTCGAGAACGCCTCGGCCTTCGGCACCTCTATCAGGTCCTCGACGGGGTACGGTTCGGCGGCGACCTCGTTGTCGAAACCGGTGTCGGCGACCACGTCGGCCGTGAGGTACGGCCCGCGTTCGACGGTGTTCTCGTAGCCGAGGAACCGCACCGAGACGGCGGCGTTCCGCCCCGAAATCTCGACGGTGTGGCCGTGGCCGACGACGTAGATGTCGAGGTCCCGGCGGGCCTTCTCGACCGTCACCTCGTGGTGAGCGCCCGTGACGTAGACGCCCGTGTCGGGGTCGCTGACCCGGCCGGACTGCTTCCACCCGGTGAGCGAGACGTCGTACTCGTCGGGGTCCCGAGACGGTCCCGCGTCGTCCGAGTAGACGTTCTCCGCGCCGACGACAGCGAGGCCGCCCGCCGCGGCGTCGGCCGGGACGAACACGTCGCCGGCGTCCTCGACCGCGACGTCGCCGTCGACGCCGCCGGTTTCGGTGTAGCCGTCTTCGAGGTCGCCGCGAACGACCGTCTCGGGGTCGCCGACCTCGGCGTCGCCGGTGGGTTGGTGGGTGAAGACGTACTCGGGGTTCCGGAGTTCCACGTCGCCCGAGACGCTCCCGGTGCGGAAGAACACATCTTCGGGGTCCTGAACCGCCACGGGGGCGTCCTCGTGGCCGCTGAGCGTCACGTCGCCGCTGTAGGTGTCGGTCTCGTCGGTCATGGGTGGTGTGAGTGGGGAGTGTCGGTCGGCGGGGTGTTTTCGCGGTCGGTCGACTCGCGTGGGTCGTCGGCCGGTCGCTCGTCGGCCGAGTCGGAGGTTGCACCCTCGGCGCAGAGCGTCAGTCGCGTCTCGGTGTAGACGGCGAGGCCGTACTCGGGGTACGTGTGGTACGTCTCGTAGCGGGCGGAGGGGCGAGCAGTCCGGCGCGACGCGCCGAGTTCGATGGTCGTCCACGCCCCGGGACCGAACCTGTAGGACGCGTCGGCGTCGGCCGCGCCGGGGAACGCGTCGATGTCGCGCACGTCGGCGCGGGTTTCCGCGCGCAGGCGGTCGGTTTCGAATCCAAATTTGCGCTCGACGCCCACCTCCAGCGGGGTCGCGAAGGCGTCGGCGCCCGCGAAACCGTCCGCGTCCGTGCCGGCCGCCGTCGGCGGCCGGCACGAACAGAGTTCGTGGTAGCCGAGGTCGGGGACGCCGACGTAGTGGGACGCGCCGATGACCGTGAGCGCGGCCGGTCGACCGAGGAGTTCCGCGGGGACGACGGCCTTCACGTCGAAGGCGTCGAGACTCGGCGCGTCGGTCGCGTAGGCGAAGTGGAGTTCGGTGACGTCGTCCGGCGCGGGGGGTTCGTCTGGAGTCATGGCCAGTCGTCGATGATGATGTCGTAGTTCGGGTGGAACAGCGAGTTCACGCCCACGCCGCGGTAGCGGGGCATCTCGCGCCACCGGAGGTCCCGGTAGCGGTCGCGGTACTTCCGGACGTAGTCGGTTCCCTCGGCGACCGGGAGTTGTTCGCGCGGGCCGGGCGCGAGGACGTAGAACCGCTCGACGCGCTCGACTTCGCCGTCGGCGTCCACGTCCTCCCACGACGAGTAGGGCAGGTAGCGGTCGAAGCCCGCGGCCCGGACGGTGTTGACGTAGGCCTTGTGGTGCTGGGGGTAGCCGTCGGGCGAGTACGCCCAGGTCACCACGGTCCCGTCGGGTTCGAGGTGGCGGCGCAGCGACGAGTAGAACTCCTTCGAGTAGAGTTTCAGCAGGTCGCTGTCGGTCGCGCCCGGCAGGTCGAGCAACACGAGGTCGTAGGTTTCGTTCGTCCGCTTCAGGAACGCGTAGCCGTCGCCGACGGTGGTGTTCAGCCGGTCGTACTCGTAGGCGTCGTCGTGCCAGCGGGCGTAGAACGAGTCGTTGCGCGCCGTCGCCATGAACTCGGCGTCGAGGTCGACGTGGTCGACGCTCACGTTGTACTTCCGGAGGTGGTCGACCGCGATCCAGTCGCCGCCGCCGACCACGAGGACGTTCGTCTCCGGCGAGTGGTCGTACATCGACATCGGCACGTCGACCAGTCCCTGGTGGTAGGAGTCGGCCCAGCTCTCGCAGAGCTGGACCGCCGTCCCGAGTCGCAGACACTCCTCGGTGTCGCCCTCGAAGTGGGGGTTGTCGCCCGCGCCGGTCCAGGTCCGCCGATACCGGACGACGTGCTGGTACTTCGTGGTCGTCTGGCTCGTGATCTCCGCTTTCATCGCGCCCTTCGCGTACTCGGACTCTATCTGGCGTTCGAGGTAGAGTTCGGTCACGCCGCGGTCGACCCGCTCGTGCTCGACGACCGCACCGCCGTAGGCCGCCGTCAACAGCAGGCAGACGGCGAACAGCGCCCGCGACTCGCGGCTGACCAGCGACCGGTCCTCGCCGGCGAACAGCCCCCAGGGCCGGTCGCTGAACCGCGCGACGAACGCGAGCGCGGCGACGGCGTTGAGCAGCGCCAGCACGAAGATGGTGGGGACGAGGCCGAGTTTCGGGTAGAGCACCCGGGCGTAGACGACCGCGCCGAACAGGCCGCCGACGTAGTCGAGCGCCAGCACGACCGACAGACCGCTGCGCTCGCCCTCGCGGCGCTCGACCGACCAGAACAGGCCGACGACCCCGAGCGCGAGGCGGTGAATTCGGGCGAACGCGCCGGTGACCCGACGGGGGAGGAGCCGCGACTCGGTTTCGAGGTCGTCGACCATCCGGGTCAACAGCGGGAGTTCGAACCCCGAGAGGAAGCCGACCGCGACCGCCGGGAGTCGCGCCAGCACCCATATCAGTTCGTTCGGGACGGCCTTCGGAATCGCGACGCTGTTCAAGCCGACGATGAGCATGAATCCGGCGGGCGCGACTGCCGCGAGGTAAACCTCGGTCCGGAAGAAGTTCGACGGCGCGTCGGCGTCGAGGTCGTCCGACAGCGCCGACCCGATTCCGAGGCTGAAGAAGTACAGTCCCACCGTGATGACGTACTGGGTCACGGTGCCGCCGTACATCACCGTCAGCAGTTCGGAGTAGACGAACTCGTAGGCGAAGCTACAGAACGAGACGACGTACGTCAGAGCGAGCAGGGTCAGCCGTTTCGTCTGGGTCGCTGCCTTCATCGTGGATGGGGGACCGGCGGCGGGTTCGAATGTGGACGGTCGCGCGACCGCGCGTCGACGCACCCGACCGGAGGGGTAATCGGCCGCCGTGCGGTGGCGGGCGTACGGGCGACGGCGAAATCGCGGGCGACGATTCGTCCGCGAGCGACGCCCGGTTCGGGTCGGGGAGGGTCGTCCGGGCGGGACTCACACCGTCGCATGGCGTCTGCGTTCTCGAATCTCACTTATAGACTTGTTGGAAACGCTACTGCTCGGGGCGGGCGCGTCGGGTCAGATTCGCGGGGAAACCTTCCACTCCTCGCCGATCTCGTAGCCGGACCCGGCGTCCTTGACCTCGAGGTCGATGGACTCCCAGCGGAAGTCGTGGCCCGACTTTTCGCCCTCGATGCGGGTGCCGACGCGGTACCATCCGTCCTGTGAGATGGGGTGTTTCACCGCGTCGTCGGGGTTCCGGTACACTTCGTCCCAGTTGACCGGGCCGGGACCGGGCTTGTCGTCCTGAAACGCGAAGGACGACCCGAGGTACGCGACGCCGAGCGCCGCGACGGCCACCGGGTACTTCGACACCTCGTCGGAGTGGTTCTCGTACCAGTCGTCGGCGTAGCCGCCGCCGTGGAACCACGCCCGGCCGTGGTGGGTCCGGGGCGCCTTGCTGTAGCCGCCGGTGCCGCGACCGGTCGCGCCTCGACCGCCGCCGCCGCCCTTCCCCTTCGCGCCGGCGACGCCGACGGGGCCGAACCCTCCGACGTCGTCGGGGTCGGCGAGCGACTGGCTACCGCCGCCGTCGTAGCGGGACATGACCCACGCCTGGTCGGCGAGGTCGATGCGGAGGGCGGTGTCGGTCGTCTCGACGTTCGAGACGACGTTGGACTTTCGCGGGGGCGGGGCGGCGTTTCCGGAGCAACCGGCGAGGGCCGTCGCGGCGGCGAGACCGCTCGCGAGGAGGAATTCGCGTCGTCGCATGCTCTGCGACCGATTCACAGTTATCACGTATATAACTATTGAAAGCTGTCGTTTTGAGGACGGCAGTTAGCGACGGGACTCGACCGTTCTCGGGAGTTCGGGCCGGTCGGCGAACTCGCCGACCGGCCCGAAGCACGGCGTTCGAACCGACGAGAACAAATGCGGCACTCGAATCGACGCGAAAGGGGACGCGGCGCTCAGTCGTGGCCCGAAACCCGCACGGGTTCGTAGGGTTCTTCGAGGTAGGCCATATCGCTCGCCGTGAGGTCGATTTCGAGCGCCTCGACGGCGTCCTCCAGGTGTTCGACGCTGGTGGTGCCGACGATGGGGGCGTCGACCCGGTCCTTGTGGAGGAGCCACGCCAGCGCTATCTGGGCCATCTTGACGCCCTTGTCGGCCGCGAGTTCCTGGACGCGCTCGTTTACCTCCTTCCCGCCGCCCTCGCGGTAGGGGTGTTCGTACATGTACTCCTCGGACCCGCCGCGGGTCGTCGCGTCGATGTCCTCGTGCGGTCGGGCGAGGTACCCCCTCGCCAGCGGACTCCACGGCAGGACGCCGACGTTCTCGCGGTCGCACAGCGGGAGCATCTCGCGCTCTTCCTCCCGATACACGAGGTTGTAGTGGTTCTGCATCGTCTGGAACCGCTCGAGGCCTTCGAGGTCGCTGGTCCGGAGCGCCTCGGCGAACTGGTAGGCCCACATCGAACTCGCGCCGACGTGCCGTACCTTCCCGCGCCGCACCGCGTCGTCCAACGCCCGGAGCGTCTGCTCGATGGGCGTGTCGTCGTCCCAGCGGTGAATTTGGTAGAGGTCGACGGCGTCCATCCCGAGGCGGTCGAGCGAGTTCTCGAGTTCCTGCTCGATGGCCTTCCGCGAGAGGCCGCCCGAGTTGGGGTCCTCGTCGTCCATCTGGAAGTAGCACTTCGTCGCGACCACGCTCTCGTCGCGCCGACCCTCAAGCGCGTCGCCCAGTACGCGCTCGCTCTCGCCGTTCGAGTACATGTTCGCGGTGTCGAAGAAGTTGATGCCGAGGTCGATGGCCCGGTCGATGATCTCCTCGGCCTCCTCGGCGTCGAGCACCCACGGCCGCCAGTCGCTCGACCCGAAACTCATGCAACCCAGACAGAGTCGGCTGACCTCGATGCCGGTGTCGCCGAGCGTCGTGTACTCCATGTCGAGTGGTCGCCCGGCGGGGCCAAAAAAGTGTACCGTCGGTCACCCGCCGGGCGATTCGAGCCGTCGATTCGCGGGCAGACGCGGACGGGCCAGCGAACTTTTCCCCTCGGGGGTCCTACCGCGAACAGCTATGGGTACCGATTCCGAAGGCCAGTCCATCGAGGTGAACGTCAGCGACGAACCGCCGGGGATGGAGCGCGTGCGCGCCGTCGCCGACCTGCTCGACGAGGCCGTCGAAGTGCCGGTCGTCAACTACAAGATCGGCCTCGACCCCATCCTCGGACTGCTGCCGGTGGGCGGCGACGCCGTCTCGGCGGCCATCTCGCTGTACATCGTCGCCGAGGGCGCGCGGATGGGCGCCTCCCAGGACACCGTGCTCCGGATGCTCGCCAACGTCGTCTTCGACGCGGTCGGCGGGTCGATTCCGATCCTCGGTTCCATCGTCGACGCCGTCTTCAAGGCCAACCAGCGCAACGTGAAGCTCCTCGAAGAGGAGTTCGGCGAGTAACCCCGGCTTCGCGCCGCGGACCACCTGCGATTCAGTTTCAGACTCTTTCTACGCGAGTCCGAGCGCGCCGACCTGCTCGGCGAGCAACACCGCGCCCACGACCGCACTGAGGATGCCCGACCCCGCTTTCAGGTACGTTTCGAGCGACGTGCCGAGCGTCCGGCCCCAGACGGCGGCCGCCGCGGCCATCGTCGCGACCGAGAGGAGGCTGAACGTCCCCAGAAACGAAACCGCCGACTCCGGCGTCGGCGCCGTCGAGACGAGCGCGACGACCAGCGCGCCGCTCCCGGCGAAGCCGTGGACGACGCCGACGACGAACGAGTCGCCGTCGAGGTGGGAGTGGGTGAGTCCGACCGAGAGGCTTCCGATGCCGAGGTGGGAGTGGAGACCGCCGCCGCCGTGGGCGTGTTCGCGGGTGCCGACGTTCGCGTCCGTCCGGCCGACCACCCGCCACAGCGTCCGCGCACCCAGCGCGACCAGGACGACGCCGACCACCGCCTCGAACAGCGTCGTGACGGGGTCCGGAAGTCGAACGCCGAGGAGGACGAACAGGAGGCCGAGCGCCGCGATGGGGACGGAGTGGCCGACGCCCCACGACGCCCCGACCGCGCTCGCCCGCCGGTCGTCGTCCACCAGCGTCGCGACCGCCGCCAGGTGGTCGGCTTCGAGCGCGTGGCGCACGCCGAGGACCACTCCGGCGACGAGTGCCGTGCTGACTGTCATACCTCCCGTTCGATTCGGGGGCGGAAAACCGCGCGGATTCGGTCGACTGGGAGCGTCGCCCGGAACCGTCGACGGGGAGGCGGCGGTCGAGTCGTTCGCGGTCGACCGCCCCCGTCTGGCGCGAATCGGCGAGAACCGACCCGGCCGGGTCAGTTCTCGCCCACGCGAACCCAGCAGTGGCCGTAGCGCCCGAGTTCGAAGCGGTGTCCGTCGGCCGTCTCCTCGACCGTCACCTCGCCGAGGAGGCGGACCGCCACGCCGCCCAGGTCGAGGGTCGCGGTCGTCGGTTCGGTCGAGAGGTTGTGGACCGCGACGACCTCGCCGCCGGGTCGGGACATCCGGTGGGCGAAGACGGTCGGGTCGTCGGTTTCGAGGAGTTCGAAGTCGCCGGTTCCGATTTCGGGACACTCCTTGCGGACCCGAATCAGTCGCGAGAACCACCCCAGCAACGAGTCCGACTCGCCGCGCTGGTCGGCGACGTTGACGCGCTCGTACCGGAACGGTCCCTCCGAGACGACGGGCCGAACCAGGTCCTCGGGGTCGGCCGTCGAGAAGCCGGCGTTTCGCTCGGCCGACCACTGCATCGGCGTCCTGACCGCGTTCCGGCCCGGGAGCGAGAGGTCGTCGCCCATTCCGATCTCGTCGCCGTAGACGAACAGCGGCGCACCCGGGAGCGAGAACAGCAGGCTGTAGGCGAGTTCGAGGCGGTCGCGGTCGGGGTCGCCGTCGTCGGTCGCGAGCATCGGCGCGAGGCGGCGGCGGATGCCCCGGCCGAAGATGCGCATGTCCTCGTCGGGCGCGAACGTCTCGAACACCTCGCGCTGGCGCTCGGTCGGGAGGCGGCCGACGTTGAGTTCGTCGTAGTTCCGGAGGAAGTTGGCCCACTGGCCCTCGTCGGGAATCTCGGGGAGGAGTTCCTCGACCTCACGGAGGGGTTGGGCGCGCTCCTCGGCGAGCGCCGAGACGAGGTACGCCGACACCAGGAAGTTCAACAGGACGTTCATCTCGTCGCCCTCGCCGAAGGCGTCGGCGTCGGGTTCCGCGAGCGGGTCGGCGTTCTCGCCGGGCGCGGTCGGCACGTAGTCGCCGGGAGAACGCCGACCGCTCCCGTTCGTGTTGCCGAAGTAGTGGGCGAGTTTCGACGGTTCGTCGTCGGCCTCCGCCAGCAGGATGGCGTCGTCGCCCCGCCGCTCGACGAACGACCGCATGTCCCGGAGGACGCCGTGGGGGTCGTCGAGTTTCGTGGATTCGAGGCCGCCCTT
This sequence comes from Halorussus vallis, assembly GCF_024138165.1. NCBI lineage: Archaea > Methanobacteriati > Methanobacteriota > Halobacteria > Halobacteriales > Haladaptataceae > Halorussus > Halorussus vallis. The sequence continues at coordinate 39,243 of NZ_CP100001.1, read as the reverse complement.
GTTGTCTATCATCAGCGTCGCGGCGTCGACCCGGAAGCCCGAGACGCCCAGTTCGAGCCAGAACCCCATTATCTTGCGAATCTCCTCGCGGACGTCGGGGTTGGCCGTGTTGAGGTCGGGTTGGAAGTGGTAGAACCGGTGGTAGTAGAACGCCTCGGCCTGCTCGTCGTAGCTCCAGACGCTGTCCTCGACGTCGGGGAACACCGGGCCGCGGTGGGGGTCGGGGTTCTCGGGCGGGTCGTCGCGCCAGACGTAGTAGTCGCGGTACTCCGAGTCGGGGTCCTGGCGAGCCTTCTGGAACCACGGGTGCTGGTCGGAGGTGTGGTTGACCACCAGGTCGACGATGACCTCGATGCCGTGGTGGTCGGCCGCCCGCATGAACTCCACGAAGTCGCCGAACGTGCCGTGGCGCGGGTCGATGCCGTAGTAGTCGGTCACGTCGTAGCCGTTGTCGCGGTTCGGGGAGGGGTAGAACGGCAGGAGCCACAGGCAGTCGACGCCCAGACTGGAGAGGTAGTCGAGGCGGTTCGTCAGTCCCTCGAAGTCGCCGACGCCGTCGCCGTCGGCGTCGGCGAACGCCTCGACGTCGACGGCGTAGAAGACGGCGTTTTCGTACCAGCGGTCTTTGGTCGTCATACGAGAGCACCCACTGCCGGAGTCGTCAACGGGAAGGAGGAAAAGTCTCGGGGCGGAATCGTCGCGCCGACGACAGTATTCGCCTCTACCGGGCTGACACGATGCGGAGTCGTCCGCGCTCCGGGTCGGCTCCCAATGTCGGTGCGACCGCGGCACTCGCTCCCGTCGGAAACCGCGGGATTGCGGGACCGGCGACCGGCGGAGTCGCCCGCTCCCCGGCCGCACTCGAATTTACCGCCGGTCGGCTCGGACCGTCTGAAACCATAAGTGTCGGGCCGCCGTTCCAGTAACCGTTCCGAGTGCGGGGAGATGGACGGGAGTTCCGACGCGGCGACCGGAGGGCCGAACCGACGCGGAAACGGGGCGGAGACGAACGCGAGGGCGGTGGCGCCGGAACTCGAACGGGCCCACCCCGACCCGCCGTTCGTCTTCGGCCTGAACGTCGTCGCCGAGCACGTGGTCGGCTTCGAAGGGCTTGTCCAACTCCAGGCCCGGGCGCTGCTGCTCGGGGCGGCCATCGTGCTGGTCATCGGCACCCTCTCGGCCGTCGTCGCGGGATGGCGGACCGCGAAGACGGTCGGTATCGAGAGTCTGCCGCGGTGACCCGTCACGCCCCGGATGCGCCGACGCGAATCGGTACCACGTCCACCGGTCGGGTAAACTACAAAATCTCGGCCGCCGACGATACCGCCATGCCGGACCGAACCGTCACCACCGCCGCGACCGGCCGGACGAGCGCACCGCCCGACGAGGTGACCGTCCAACTGTCGTCGAACGCGGTCGAACCGGACGTGATGGCCGCCCGCCGCGGGGTCGCGGAGCGGGCCGCCCGACTGCGGAGCGTCCTCGCCGACGCCGGGGTTCCCGGCGACCGGGTCCGGACGATTCGATTCACCGTCACCCAGCGACCGCCCCACCGCACGCCCCACTGCACGCGGGAGTCCGAGGACGACCCCGAATCCCGACCCTACGAGGCGACCGAGACGCTGATCGTCACGCTCGGGGACCTCGACTCGGTCGGCGAGGTGCTGACGGCCGCCGTCGACGACGCGGGCGCGGAGGTCGACACCGTGAACTTCGGCTTCCGGACCGAGACGGAGCGCGAACTCGACCGGGAGGCCGTCGCCGACGCCGCCGAAACCGCCCGGAAGCGGGCCGAGGCCGCCGCCGCGGCCGAGGGCCTGCGCGTCGGCGACGTGCGCTCCATCGCCACCGACCAGGAGGCGATGAACCGACGGACCGCGTCCGGACTCGGCGAGGCGCTACAGGAGTCGGGGTCGCAGGGTCCCGAGAGCGGTCCCATGGACGTGACGGCGCGCGTCGAGGCGACCTACGAACTCTGCGAGGAGTAGCCGACCGAATCAGGGGAGCACGTCCTCGCTGGTGAACGCCCGGTCGCACTCGGTGCAGTAGTAGCGGTCGAGGCCGCGCTTCTCGACCGTCCGCTTCCGACCGCAGTCCGGACAGCCGATGTCGACGAGGAGCGTCATCGGAGGACGGGACGGGCGCGAGCGACTTGAGTCGTGCGCCGGGCGAGCCCGGTCGCCTTCGGCCCAATCGTTAAATGCGGAACGGAACCCGCCTACTCGTTGCTCGTGACGTTTCCCGGTCGGATTCGCACCTCCCTGTTCGCGTGTGTCGGCGACTCTATCTCCGTGTTATCTTACGCCCCCGATTCGACTCTCCGTCCGTTCCAAGGCCGCTTGGGCAGCCTCTTGAACCGACAGGGCGGGGTCGTTCATCGCCGCGTCGCTGAGTCACCCCAGGTCGGAATTCTCGAACCACCAGTAGCCAACGAGGACAGGGACAAGTCCCCAGAGGAGCAGGACGACGACCGAGAACCAGTCCGTGAGGTAGATGGGTACATCGCCTCCGAGCCGGTCCGCGAGCGCCAGTCTCTCGGACGAAATCCCTGCGGGGATGTCTTCGATAGGAAGTTCGGGGACCTCGCTCACCGGGCGGTCGAGGGCAGCGCTCGCAATTACGCGGTACGCCTCCAGCGGATTGAGTCGCTGCAGGAAGACGTACCACCGTTCGACTTCCACCCCCGGAAGCGAGCCGGTAACCGCGTAATAGAGGCCGACGACCACCGGTTTCCAGAAGAACACCATGCCTACGAACGACCCTATCGTGAACGCCATCGCTCGCCCGCGGGTTGCCGCAGCGGCCGAGCCGCCGACTGCTAATCCCGTGAACGTCAGCCCGACCAGCACGCTCGCGGCGATGAACCCGGCAAACGATGTGAGGTTCGGGAACCCGTACAGCACCACGACGAAGACGGTGGCGATAGTGAGTCCCACGGTCAATGCCACGCCGGTAACCAACGTCCGTCCGACGAGTTTGCCTGCCACGATGTCGAACCTGGAGAACGGATAGCTCAATAGTACGCGCAGGCTGCCCGAGCGGCGCTCACTGACGACAGAAAGATAGCTGGCGACCAACGCGACGCCCGGGACGAACAGTTGGGCAAGCATCGCCACGCCTGCCAGCGCCATCGAGGCATCGACGGTTACGGTAGCCGGAAATAGCTGTTCGGCCGATAGCAGGGACATCACCAGAAAGGCCACGAACACGGAACTGATGCCCCACAGCATCCTAGAACGCACGGCGTCCTCGAAGTCTTTCCGGGCAACGTCCATCCAGTTCACCGTCATGGTTTCACCGTTTGGGTTTGACGGAAGTCGTTACGGTCCGCGTCGGAACGACCACCCGTCGTGTACGCTGTGAACACGTCTTCCAACGATGCCTGCTCGGAGTCTACGTCGAGGATTTCGATACCGTCGTTCGTGAGTTTCGTAATGACTCGTGCTTTCGCACGTGAGTCCCCACATCCGATTCGGAGGATGCCGTCCGCAAACTGCGTGGAATCGACACCATCGATGTCGGCCACACTACTATCGAAATCACCGGCTATGCGCAGGTGAAGTTCGGAGCCAGCCCCGACAGTTTTCCGTAGTCCCTCGACGGTATCGACGGCCACTAAGTCGCCCTCGGACAGAATGGCGACGCGATCACACACTGCTTCGACTTGGCCGAGGATGTGGCAGAAGAAGACGGTCGTCCCGTCGGCAGCCTCTTCGCGGACAAGGTCGCGCATCTCCCGGATGCCGTGGGGGTCGAAACCAGACGAGGGTTCGTCGAGGACGAGGAGATCGGGATCACCGACCAGCGCCATTCCTAGCGCCAACCGTTGTTGCATTCCTTTCGAGTAATCGCCGACGGGTCGGGCAGCGTCACCCTCGGCCAGACCGACGCGGTCGAGGACTGCGTCGGAAGTGGTAGTGGCGTCCGTCCAATTGGCGGCGAGTTCGAGGTGACGCCGCCCTGTCAGCCGTTCGTAGAGGCCGAGTCCCTCAGGGAGGACGCCGATGCGCTCTCGAAGCGCCTCCGACTCCTCGTGAACGTTCATCTCCAGTACTGTCGCGGTCCCCTCGGTGGGGCGAACGTAGTCCAGTAGCATGTCGATGGTGGTGGACTTGCCTGCACCGTTCGGCCCGAGGAAGCCGAATACCTCACCTTTCTCGACGGATAAGTCGAGGTCGTCAACGGCTACGACGTCGCCGAAGCGCTTGGTGAGGCCGTGTGTTTCGATGGCTGTCATCGTCGTAGCGTACCAGAAACAGGACAAAAGATTGTCCTCCGGAAATGCTAGGACGCTTTATCTCCGGGAGGTAGTGTCCATTTCGGTCGTGGTCACTGCCCAATATGTTGGGCGCTACGTTTTATTAAATGGCCAGTGGATACCGAGTCGTGCCATGCGCGAGGCCCGCATAACGATCAGCGATTCAGAATACGAAACGATGGGCATCGAGGGGCTCGTTTCGCTCTGCCAAGAGGCGGGACTACAGGACTTCGAGGAACTCGTCTGTCGTGGGTTCGGTGCAGTAGTGCAGGTAGAAGTTGAAACGCGCCTCGATGAGAAACGACTGTCGTCGCTTGAGTGCGTTGATCAGTGGGAACACGTTGCGGAGATAGACGATATACAACTGTATGTCATCGCATTCACTGCGCCGGGACTCCCGGAGAGCCTCGCCGGCGAGATGGAGGACCTTGTCGGCACCTGTAATCCGGTCGTAAACGAGCACGGGGCAACTCTGTCACTCGTCGGCCCACAAGAGGCCATTGCAGGGACCGTCGACAGGTATGAGACTGCCGGGGTATCGCCGGATCTCCGGAAACTTGACGTGTACGAGGGACGTGAGCGACCGATAGACGACCTCACGAATCGTCAGCGTGAGGTGATTCAGACGGCCTACGACAACGGGTACTACGAGGTGCCTCGCGAGGTGACGACTGATGACATTGCTGGAGAATTAGATATTGATTCATCGACGGTCGCCGAACATCTGCAGCGCGCCGAACGAAACCTGTTGCGTCACCACCTCGGACGATGAACTGGCCCGGGGGGTGCTTTCGAAGTACTCGACCAGCCTTTTCTAAAATTACTCGATGAGGCCGGCTGCGATGTCCGTAGCGCCCGGGAGTGGCAACGCAACGGTCGCTGCAGGAACCGTCTTTTCCCAGCGTTCGTATGCTTCTCTATTAGGAAATGCCCTGACGTAGGGACAGACTGCCGCGTAGATGTCTTCGTGCGATAGCGTGCCGTCTACGGGCGAGTCGACTAAATCCTCAATGCCGAACGAGAATACCGCCGTTTCGGGCGTGACCGTCAGGTCAGTCGTTCCGTTTGCGCGCGCTTTAATCACAGTACCGTCTGGACTCTCGGTCCGAATATCGACCGGCGTCTCTGTGAGGGCTGACAGGGCCACCGCATCGTAGAAACAACGGAAGTAGTACGTTTCTCCGTCTAACTCACCTCGGTGGTCCGTCTTCTCGTCTGCGTGGCAGAGGTCATCGATCTGTATGGCTCTACCGACGGTCCGGCGACGGACCTCGATAATCCAGTCGCCCAGCGTCTCTACCGTGTCCACCCCGATCAGTCGTGCCAGTGATGACCGAACGTCAGCGGGGAGTTCCGCAGTAAGAACGGAGTCGTCGGCGAACCATCGCTCAGTCGTCGCGTTGGCGTTCGATCCCTGTCGGTCGCTGCGACAGCCGCACGCACATTCGTGGTCGGACATACACCGGGATACAGCCAGATATCCTATCGGTGTGACTCCCAACTTAGGGGGAATGTTGAAAACACAGTGTTGATTCGTCTGTTTGACTTGCTCCACTTTCTGTTTTCGGCTAGTACCGACTCGACATACAACGGCTCAGTAGTTTGGTGTCTGATATTCCATGCGACCTTCTTCTTTGACCCGATTCGTAAGTCAGTCTGTGATACCGTCCGTGGGAGGACGGTAGCGAGCCACATCTGACATCGCAGGGATTTCGGTCCCGGCGCGCGAACTCGGCCCCATGGGGGAGTACGCACGCGTTCCGGAACTCGACGTGGCGGACGCAGAGACGCTACTCGAACCCGACGATTCGGGTGAGGGCAACTGGGTGGGCGCGCCGTGCGTCCACCGCTACGACGGCGACGCGTACCTCGCCGTGCGAGAGCGCACGTCCGAAGCGCGGGGGAGCGGGGTCAGAATCTTCGAATACGAAGCCGGAAACGGCGGCGACCTCCGAGAGGTCGCCGCCGTCTCCGCCGACGAGTTGGGGGTCGAGAGCGTCGAACGCCCCGCGATGGCGACCGACCCCGGAACGGGGGACCTGCGACTCTACCTGCCGGTGGACCGCGGGACGGGCGACTGGCGCATCGTCTCGCTCGCGCCCGCGGCCGACCCCACGGAGTTCGACTCAACCACGGCCCGGACGGTGCTCGCGCCCCGCGAGGGGACCACCGACCGCGCGACGGTGAAGGACCCGCACGTGGTGGCGCTCGGCGGGCGACTCCACATGTTCTACTCGGGCCACGACGGGGCGTCCGAGCAGGCCCACCTCGCCACCAGCACCGACGGCGAAACCTGGACTCGCTCGCCCGCGAATCCGGTGTTCGAGCGCGGCGGGTGGCACGACCACCACACCAGAGTTTCCTGTGTCTTGCCGGCGCCCGACGCCCCCGTTTGGCAGGTGTTCTACGAGGGGAGCGGCCGGGCCGACTACGGCCGGACCTGGAACCTCCGGACCGGGATGGCGGTCGCCCGCGACTTCGAGACGATTCGGGAGGCGAGCGCGCGGGGGCCTACCTACTGGGCCGACACGACCGACCGACGGGTCGGCGTCGACACCCTCACCGCGTGCCGGTATCTGGACGCGCTCGACCGGGGCGACGAGTGGGAACTGTTCTTCGAGGTCGCCCGCGACGACGGCGCGTTCGAGTTGCGGCGGGCGAGGGTGGACGTCGGGACGAAGAGGTAGCCGAGCGAAAGGAGGATAGGGACGGAGGAGGGCCAAGACGGACGAGAGCAGGGACGGGAGGACAAGGACAGAGGAAGTCGACGGGTGGAGCGACCGTGCCAGCCCGCCGACCTGTCTAACTTGAATTACGGTCCTTTTTTGAACCTCGCCCGAACGCCGACTACCATGAGACGATGGGCCGCGCTCGCGGGACGGTCCCGCGGGGGAGAAACCGACGAGGAGGGAACGGGCGGGCGAGGCGACCGCCCGCCGACGCTGGAGGAGTTCATCGAGGACAACTACCGGCTGTTCACCGTCATCAGCGTCTTCGGGACGCTGGCGGTGTACCTCACCCAGTTCCAGCGGTCGTCGACCGCCGCCACGAAGGGCGGCGTCGGCGCGGTGCTGGTGCTGTTCATGCTCACGGCGGTCGTGGCGCTGCGGAACTCCTACCGGGCCACCGAGCGCGCGCGGGCACACGGGGCGTACGCGTTGCTGTTCGGCTACGCCGTCTTCATGTACGCCTTCGTCACGCTGGTCGTCTCCGTGGTGCTGGTCATCGTCGGCCGGTACGCCCAGGGGGCCGAGAGCGTCCTCGGGTCCAGCGTCGTCTACGCGCTCGTGTTCGTCTACGTTCCGTTCATCGCGCGGGCCGACGCCTTCGCCGAGTTCGACGGCGGACCGCTCACGGCCCGAGCGGTCAGGCGGACCCCGCACCTCGCCGCGCTACTGCTCGCGTCGTGGTACGCGGTGCAGTGGTACCGCGACGCCCTGCCGACCGTCGAGTTCGGGAGCGCGGCCTACTCCATCGGCATCGTGCTCAGCCTGGTGGGCCACCACTTCCTCATCACGGTCGCGGTGTTCGCCGCGCTCCGGGCGCTCGACAGAATCGGTCGGGTCGTCGCCGGCGCGCTCGGGGCCGGCGGCGCTCGGTAGGTCCGGCGCGTCGGGACTCTCTCAGTAGCTTCCGGCCATCCGGTCTATCTTCGGGTCGGTGAACACGTCCTTCTCGTCGAAACTCGGCGAGGAGAACTCCGAGATGACCGCGCCGTCCTCGCCGGCGACGAACCAGTGGCGGGTGTCGGGCGGGATGGTGTACTGCTCGCCGGGTTCGAGGTGGATTTCCTCGCTCGCGGTGTAGTGCTCTTCGCGCATCGGTGGGTCGACCGACCGCGGGGAGTCGGAGTCGGCCGACGATTCGACCGAATCGTCGGCCGACTCGTCCTCGACGTAGAGGTACACCTCGCCCCACCGGACCCGGAACGTTTCGCGCTTGCCGGGGTAGTCGTCGAACGGCGGGTGGCGGTGTTCGGGGCAGGTCTGGCCGCCGAACAGCACCAGTTCCTTCGCGCAGTAGCGGTCGTTGTTCTCGTAGACGACGATTTCGGTGCCGACCCGGTCGAGGTCGCCGAGGCCGTAGTCGACGACCTCCATCTCCTCGCGCTCGGCGTCGGTGAGCACCACGCCCGCCTCCGCGAGCAGGTCTGCGGCGCGCTCGCGGGCGCGTTCGCGTTCCGCCTTCGAGGTGGTCCCGGTTTCGCCGGTCGTCTCGGTCCCGGCCGCGTCGTCGGCGTCGTCGGTCATGCGTCGACGTTCGACGCGGGCGGAAAAACCCTTGGCGGTCCCGGAACCTCGGGCCGCGCGAACCCGTCGCGAGTGGCCGTCGCGCCGTCCACTACTTAAGCCGCGTACCCGTAAGGCCGCGCCCTTTTTCTCGCGGACAGAATACCGGACTTCGGAAAACGGGACGACGGCCGAACCGTCGCCCACGTTCCGGGAAGACACAATGGACGCGACGATACGCGACGGGGACGAGAGGGGTACCGAGACGGTGGGCCGGCGACCCGCGGCGGAGGACGGGCGCGCCGACGACGCGCGTTCGACCGACGCGGTGGCGCGGGCGCTCTCGAACGAGCGGCGGCGGTTCGTCTGCCGGCACCTCCTGGAGTCCGACGAACCGACGACGGTGATGGAACTGGCGACGCTCGTCGCCGCCTCGCAGCGCGGCGTCGCGCCCCGGGCGCTGACGACCGACGAAATCGCGCGCGAGCGGGCGGAGTTGACCCACACGCACCTCCCGACGCTCAAGGAAGCGGGCATCGTCGCGGGCGACGAAACCGGACTCGAACTGGCCGAGGACGCGCCGAACGCGCGGACGCTTCGAACCGAGTCGTCGACCGACGACCCTCGGAAAAGAGTGCCCGACGGCGCTCGGGCGGGCGGTAATCGTGAGACGCTCGCCGCTGCCGTGGATTCGGCGGGACGCCGCGCGCCGGACCGAGCGGGCCGAGCGCGGGACCGCCGCGGACGAACCCCGACGGCGAATCCTGGAGGCGGTGGCCGCCTCCAGTCGACCGGTCCACCTCTCGGAACTGGTCGACGACCTCCTGGTCGGCGTCGAGCGACCGATTTCGCGCGACGAGACGGCCGAGGAGCGCCGGCGCGCGTACGCGGCGCTCCGCACCGAGTACCTCCCGCCGCTCGTCGAAGCGGGCGTGCTCTCGTTCGACCGGGTCGACGACACGGTCGAACTGACGCCGTACGGCGCCCGCGTCGCGAGGAAGCGGGCACAACGACGGTGACGGCCGGCCACTGGCCGGCCGTCACCGTCTACCGCTTTTCGGGTACGCACGCGAACCGGTAGCGGCGTCGTCGCGTGCCTGACTCGTCACGTGGTCAGACTCGCCGCGTGCCCGACGTCGGCGTCGCGGGTCCGTCACTGGTACATCGACGACTCGGCGGTCGAGTGGTCCGGGTCGGACTGTAACTGCTCGAAGTAGCGGGCGACCTGTTCCATCTCGTTCCGGATGGCCTCGGCCTCCTCCTCCAGTTCGCGGGTGTCGATGTCGAACTCGACGAGCGGTTCCAGCGCCTTCTCGATGAGCGCCCGCGCGGCGTTCGGGTCGGGGAGGAACGGGTGGGCCTTCACCACGAGCGCTATCGTGGGGACGTTCGCGTGATAGCAGTCGTTCACCACGGCGCCGCTCGTGCCGCCGATGAAGCCGACGCCGGATTCCAGGGGGACGCCGATCGCTTCGACCTCGCTCGCCATCTCCTCGGAGGTCACGACGGCGGTGACCTCGCCGACCGCCTCCTCGTTCTGGGCCGGGACGCCGGCCAGGACGATGGCCCGCTCGAAGTCGGCCGCCAGGTCGTTGACGATGCAGGCCGCCAGGTCGGCGCTCGCCTCCGGGGGCATGGCGACGTCGCACTGCGGAACCACGACCGACGGGTCGGTGCCGGCGTACACGCGCACCAGGTCGCGAACCCGGCCCTCGCCGAACGTCGTCACCGGCGGGAACGACTCGGAGACGATGTGGCCCTGTCGTTCGAGGTCGAGTTGTTCGGTTACCTGGTTGACCGCGATACTTCCGACCACCCCGTTCTCGGGCATCCCGACCAGGAGCGTCGGCGCCTCGGGCGAGAGTTCGGCGCGTCGTTCGAATCGGGCGGTTGCGTCCGTTCTGGGCATCCCGTACCTGTGCGACTCGTCGGACCGTAACTCTGATTGCCGGGGCCTCGGCCGTCCGGTCGGTCGTCGGCGGGCCGCGCCGACCCCGAACCACCGACAATCATTTCCCGTTCGCCGTCGCCCTATTTCCGTGATGTACAAAGCCCAACTCACCGACGGCGAGCAGATAGAGTGCGAGGAGTACGAGCGCCAGGACGCCGGCATCGAACTGTACGACGGGAGCGGCGAGTTCCTCGCGTTCGTCCCCTACCCCAACCTCCTCTGGGTCGGCAACGTGGACGACGACGGGAAGACCCGCTGGTAGCCGACCGGTTCGGGAGCGCGAAATCGCCACATCCTTGCTCGCGGCCGCCGTGGCCCCGCGCATGGAGTTCACCGTCGTCCGGGGATATCGCCGACCAACGCGCGGACGTGGTCGTCAACGCCGCGGGGACAAGCCTGGAGATGGGTAGCGGCGTCGCCGGCGCGCTCCGCCGGAAGGCCGGCCCCGAGTTGAACGAGGCGGCCACCGCGAAGGGACCGGTCGACCTCGGCGAGGTGGCGGTCACCGACGCCTACGACCTCGACGCCGAGCACGTCGTCCACGCCGCCGCGATGCCCCACTACGGGGACGGGAAGGCCACCGAGCGAAGCGTCCGGGACGCGACCCGCAACGCGCTCGCCGCGGCCGACGACCTCGGCGCGACATCGGTGGTGCTCCCGGCGCTCGGATGCGGCGTCGCGGGGTTCGACCTCCGGGAGGGCGCGCGAATCATCTGCGAGGAAATCGCGGCGTTCGAACCGACGTCGCTCGAAGACGTTCGGTTCGTCGGTTACGGCGATGAGTACGAGACGATACGCGACGTCGCCGAGGGCGTTCGGTGAGAGACGGGAGCACGGAGCACTACGCTTAAGTCGGGCGAATCGTATCTGCGTTCAAGGAAAGCGACACGAACGCGTCCGACCGGAGCGCCGGGGCGGCCGCGCCGATTCCAGTCGACGCGGCCGCCGTCGACGTGGCGACCGACCGTTCGTCGGCGAATCGCCCGAGTCGCGCCCGAACGACAGCCCATGAGCGACCAGTTACGAGAGGAAAAGCGAAAGATCGAGGAACTCCACGAGGTCGCCGCCGAGATGGAGGCGTGCACCGCCGAGGACGAGGTGTACCGCCGCGGCGTCGACGCCGCCGAGAGCATTCTGGAGTTCGACATCTGCGGCATCGACGCGGCCGAGGACGGCTACCTAGTCCCGAAGGCGACGTCGACCGAGATGCCCGCCGACGGCTACGACGCCGTCGCGGTCGACGAGGGCATCGCGGGTCGGACCTACCGTGAGGGCGAGTCGTTCGTAATTCCGGACGTCCGGGCGACCGACGCGGCCGAACCGGTCGACACGGAGTACCGGTCCGTCCTCAGCGTCCCGCTCGGCGACCACGGCGTCTTCCAGGCGGGGTCGCGCGAGACGGGCGCGTTCGACGAGGAGGACCTCGAACTCGCGGAACTGCTGCTGTCACACGTCACGCAGGTGCTCGCCCGCATCGACTCCCAGTCGGCGCTCCGGGAGAGCGAGCAGAAGTACCGGACGCTGGTCGAGGGGAGCCACGACGCCATCTTCATCCACAGCGACAGGCGGTTCCGGTTCGTCAACGACCGCGTCGCCGACCTCACCGGCTACGACCGCGAGGAACTGCTCGGGATGGACGTTCGAGAACTCATCCACGAAGGCGACCGCGAGTTCGTCAGGGAACTGGTCGAGCGCCGCGAGCGCGACGAGGGCGCGCCCCACTACGAACTCCGCATCCGCACGAAGGACGGCGAGGTCCGGTACCTGGAGATGAGCGTGCAGGTCATCTCCTACGAGGGCGAAATCGCCCACCTCGGCTCGGCCCGCGACGTGACCGAGCGCCGCGAGCGCAAGCGGACGGTCGAGCGCCAGAACGAGCGTCTGAAGGAGTTCGCCAGCGTGGTCTCCCACGACCTGCGCAACCCGCTGAACGTCGCGCGCGGCCACCTCGAACTCGCCCGCGACACCGGCGGCGACCACCACTTCGAGAAGACCGAGCGCGCGCTCGACCGGATGGAGACGCTCATCGGCGACCTGCTGAGCCTCGCCAGACAGGGCCAGGACGTCCGCGAAACCGAGCGCCTGGACCTCGAAACCGTGGTCGCCCGGGCGTGGTCGACGGTGTCGACCGGCGACGCGACGCTCGTCGTCGACGGCGACCTCGGCGAAATCGAGGCCGACGGCGGCCGACTGCGCGAACTGTTCGAGAACCTGTTTCGGAACAGCGTCGAACACGCCGGCGCCGACGCGACCGTCACCGTCGCCGGGACGCCCGATGGCTTCGCCGTCGCAGACGACGGGCCGGGCGTCCCCGCGGACGAGCGCGAGCGCGTCTTCGACCACGGCTACTCCACCGCCGCCGACGGGTCGGGGCTCGGCCTCACCATCGTCGAGAACATCGTCGACGCCCACGACTGGGAGATACGCGTCGGCGAGAGCGACGCGGGCGGCGCGCGCTTCGAGGTGGACCGGGGGTTCTGAGGGCTTCGTTCCTGGCCGGGGGAATTCCGTTCTCGAACGGAGACGAGGACGACCGGGAATTGTGATGCCGATGGAGGGGGATTTACGCTACAGATGAATCGGGCCAGAGAAACCGTTGCCGACCACCCCAGTAGTTGAGCAAAGGATTCTTCCGAATCAAGACGAGAACCGCCGCCGAGAGCTGCCTTCCATCCCGCCGAACGAGAGGCCGCCCTCGATGTAGCGCTGGGCGAACAGGTAGACCAGCATGATGGGCGAGGCGAACGTCAGCGCGAACGCCGAGAACCGCGCCCACGGCACCGAGTACTCCGAGACGAGCGAGAACAGCCCGACCGGGAGCGTGTAGTTCTCGGTGCCCAGCAGCGTCTGGGCGACCACGAACTCGGTCCACCCCGTGAGGAAGGTGAAGATGAGCACGGTCGCCAGCCCCGCCTTCGACAGCGGCAGGATGACCTCGACGACCACCCGCCAGGCCGGCGCGCCGTCGACCACCGCGGCCTCCTCGTAGGAGACGGGGATGCCGTCCATGTAGGTTTTCAGCAGCCAGGTGTTGAACGGAACCGCCGTCGCCGCGTAGTAGACCGACAGCGCGAGCTTCGAGTCGTTCAACCCGATCTGGACGAAGACCGTGTAGAGGCCGATGAGCAGCGCGATGCCGAGGCCGCCGCCGACCTGCGTCAACAGCACGTAGCCGAACAGAATCTGGCGGCGGCCGATGAACTTCCGGCGCGAGAGCGCGTACGCGCCCGGGACGACAAGGCACATCGACAGGATGACCGTCGGAATCGCGACGGTGAGGCTGTTCCAGAAGAACCGCTTGAAGCCCGACGGACTGGTGACGCCGTAGTCGGAGGCGTCGAGGAACTCCAGTCGAGGCGTGCCGAACACCAGCGCCGAGTCGGTGAACGGGATGGCAAGCCCGACGCGGTAGCTCGGGACGATGAGGTCGCCGAGCACCCAGACGAACGGCTGGACCGACGGGTTCTCGGGCAGGAGTCGCAGTCCGTTGACGGAGTAGATGGAGCCGCCGGAGCCCGACAGCGCCGAGATGAGGATCCAGTAGATGGGGAACAGCAGCGCGAGCACGACGACGAGCGCGCCCAGCGTGATGCCGAGGGTCTTGAGCGGCCGCACCGGCGATATCTCGCCCTTCCGGACGCCCTCGGCGGTGTAGCGCATCTCCCGGTAGGTGTCGACCGGCGTCGTCGCCAGGCCGACCGCGTCGTCCTTGAGTTCCCGGGCGACGGAGCGAAGCAGGCTCACGCCTCGTTCACCCCGTCTGCGAGCCGTCCCTTCTTGACGTTCAGCCACATGAACGCGCCGATGAACGCGACGGCGATCAGGCTGATGGCGGCGCCCTGACCGTACTCGAAGTAGGTGAACGCCTCGCGGTAGCCGTAGACGACGATGAGTTCGTTCGCCCGCGCGGGTCCGCCCTGATTGAACACGTAGGGGATGAGGAACTGCTGGAACGAGGCGGCCGCGGTCAGTATCGAGGCGAACAGCACCGGTCGCTTGATCGACGGCAGCGTGACGTGGAGGAACCGCGCGACGTAGCCCGCGCCGTCGACCTTCGCGGCCTCGTGGAGCTCTTCGGACACGTCCTGAAGCGCGCTCACGGTGATGATGACCATGAACGGGTAGGCCAACCACGCCTCGGTGACGTTGTACGCGAGGAACGCCATCCAGCGGTCGTTCAGCCACGACACCGACGCGAAGCCCAGCATTCCGAGGACCTGGTTGGCCAGTCCGAACTCGGCCGAACTGAAGATGCCCCGCCACACCGTGATGGTGAAGATGGCGGGCAGGCCCATCGGGATGATGATGAGCGAGCGCATGACGCGCTTGCCTCGGACCCTATCGCCGGTGACGATGAGCGCGACGCCGATGCTCAATGCGATCTTCAGCGTCACGCTGGTGGCGACGAACAGCCACGTGATGCCGAAGGAGTTCCAGAACTGCGGGTCGGTCAGGACCGCGACGTAGTTCCGCAACCCGACGAACGTCGCCTCGCCGAAGGTCAACACCGACAGCGCGCCGTCGCCCGCGAACAGGTTCGAGGGCTCGGCGTTCGTGAAGGAGATGCCGAGCAGGTACAGTATCGGGAACAGCATGAACGCCGAGAAGACGAACAGGCCCGGCAGCACCAGCAACAGCGAGGCGTCGCCCCGTTCGAGGAAGGGGACGTCTTCGATCCGGCGGGTGACGCGAGAGACGGTGCTCATTGGTTCGGTCTACTCCCAGTTCTTCCGGACGGTCTTTTCGGCCTGCTTCATGGCCTTCTCGACGCCGACGTTGCCGTTGAACATCTTCGTCACGGCGTCGGTGAGCGGCTGCCACACCTTCCCCATCTTGGGGTCGGTCGGCATCGGCACGCCCTGCTGGACCGTCTCGGAGAACGCCCTGACGTTCTCGGGCAGCGCGTCGCTCCCGGCCAGACTCTCCAGCACCGGGATGGACCCCTGCTCCTGGGCGGCCGACTTCAGCATCTTCTCGTCGGTGACGTACCACTCGGCGAACGACTGGGCGGCCGCGGCGCTCGCGTCGTCGTTCTGCATCGCCTTCGCGAAGTACCACATCTGGATGCCGGTGTACGGCCGGGGCTGGCCGCCGTCGGGCGTCGGCAGTTTCGTCACGCCGAAGTCGACGCCCTTCTCGTTGAGCGTGGCGAGGTACCACGGTCCGTTGATGGCGAACGCGGCGTTGCCCGACGCGAACGGCGCGGCCTGGGTCTCGTAGCTGGGGTCCTTCGGCATGTAGGGCTTGAACGTGTCGAGCGCGAACTGGAAGCCCTCCAGCGTCTTCGACTGGGTCAGCCCGAGCATCGGGTCCTTCTCGGGGTCGAAGTAGTAGCCGCCGAACGCCTGGCCCCACGCGCTGACGAAGTAGGGGTCGAAGGGGTAGCTGAGCCCGTAGGTGTTGTTGTTCGGGTCGTGGTGCTCTTTCATCGCCGACTTCATGTCGGCGACGGTCTTCGGCGGTTCGTCGACCATCGACTTGTTGTAGATGAGCGACACCGTCTCGGCCGCGTACGGGAGGCCGACGACCTTCCCGTCGAACTGGACCGCCTCCGCGGCGGTGTCGGTGAAGGTGTCGAGCGAGACGTTCAACTGGTCGCTCCGGTCGGCGACGAACCCGCGCTGGTAGTAGTCGCCGACCCAGTCGTGGGCCCAGTCGAACAGTTGCGGTCCCTGGCCGGCCGGAATCGCGCTCGTGGTCTTCTTCTTCAGGTCGGAGATGTCGGCGCCCTCGACGGTGTGCTTCGAGTTACCGTTGAACCGCTTCAGCGCCTGCTTGCGGGCCTGTAGCTCCGTGTCCTGGAGACTGTACCACGCCTTCGCGGTGCCGGCCGGGCCGGACTCGGTGGTCCCGGCCTGCCCGGAGTCCTCGCCGGACGTGGTCCCCCCGCCGCCGTCTCCGCCGTCGCCGCCCTCGGTCGTCCCGCCCTGTTTCTGGACGCTCGCGCAGCCCGCCAGTCCGACGATGCCAGCCACGCCGATGCTCTCGAGAGCTTTTCTGCGATTCACTGTCATGGGGTGAATATGTGTTGAATTAGTTGTTCACAACTTAAATCCTCGGGTTCCAACACGGTCTTTCACGCGGAATAGAAGTCTTCGTTCGGACCGAAAACCGGACGAAACGGCGTTTCGTAGCTCCAGTTCGTCGAATTGGCATAAACGTGTCGGCCTTTGGGCCGACGCCGACCGACGGAACTCGGCGAACGGAGAAAAAAGAGCGACGAAATAATGCATCACATATTCGACGAAGAGGGCAAGAACTAAAGCGTGGGAGACGTACTCACGGGAAAGATGGCGACAGTAACGCTGGACGCGCTCAGGAAGGAGTATACCAACGGTCGGATCGTGGCCGTCGACGACATCCACCTGGACGTCGAAGACGGGGAGTTCATCACCGTCGTCGGACCGTCGGGCTGTGGAAAGTCCACCACGCTCCGGATGATCGCAGGTCTCGAGCGACCGACCGCCGGGCGAATCTTCGTCGACGGCGAGGACGTGACCGCCGTCCACGCCCGCGAGCGCGACGTGGCGATGGTGTTCCAAAACTACGCGCTCTACCCCCACAAGACAGTCGCGCAGAACATGGCGTTCGGCCTGCGGATGTCCACCGACCTCTCGAAGGACGAGCGCCGCGAGAAGGTCCGCGAAACCGCCGAAATGATGGGCATCGAGGACCTGCTCGACCAGAAGCCCGACGAACTCTCTGGCGGCCAGAAACAGCGGGTGGCGCTCGGCCGCGCCATCGTCCGGGACCCCGACGTCTTCCTGTTCGACGAACCGCTCTCGAACCTCGACGCGAAGCTCCGGACCACGATGCGAACCGAGATTCAGCGGCTTCAGGACGAACTCGGCACCACCTCCATCTACGTGACCCACGACCAGGAGGAGGCGATGACGATGGGCGACCGCATCGTCATCCTGGACGGCGGCGAACTCCAGCAGACCGGCGTGCCCACGGAAGTGTACGACGACCCGGCCAACGAGTTCGTCGCCGGGTTCGTCGGCTCGCCGAGCATGAACTTCCTGACGGTGGCCGTCGAGCAGGAGGGCGGGACGACACGGCTCGTCGGCGCGGACGGCTTCGACTACGAACTCGCCGACGAGCGACTCCGGAGCGCCGTCCGGGGCCGCGACCGGGTCCGACTCGGCGTCCGGCCCGAGGACGTCTCGGTCGCCGGACCGGGGCGCGAGGCCGTCGAAACCACCGTCGAGGTCGTCGAACCGGTCGGCTCTGACAACTACCTCCACCTCGGCCTGGGCGAGGACTTCATCGCGCGGGTCGACTCGGGCGTCCAGCCGACGCGGGGCGAGACGGTCCACGTCGCGTTCGACGCGAACGACGTCCACCTCTTCGACGCCGAAGACGGCGAATCGCTGCTGTACGAACCCGAGCGGTCGGCGGCCCCGACCGTCTGAGCGCGGGCGTTTCGAGAAAGGAATTCGGTCGAACGACTCGCTGTTTTCGCTTCGTGAGAGGACGAGCGGCCGAATAGCACCGAGCAGGACCGCGACGACGATTACCCATAGCGTCCGTGTGACGGCGACCGAGGGTGCGGTCCCGAACGCAGAGCGTTCAGCCAGGACTTTGTCGAACGCGGCCGGGTCGGCACTAATCTTCGGCGACCGCCGCCGGCTCCTCGTGTAACATCCCCTCGCGGTCCAGCAGCGCCAGCGTCGCCGTCCGAAGCGCGTGTGGCCACCCCAGCGGCGTGGCGCTGTCGGGCGTCCCGTCGTCGAACACCTGCTCGGGGAGCAGCGCGCCGTTCGGACAGAGCGGCCCGTCGGGCATGACGAGACTCAGCAGGTCCCGCGATTTCTCCGCGAACTCCCCGGCGCGCCGGTCGCCGCGGTCCGAGAGCAGCGCCGCGAGGTTCGCGCACGCGAACGCGCCCCACGCGGTCGAAACCGTCCAGATTTTCTCGCCGTCCTGCGAGCGGGTCCGCCAGTCGTCGCCCTCGTAGCGCGCGAGGCCCCGGACCGGACTCCCCGCGGGGTCGCGGTGGAGTGCGTCCACGACGGTCCGGACGTGCGAAACCAGTCTGTCGAGGCGGCGGTCGTCGACCTCGCTCACCCGGTCGTACGCGAGGTGGGCGCTCGCCAGCGCCAGCGAGGCCGAGTCGCACCGGGGGTCGACGTCGCCGACTTCCCCCTCCTCGCCCTCCACGGTTTCCGCGACGATTCGGTAGCCGTAGACGCCCCTATCGGGGACCCAGAGGTCGTCGAGTGCGTCGTAGACGCGGTCGGCCCCCTCGGCGGCGCGGTCGGCGAACGCCGCGTCGGTCGCGGCCGCCGTCGCGTAGGCTTCGAGGAACGTCGCGGCGGTGTGGCAGAACCGGCCGACGGCGTCCTCCCAGGCGTTCTGGCAGGCCACCGGGAGGCCGTCTCCCTCGACGGTGCGGTCGAGTCCGTCGAGCGCGGCCGCGAGCGTCTCGCGCGCCCGGTCGGCGCGGTCGGCGTCGAGGTCGGCGAGCGCGTCGGCGAGGAACGCGGCGACGCTCGCGGTCTGGTCGGCCTGGTACTCGCTGTAGTCGGTCCCCTCGCCGGCCGCGAGGTGGCTGTTCGCCCACCCGGGCGCGAGCGTCCGGTTGCGCGGCCACACGCGGTGGGGCCACGCCCCGTCGGCGAGTTGGGTCGCGCAGTAGCTGTCGGCGCTCCGGGCGTGCCAGTCGCCGAGGCCGAGGTCGAACCGGCGGTCGGCGCGCAGGAGGAACCGGGCGATCTCGGCGTCGTCGCGGAACCAGGTGTAGCCGTAGCCGCCCGAGTGGGCGTAGTAGGCGTCGAACTCCGGGCCGGCGATGCGGAGGCCGGTGGAAGCCGACAGCGCGCCGACGGCCCGGAGGTCGGCCGTCACCGCGTCGGACTCGGGGAGGCCGTCGGGAACCGCGGGCGCGCGCTCAGCGGCGGCCCGCTTCAGAGAGTCGACGTCGACGTAGTCGTCCAGCACCGCCGCGAGGCGGTCGAGTGCGGCCTCGCGGTCGGTTTCGGTGGCGTCGGTCAACAAGGTCGCGAACGTTGCCGCGCCGTCGGCGAAGCGGAGTTCGCAGAGAACGTCGCCGCTCAGACTGGCCTCCTCCCGGCGGCCGCCCTCGTCGGTCCGGGGGCGCTCGACCGGGTCGGCGTCGAGCAATCGCGCGAAGTCGGCCGGAACGCATCCGCGAGCGTCGAACCCGGCCGCGCCGGCGACGAAGTCGTGTTCGTCGTCGTGGTACACCTCGACGGCGTCGGCGTGGTGGAGTTGTCCGATTCCCGTGTCGCGGCCGTCCGGACCGAAGCCGAGGAAGGCGACGAGTTCGAACTCGTCGCCTTCCTCGACGTCTCGTCCGACCTCTCCACGCTCGACGCGGGTCACGTGCGCGGGTCCGAGCGTGAGGTCGTACTGGACGAGCGTCTCGCCGTCGGGGAGTCGGTGCTCGGTGACGACGAGCGTCGTCGCGCCGTCGTAACGCTGGTCGACTGTCTCGCAGTCGTCGAACCAGGTCACCTCGCCGCCGCGTCGCACGCCCAGTCGGGAGACGTCGAGGCCGTTGCGACCGGTGAGCGGCGACCCGAAGTCTCGGAGTCGGCCGCCGCGGCCGACGTGGACGAGTCTGGCGTCGTCGGCGGCGGGCGTGTATCCGGAGAACAGTCCTGCGGTGGTCCGGCGCTCGCCGGGAAAGCGCGTCTCGTGGCCCTCGTGTCGTTTGAAGTCGTCGAGGGCGTCGCGGAGTTGCATTGGCGGAACGGACGCGGCGCCCCGGTTAATAACCTTTGGTGTAATAGTTGTTCACACGTACACGAATTGCGGAACAGTGAAGTGTGTCGCCACGCCCCGTGGGAGTATGCACGAACCCGGTCCGCCCAGATTCGTCGCCGTCGGCGAATCGGTCGAACTCGCGCCCCGACGTCCGAATCCCGACGCGACGTTCGCCTGGACGCTCGTCGATAGCCCGGAGGACAGCGCGCTGGACGACCGCGCAGTCAGCGACGGCGCGGTCGTCCACCTCGAACCCGACGCGCCCGGCGCGTACGCGCTCGAACTCGACGCTCCCGACGGGACCCACCGCCAGACCGTCCGGGCGTTCCCCGACCCTCGCCGGGAGACTCAGTTCAGTCTCCCCGTCTCGGACCTGCCCCTGCCGGAGGACGAGGTCGGCGACGTCTCTCTTATCGGTCCGTTCAACGAGTACACGCTCGGCCGCGACGCGATGGTCCGTGAGGGCGACGCGTACGTCGCCGACCTCGACCTGCCGCCGGGCGACCACGAGGGCATCTGCGTCTTCGACGACGACTTCGAGCACACCCGGACGGTCGAGGTCTCGGTTCCCGGGACGGGGCGGCCCCGCGTCCACCTGGAGGGTCACGTCGAAGGCGAGACGCTGGTCGTGACCGCACAGGCCGAGGCCGCGCCCGACGGGAGCGACCCGGACGTGGAGTTCTGGCTGGACGACCGCGACGACCTCGCGGAGTCGGCCGTCACCGAGGACGGCGACGAACTCCGCGTCCCGGTCGCCGACCTCCCCGAACTGGCGCGCGTCCACGCCGTCCCGGTCGCCGAGCGCCACGGCGTCGCCGACACCCTGGTCGTCTCCGCCGACGGCGACGTGGCCGTCTCCCGGCCCAACGACCCGCCCGAGTGGGCGCGCCACGCCACCGTCTACCAGATATTCGTCCGGCGGTTCGCGGGCGAGACCGTCGAGACGACCTTCGAGGAGATAGAGCGTCGAGTGCCGTACCTCGAATCGCTCGGCGTCGACTGCCTGTGGCTCACGCCGGTCGTCGAGAGCCCCACCGACCACGGCTACCACGTCACCGACTACTTCGACACCGCGAGCGACCTCGGTACCCGCGAGAAATTCGAATCGCTGGTCGGGCGACTCCGCGAGGCCGGTATCCGGGTCGTCTTCGACCTCGTCGTCAACCACACCTCCCGGGACCACCCCGCGTTCCAGATGCACTCGGCGGGCGTCCCCGAGTACGCCGACCACTACGAGCGGGTGCCTGCCGACCCCGCGGAAGCCGACCGCGACTTCGTCGACACCGACGACGTCGACTGGGCGGGCACGGGCGCGCCGGGCTACTACTTCAACTGGACCCGCATCCCCAACCTAAACTACGACTCGCTAGCGGTGCGGTCGTGGATGCTCGACGTGGTCGACGAGTGGGCGCCGCTCGTCGACGGGTTCCGGGCCGACGTGGCGTGGGGCGTCCCCCACGGCTTCTGGAAGGAGGTCCGCGAGCGAGTGAAGGCCGAGGATTCGGAGTTCTTCCTGCTCGACGAGACCATCCCGCGGGACCCCCAGTTCCACGAGAACGAGTTCGACGCCCACTACGACACCGCGCTCTACGGTGCGCTCCGCGATATCGGCAACGGTGAGGCCCCCGCCGCCGCGCTGTTCGACGCGCTGGACGCCAACCACCGAGAGGGCTTCCCCGAGTCGTCGCTGCTGCTCCGGTACGTCGAGAACCACGACGAGACGCGCTACCTCGAAGAGTGCGGCCGGGCTGCGCTCCCGGCGGCCGCCGCCGCGACGTTCACCCTGCCGGGCGCGCCGATGATCTACTACGGCCAGGAGCGGGGCGTCTCCGAACAGCGCGGCGAGATGAAGTGGCACGACGGCGACGACGCGCTCACCGCGTTTCAC
Organism: Halorussus vallis; assembly: GCF_024138165.1. Lineage (NCBI taxonomy): Archaea > Methanobacteriati > Methanobacteriota > Halobacteria > Halobacteriales > Haladaptataceae > Halorussus > Halorussus vallis. Next base: position 17,185 of record NZ_CP100001.1, on the reverse strand, counting down.
CGGCGGCTCTCGCGCCTGCGGCGTCGCCGGTCGGTCCTGCGGACGGGCGACGTCGAGCGCGTCGAGTGGGCGTGTCCGGATAGCTCTGGCGACGACCGAACGGTCGCCTACGCCCGCGACGACGGCGACTCCCGACTCGTGGTCGTCCTCAACTTCGGCGCGGAACCCCGAGACGTGGCGGTCGGCGAACCCGTCGGGACGACCGACCTGCTGACCGGCGAGTCGGTCGCCGCCGGGGCGGGCGCGGGCGGGTCCGACGAAACCGTCGTCGAGGTCGCCGACGCGGTCGTCCTCGAAGGCGAGTGTGAGCGCGATGCGCGACCGGTCGACCCCGCCGCGCGAATCCTATCGGACTCGCGAGTTGCGCGATACACGGTCCTTAAGTGCCGTCCCGGGCCATCTGTGAACGATGGACGACCCGATGCTCTCTCGACTGCTGCGGGAGTTCGGCTTCTCGGACAAGGAGATAGACATCTATCTGACGGTACTCGACCACGGCGAAGCGAAGGCAAGCGTCGTCGCCGACGACGCCGGCGTCTCCAAGCGGTACGTCTACAGCGTCAGCGAGGAACTGGAGGAACGGGGGTTCGTCTCGGTCAACGACCACGCGGTGCCCGCGACCATCAGGGCCGTCCCGCCCGAGCAGGTCGTCGCTTCGCTCACCGACCACGCCGAGCAGATGCGGCCCGCGCTCGAAGCCCGCTACTCCCGGGTCGCGCCCCAGTCCGACGAGTTCGAGGTCATCAAAGCCCGCGTGACGGTGCTCAAGCGCGTGACCGCGCTCATCCGCGAGGCCGAACAGGAGGTGGCGCTGTCGCTGCCGTACGACCGCCTCTCGGAGGTGGCCGACGAACTGCGCGACGCGGTCGACCGCGGCGTCCTCGTTCTGCTGGTCGTCACCGGCGCCGACCCCGCCGCCGACCTCGGTCTCGACGGGGTCGCCACCGTCGCCCGCGCCTGGCGGGAGTCGATGCCGACGATGATAACCGCCGACCGGACCCGGAGCATCGTCGCCCCGCCCGCGATGATCGCACGGTCGAACAGCGGCGAGCGCGCCATCGCGTTCACCCAGCGCCAGCTCGCCCCGGTCATGATCGGCTCCTTTTTCGGTAACTACTGGCCGATGGCCCAGGAAGTGTACGTCGCCGACCCCCACGACCTGCCCGAGACGTACGACGACTTCCGGCAGGCGGTCCTGCAGGCGACCCTCCACCTCCGGGCGGGCGCCGACGTCGTCGCTACCGTCCGGGGGCGTCCGGTCGACGAGGACGACGACGGCCCCGACGAAATCGAGGGTCGGGTCGTGGCAGTCCGGCAGGGACTGGTCGAACCCGCGAACAACTCGTTTCCGGTCGAAGCGGCGCTCGTCGTCGAGACGGGCGCCGGCCGGTACCTCGTCGGCGGCGAGGGCGCGTTCGTCGAGGACTTCGAAGCGGAGGCGGTCGACCTGGCGTTCGCGGAGTGACCGGGGTCGGCGCTCCCGCTACAGTCGGAGGTCCCCCTTTACGATGCTGTGGGCGAGCATCGACGCGTAGTCGACGTACGGCTCCCAGTCGGACGCCGCGCCCGCTTCCAGTCGGTGGCGGTGGAGGTCCTCCCAGACCGTCGCGAGGAGGAACGCCGCTTGCGCCCGGTAGAACCGCTCGTTCGAGAACGAGCGACCAGTTCGCCGCTCGTACCGAGCGACCAGTTCGCGTCTTCTGGGGCTACCGGCTCTCGCCGTGAACGGGGCGAGTCCCTCTTCGTTCCTCTCCTCCAGGTCCCGTATCGCGTCCTCGTTATCGTACCGCGCCCGGAGTTCGGCCAGCGACGGCGTCAGGTCGCCGTCGTCGCGCCACCGGAGCAGGAGGTAGCCGAGTTCGGTCAGCGGGTCTCCGAGCATCGCCGTCTCCCAGTCGAGTACGCCGGTTATCTCGGGGCGGTCGGCCCCTGCGAACAGCACGTTGCCCGGCCGGAAGTCCCCGTGAACCAGGGTGATTTCCGGGTCGGACGGGGCGTTTTCTAGGAGCCAGTCCCCCACCGAGCGGAGCGTCGGGAGTTCCCGGCCCGTCACGCCCGTCGTCTCGTCGAGTCGCTCCGTCGCGCGAACGACCTGTTCGCGCGGGGTGACGCGGTCGCAGACGCCCTCGAACGGGTCGACGTCCACGGAGTGAATCTCGGCCAGCGTATCGACCAGCAGATCGGCCACGCGACCGCGCGCTTCGGGGTTCTGAAATCGCTCGGGCAGGTCCGAGCCGAGCGGAACCGCCGCGCCGTCGAGGCGGGTGATGACGAAGAAGGGGCCGCCGAGAACCGACTCGTCGGTGCAGAACGCCACCGGCTCCGGGGTTGGAACCTCGGTTTCGGCGAGTCGTTCCAGCACTCGGTACTCCCGCTCTATTCCGTTCATGTAACTGGCGTCTCGCAGCTTCTTCGGCCGTCGAAGGACGTACGCGTCGCCGTCCGCGACGGTCGAGACGGCGACGACGAGGTTGAGTCCGTCGTGGAGCACCTCGGTTCCGTTCACGGCCGCGCCCAGTTCCGCGGAGAGGTACGATTCGAGCGCGGCGGCGTCCACGTCCGTCCCGGTCGCGGTCATAGTCCGACGGAACGCGGGGTGCTCAAAAAAGACTCCCGGAGGTGTGGGATGGTCACCCAAACGGTGCGCGCCGACGCGCGCTTCGCCGGGTTGGATTTATGACAACTCGCCGCGACCGTTCGGTAACATGCCCTCGGAACCGATAGACTACGCCCGACTCGAGGAGGGCCGCGACTGCAACTACTGGGAGATGGACCCGACGCTCCGGTTCGAAGCGCGGCGCGTCTACCCCGACGACGAGTTCGAGTGGGCCGAACCGGTCCTCTCGGCGTTCGGCGAGGCGCTGGGCCACCGGATGGCCGACGCCGCCGACCGCATCGACGAGGCGGGCCACGAACTCCGGTCGTTCGACAAGTACGGCGAGCGACTGAACGAGGTCGAGTACCACCCGCTCCTGCGCGAGCAGGAGGAGATAGCCTACGAGGAGTTCGGGCTGACCCACGACCCCTTCCACGCGCCGCCGGGTCGGGACGAACCCGTCGGCCTGACCCACGCGCTGACGATGCAGGCGCTGCTGTGCTACGTCGACATCGGGTTCTGCTGTCCGGTTTCGATGACGACCGGCGTCGCCATCATCCTGGAGAAGTTCGACGACGGCGCGCTCGCGGAGTACTTCGAGCGCCTGACGTCCCGCAGTCTCGACGACCACATCGAAGGGGCGATGTTCCTCACCGAGGAGCAGGGCGGGTCCGACGTGGGGACCAACGAGGTGCGCGCCGAACCCACCGACGAGGCGGGCGTCTACCGACTGTACGGCGAGAAGTGGTTCTGCTCGAATATCGACGCCGAGGGCGCGCTGGCGCTGGCGCGCACGCCGGACGCTCCCGACGGCGTCGCCGGCCTGTCGCTGTTCCTCGTGCCGCGCACCGGACCCGACGGCGAGGTCAACGAGGCCCACTTCCGGCGACTGAAGGACAAACTCGGGACCGTCTCGGTTCCGACGGGCGAAATCGAGTTCGAGGGCGCCGAGGCGTACCTCGTCGGCGAGCCGGAGTCGGGGTTCCGGTACATGGCCGAGATGATGAACTTCGAGCGGTTGACGAACGCGGCGGGCGCGGTGGGCGTGATGGGCCGGGCGCTCCTGGAGGCGAAGGTGCGGGCCGCCCGGCGGGAGGCGTTCGGCAAGCCCCTCGACGAACACCCGCTGATGCGCCGGGACCTCGTGGACATGACCGTCGACTACGAGGCCGCGGCCGCCTTCACGTTCGAAGCGGCGCGACTGCTCGACGTGCGCGAGCGGGTCGGCGACGACTCCGACGCCTATCGGCTGATGCGACTGTTCGTCCCCGTCGCGAAGTACAGGACCGCGCGGACGGCCGTCGACGCGACCTCCTACGCGATGGAGGTGCTGGGCGGCAACGGCTACGTCCGGGAACACACCGTCGAGCGCCTGCACCGCGACGCCCAGGTGCTGCCCATCTGGGAGGGGCCGTCGAACGTCCTCGCGCTCGACGTGCTCCGCGCGTTGAACCGCGAGGACGCCTACGAGGCGCTGATTCCGTACGTCCGGGAGAAACTCGACGCCGTCGACCTCGACCACTCGCTTCTCGAGGACCTCGCCGCCGACGCCGACGAGAAGTTCCGCGAACTCCAGGCCGGCCTGGGGACGCTGGCGACCGAGGACGCCGACTACGCCCAGTACCACGCGAAACGACTCGCCGACCTGATATTCGACGTCGTCTCGGCCGCGCTGTTGCTCGAGGAAGCGCAACGGCAACTGGACGAGCGAGAGGACGCCCGGAAGGCGCTCGTCGCCCGACGGTTCGTCGAGACGCGGTTCGGCGACGCGGAGGCCTACGGCGTCGCGTCGGGCGACCGCTTCGCGGCGGACGACGACGTCTTCGCGTCTGTCTCTCGGTACGCGTCGGTCGCCCCCGACGCGCTGGTCGAGGTCGGGGCGGCCGACGACTGACGAACCCCAGCGCGGGACGCCCTACCCGTCGCCGGCGTCGCCGAGGAACTCGCGGAGCAGTTCGTTCGTCCGGGACGGACGCTCCAGTTGGACCCAGTGGCCGGCGTCGGGGAAGCGTTCGAGTCGCAGGTCCTCGACCCACCGGTCGACGCCGTCGAACATCGCCGCCGCGTCGAAGTGGTCCCGTTCGCCGTAGAGTATCATCGTGGGAGCCGTAATCCGGCCGGCCTCGAACCCCGTCGACGAGACGCGTCGCCCGAACCGGGGCAACACGAGTTTGCGGAGGAAGCGCTTGCCGAGGTTCGCGCGGTAGTAGTTCACCATCGCGGTGAGCGCCCCGGGTTCGGCGAGCGCGTCTCGATAGCGCTCGAAGTCGGCGGCGTCGAAGGCGTCGTCGCGTCCGACTCCGTCCGAAACCATCCGCTCGTGGGCCGCGTAGTCGTTCGCGCGAAGCGCCCGCTCGGGAAGCCCCGGGAGTCGGAAGAAGTACGTGTACCACGCCCGCCGGAACTGGTCGAATCGGTCGAGTCCGCGGTCGAACGCGACGGGATGGGTGACGCCGACGGAGACGAGTCGGTCCACCACTTCGGGCCGCCGACTCGCCGTCTCCCAGGCGAGGAAACCGCCCCAGTCGTGTCCGACGAGGTGGGCCGTCTCGTGGTCGAGCGCCTCGACGAGTTCCGCCACGTCGGCGACGAGTTCGTCGACGGCGTACCGTTCGACGCCGGTCGGCTTCTCGGTCCCGTTGTAGCCCCGAAGGTCCGGCGCGACGGCCCGATAGCCGGCGTCGGCGAGCGGAGTGAGTTGTTCGCGCCACGAATACCAGAACTCCGGGAAACCGTGGAGTAACAGCACGAGCGGGCCGCGACCCGCTTCGACGTAGTGGAACGAGAGTCCGTTGGCCGCGACGGTGTCGTGGTTCCACGTCGTCCGGTCGTCCATGCGTCGAACGTCTCCTCCGAATCGAATGAGTTCGCTGCCCCGCCACCGGGGTTGCTTTATAACGTCACCGTCCTTCGTGCGGAGGTTTCGACGCCTGCGGCGGGTCGCGCCGGGCGACGTTCGACTCCGGACGCATACGAAGAGTAATTACTTCGTTCGGCAATAAATTTTATATTCCGTAGCTGTCAACCGGTTCGTGGAATGGCGAGCGACCCAGACGAAAACGGGCGAACCGGGCGAGGCGAATCGGGCGGCGCGGAATCGAACGACGACGAGTCGCGGCCGGCCGAGACGCTCGGTCGGCGGGGATTCCTCGGCGGCGCGGCCGGACTGCTTGCCGCCGCGGCCTACTCCGCGTCGGTGCCCGAGACGGTTTCGGGGCGAATCGCGAACGAGCGCGACGGCGACACTCAGCGCGTCACGTCGCCCGACGGCGCCGTCGAGGTGACCGTCGACGCCGCCGACGGCGTGCCGACGTACGCGGTTTCGTTCGACGGGACGACGTACCTCGAGCCGTCGGCGCTGGGCTTCGAGTTCCGTAACCAGTCGACGTTCGGCGCGGCGTCGGACGGCGCCGACGGCGCCGACGTCACGATAACCGGCACCGAGCGCGGCACCGAAACCGAGCGCTGGGAGCCGATATGGGACCAGTACGACCGCATCGAGGCGGAGTACAGCTACCTCCGGGTCGGACTGGCCGAGACGGCCGGCCCGGGCCGGTCGGCGAACCTCGAATTCCGCGTGTTCGACGACGGACTCGGCTTCCGGTTCGTCCTCGGCGAGGACTTCGCGAGCAACGCCGGACGGACCGTCGTCACCGCCGAGAACACGCGGTTCGCGTTCGACGACGACTACGACGCCTGGTGGATTCCGAACGAGTTCGTCAACCCGCGGTTCGAACAGGAGTACCAGCGGACGAAACTCAGCGAGGTCGAGTCGGGCACCCGGACGACCCGCCCGAACGGGAACGCCGTCCGGAACGGCGCCCACACCCCGTTCACGGTCAGGGCCGGCGAGGACGCGTACCTGAGCGTCCACGAGGCCGACCTCACCGACTACGCCACGATGTCGCTCGCACCCCGGTCGACGGAGGGCGGAACCGACTTCTCGGCGGAACTCGCGCCGCTCCCCGACGGGACGAAGGTGTCGGCCGAACCCCCGCTGGCGACGCCCTGGCGGACCGTCCAACTCGGGCGCAACCCCGGCGACCTGATGGAGTCGTCGCTGATTCCGCTACTCAACGACGACCTCGACGAGTCGGTGCTGCCGACCGTCGGCGGCGAACCCGACACGAGTTGGATGACGCCCCGGACGTACGTCGGCATCTGGTGGACGATGATCGCGGGCAACGCCAACTGGGAGTACAAGTCCGACGCCGACATCGAGGCGAACGGCGGCGACCCGGCGGCGTACATCCACGGCGCCCGCACCGAGCGCATGAAGCGGTACATGCGGTTCGCCAGCGAGAACGGCGTCGAGAGCGTGCTCGTCGAGGGCTGGAATCGGGGATGGGATAGCTACCCCGGGTCCGGAGTGTCGATGGACTTCGACGAGTCGTATCCCGACTTCGACCTGCCAGCGGTCACCGACTACGGCCAGTCGCTCGACCCGAGCGTCGAGATGACCGCTCACAACGAAACCGCGGGGAACCTCCCCAACTACGAGGACCAGATACTGAACGACGACATCTTCGCGTTCTACGAGGACAACCACATCCGGAGCATCAAGAACGGCTACGTCAACGACAACGGCCTGGGCCACGAGGGTGACGGCGGGACGGCGACGACCAACCACCACAGCCAGATCGCGGTGAACCACCACGAACTGGTCGCGCGGCGCGCCGCCGGCAACCGGCAGTTGCTCGAACGCCACGAGGCCGACAAGCCCACCGGCAAGCGCCGCACCTACCCCAACCTCGCGTCGACGGAGACGGTCAAGGCCCAGGAGTACGACGGCTTCACCGCGCTCGGGTCGGACGTCGGCACGGACCACCACGTCACGCTGCCGTTCACCCGGATGCTCGCCGGCCCGGCGAGCTATCAGCCCGGCATCTTCGACATCACGTTCCACGACGACACCGGCGGGCAGATACAGACGACGCGGGCGAAACAGCTCGCGATGTACCCCAACTACAACGCCGGATTGCAGATGGCCGCCGACCGCATCGAGGCCTACGTGAACCCCGAGCTTTCGGTCGGCGAACTCCTCCAGGCGGCCAGCGGCGACCTCGGCGCGTTCGTCACCGCCGACAACTGGCGGAACGCCTTCGGGACCAACTACGTCGCGGTCGACCCCAACCGGGTGCCGTCAGGGTCGTCGGCGTCGTGGGCGGTGACCGACGTGCCGGCCGACGGGACCTACGACCTCCACCTCCGGTACGCCAGCGCGCCCAATGAGAACTCCCAGCGCGTCATCGACGCCGGCGGGCCGCGGGCCACGCTCCGGGTCAACGGCGAGACCCGGACCCTCGAACCGCCGTTCACCGAGTACTGGGACGACTGGCGGGTGTTCACGACCTCGGTCGAACTCACAGCGGGCGACAACACCGTCGCCGTCGAACTCCACTACGACGATTCGGGCGAGATGTTCACCGGCGACGTCGGCGGGTTCAACCTCAACACGGTCGCGGTCACCGAGCACGGCGCGGAGTCGCCGATTCCCGAGGCGTACGAGGGCTACGCCCCCGAGGCCGAGAACTTCGAAACCGAGCGCGAGTTCGACTTCCTCGCCGTGGTCCCGGCCGGCGGGTGGGACGACACGACCGTCGTCGACGCCGAAATCGGCGAGTACGTCGTCACCGCCCGCCGGAAGGGCGAGGAGTGGTACGTCGGCGCGATGACGAACGGGGCGGGCCGCGCCGTCGACGTCCCGCTCTCGTTCCTCAGCCCCCGTGACGAGAACGCCGACGGCCGCGGCGCGCCGCGAGGCCCGAAGTACGTCGCGGAGATTTACTCGGACGCGGCCGGCACCCGCTACGACGAGAACCCCACCGACGTCCGGGTCGACGAACTGCTGGTCGACCCCGGGACGACCGCCGTCGCCTCGATGGCCGCCAGCGGCGGTCAGGCGATTCGACTCCGGCCCGCCGACGGGGGCGACCGGCGGGACGTCCCCGCCTACGAGGCGCCGGACCAGACCTACACCGGCTTCGAGGCGCCCGACGTCGCCGTCTCCGGCGGGTCGATACGCCTCACGATTTCGGGGCGGAACGCCGGGTCGGTCGTCGGCGGCGAGCGCCTGGGGGTGTTCGTCGACGGCGAGGAGGTGGCCAGCGCGTTCGTCCGGTTGGCCCCCGGCGAGGGCGAGGCCACCGCGCAGGTCGAGTTACCCTACCTCTCGGCGGGCGACCACGAGATACGGGTCGGCCGGTCGGCGGCGGAGGCGCTTCCCGCCCAGACGGTCGAGGTGCTGCCGGCGATGGAACTCTCGCCGACGTGGCTGTTCGAACCCGGCGACGACCCGGCCCGGGCGGCCCCGAACTACGACGATAGCGGCTGGGAGCGGGTCGAACTGCCCGCCAACTGGGAGGACCACTCGGGGTACACCGAGAGCAACGTCTTCGGGTGGTACCGCAAGACCATCACCGTCCCCGAGTCCTGGGCGCAGTACGACGCCGACCTGCTGGTCCCGCTGGGGAAGATAGACGACGTCGACCGGACCTTCTTCAACGGGGAGACGGTCGGCCAGAGCGGAAGCCCCGACGACGGCTTCGCCACCGCGTGGCAGGTCGAGCGGAAGTACCGGGTGCCCTCGGAGAGCGTCAACTACGGCGGCGAGAACGTCATCGCGATTCGGGTCTACGACGCCGGCGGCGGCGGCGGCCTCTACGCGGGACCCATCGGCCCCGTCCGGCCCGATTACGACGTCTGAGCCGAATCGGGCGGCCCGGCCGGTCGCCCGACCGGCCGGGCCGCCGAGAGATAGAGGGACGATTAGAGAACGACGGAAAGCGGGGACGGTCCGCGCCGCGCGGCGCGGACCGTTCCCGTCGGTCGGCGGACTCACGAGTCGGAACAGTGAAGCGACTACGGCGTCGGTCCGATAAACGAGAAAGTTCGTTCGTGCGCCGACCTCAGAGGTCGCGGGGCTGAACGGTCTTGCGGTCGTTCGCACCCGCTCGGGTTCCGGCTTCCTCGAGGAGTTCCGCGACGCGCTCGTCGAGCGCGTCGTAGAAGTCCGAGGAGACGTTCTTGCCTTCGAGTGCGTCCTTGACGGCCGCTTTGACGATTAGGTCTGCCATGCAGAAGATACTCTCAGCTTCGACTAGATAAAACCATCCGTTTCGCGGCCGCGTCCTGCGCTTTGACGGTTCGTACGCGACCGCGCTCCGTTACCGTCGACGAACGCGACCTCGCTGCTTACACCGAACTTCCGACTGAACGCCGTCACGAGGCCGAAAGCGTCCGATTCCGGCCGAGCGCACATCGTCCCGGTCATGGTCGGGAGTGGTTATTACGGCGTCCGATACGAGGTCGAAGATACGATGTCGTTCCACCGAAACCTCGAGTTAGACCGACGGTGTCCGCGCTGCGACGCGGAGACGCGCTGGGTGAACGGTGTCGAGCGCTGTAACGACTGTGCGTGGTGCTACCCGCGGGGGACCGACTGATCGAACCGATGGAACGACGCCTGCTCGAACTGCTGTACCGTCGCGGTCCGGTGCACATCGACGACGTCGTCGCCGAACTCGACGGACATCCCTTCGAGGTGGAGCGGTGCTGTACGCGGTTGTTCCGGGAGGGTCACCTCACGACGACGAGTTGCGGCGTGTACCGCCTCTCTTCGAGGGGGCTACGACGGTGCCGGAGCGACGACGCCGATGCCGATGCCGATGCCGACGCCGACGTCGCTTCAGGCGACTGATTTCGTTCTAATGCGTCGACGGTGCTCGCCCGAGGGCGGACTCGTTCAGACGCCCGCGATGGCGCGCAGCGCGAACAGCGCGTTCTCCTTGCGCTCTCGAATTCGACGGTAGAAGTACAGCATCCACTTGTCGCCGTACGGGACGTACTGGTTGACCTCGCACCCCTCGTCGGCGAGCGTGAACTGAGCGTCGTCGCGCACGCCCATCAGCATCTGCACCTCGAACGGCGTCCCGTACTCGTCGTGAAGCCGCTTCGCGTGGCCGATCATCGCGGGGTCGTGGCTTCCCACGGCGACGCCGTCGTCGAACTCCTCGAACATGAACTCGAGGTGGTCCCTGTACGCCTCGTCGACGCGTTCCTTCTGCTGGTACGCGACCGACTCCGGTTCGTCGTACGCGCCCTTCACGAGGCGGACGCTCCCCGGGAGTTCCGCGAGGCGTTCGAGGTCGTCGCGCGTCCGCTTGAGGTTCGCCTGGATGGCGAGGCCGACGCCGCCGCGGTGCTCGGTCGCGGCCCGTTCGAACGCGTCGAGGGTCGCGTCGGTCGTCGTGTGGTCCTCCATGTCGACCCAGACGAAGACGTCGCGGTCGGCCGCGGCGTCGACGATACGGGCTAGATTTTGGCTGAACGTCTCCGCCCCGACGTCGATTCCGATCTGAGACGGTTTCACGGAGATGCTCGCGTCGACGCCGCTGTCGTCCACCGCTCGAATCAGCTCCCGATAGACCCGCGCGTCTTCGACTGCCGATTCGGCGTCGTGGTAGTGCTCGCCCAGTAGGTTCAGAATTCCACCGACGCCCCGGTCGTTGAGCATCGAGACGTGGTCGATCGCTCCGGCCATCGTCGTTCCAGCCACGAATCGATTCGCGATCGGCGGGATCATCGTTCGACAGTTCGACTGTACCCCCCTATAGCAACACCCTACCAAACGAATCACTGTAGATAGCTATGAAACAAACGGGCGGGACGGACGGTCCCCGTCCCGCCCGTCGCATTCTTACCGCCGCCTCCGCCCGCCGCATCCGACCACCGCCTCCGACCGCCGCGTCGCACCGTCCCCCGACCATATGAGGGAGTGTCTATTACCGCGGTCCGCCGGGACGATAACGCATGAGTCAGCAGACTGGGACTCGACTCGGTCGTCACTACATCGACGGCGAGTGGACCGAAGGAACCGGCGAGAACGAGTTCACGAGCGAGAACCCCGCGACGGGCGATTCGCTGAAGACGTTCTGTCGCAGCACCGAAGACGACGTCGCACGCGCCGTGTCGGCGGCCGAAGACGCGCAAGCGGAGTGGCGTGAACTCTCGTACATCGACCGCGCGGAGTACCTCTGGGACATCTATCACGAACTCAAAGAGCGCACGGACGAACTCGGAGAAATCGTCACCAAGGAGTGCGGCAAGGAGATCTCGGAAGGGAAGGCCGACGTGGTCGAGGCCGCCCACATGGTCGAGTGGGCCGCGGGCAACGCCCGCCACCCCCACGGCGACATCGTCCCCTCCGAAATCGGGAGCAAGGACGCCTACATGCGCCGGCAACCCCGGGGCGTCATCGGCTGTATCACGCCGTGGAACTTCCCGGTCGCCATCCCGTTCTGGCACATGGCCGTCGCGCTGGTCGAGGGCAACACCGTCGTCTGGAAACCCGCCGAACAGACCCCCTGGTGCGGCCAGATTATCGCCGAGATGTTCGACGACGCCGGCATCCCAGAGGGTGTGTTCAACATGGTCCAGGGCTTCGGCGACGTCGGTAACGCAATCGTCGAGGACGACCGCGTCGACACCGTCCTCTTCACGGGGTCGGCGGAGGTCGGCCACCAGGTCGCCCAGAAGGTCGCGGCCCAACCGGGCAAGCTGGCGGCGTGCGAGATGGGCGGCAAGAACGCCGTCGTCGTCACCGAGGAGGCCGACCTCGACGTCGCGGTCCACTCGGCCATCATGTCATCGTTCAAGACGACGGGTCAGCGCTGCGTCTCCTCCGAGCGTCTCATCGTCCACGAGGACGTCTACGACGAGTTCAAGCGACGGTTCGTCGAAACCGCGGAGAACGTCTCGGTCGGCGACCCGCTCGACGAGGAGACGTTCATGGGCCCGCTCATCGAAGCCGAGCACGAAGAGAAGTTCCGCCGGTACAACGAACTGGCGCGCGAGGAGGGCGTCGACGTGCTGGTCGACCGCGAGGAACTCGACGACGACGAGATTCCCGAGGGTCACGAGGGCGGCCACTGGGTCGGTCCGTTCGTCTACGAGACGGAGTACGACGAGGACCTCCGCTGCATCCACGAGGAGGTGTTCGCCCCGCACGTCGCCCTCATCGAGTACTCCGGTAGCATCGAAGACGCCGTCACCCTCCAGAACGACACCGACTACGGACTCGCCGGCGCGATCGTCAGCGAGGACTACCGCCAGATCAACTACTACCGCGACCACGCCGAAATCGGACTCGCGTACGCCAACCTGCCGTGCATCGGCGCAGAGGTCCACCTCCCGTTCGGCGGGGTCAAGAAGTCCGGCAACGGCTATCCGAGCGGGCGCGAGGTCATCGAAGCCGTCACCGAGCGTACGGCGTGGACGCTGAACAACTCCAGGGACATCGAGATGGCTCAGGGGCTGTCGGCCGATATCAAAACGCAGGACGACTGACGGTTTCTTCCCCCGCTCGGTCGTCCGGCGGAACTACTCGGGGTTCAGCAACTTCGCTTCGGCTTTGCGCAGGTGTTCAAGGAGCGTCGTCTTCGAGATGTCGAGTTCGTCGGCGAGTTCCCTGGTGGAGATCTCCCTGGGCCACGTGTAGTAGTCGAGTTCGCACGCCAACTCGAAGACCTCCCGTTGCCGGTCGGACAGCTTGTACAGCCGAGATTCGACGTTCCGTTCCTCGGTTTCGAGCGACGTGATCTTCGTCACTTCGACGTCGGCGTCCTTCTCCTCGCGCAGCGCGTCGATTCGCGGTTGTAGCCCGTCCCGACCCTCGTCGGTGAACACGGGCCAGTACTCCCGGCCGTCGTCGATTCGAACCGGCGCGTAGTGGACGAACCCCTGCGTGACCAGCGCGTCGCTCATGCTGTTCTGCAGGTCGTACTCGACGAACAGTTCGCGCGTCGTGTTCCCCAGCGACGGCACGTTCTGGCGGAAATCGTGGCGCCGTTCCATCACCGCCACGCTGTCCGTTAGCTCGGAGGCCCGCGCCGCCTCGATCAGCGCCTCTACGTCGTCGGTCGTGTCGCCGTACACCGTGAAGTTCGCCTTGACCGTGTCGCCGGTCGTGTTGTACACCGTGTGGGCGAGCAGTCCCGCGTCGGTTTCCTCGGTGACCCTGAGCGTCCAGCAGTGCGGATGCCAGACCTTCAGCGTGATCTTCGAGCCGACTCCCGGCTCCGCCGATAGTTCACTCATAGTATCACGAACACCCCACGTTTGCCACAAGTTAGCAAACAATTCATAAACATCTTCCTATCTCGGTTCGGTTCTCTCGGGAAAGTTGTCCGAATTCCGATGATCGTGAGGCGACGGCCGGTCCTCTGTGAGGTGGCGTCGACCGGTCCCCTCGTCTATCCGTCGGCCTGCCGGAACCGGTTCCGGACGACGCGCCGGAACACGGTTTCCGCGCGGTCGGAAGTCAGTCGGCCGACACGCTGAACCCGTCGAGGGAATCGTGGGGCTGTTTGATGAACGTGTGCTTCCCGATGATTCTCGCCGACCCGGACACCTCCGGCGTCACGACCGTCGTCCCGCGACGGTCCCGAGCGTCCACGAGTCGCCCTTCGAATCGCGTTCCGATGATGCTCTCGTGCAGGTAGGGTTCGCCGACGTCGAGTCGGTCCTTCTCGTGCAGCAGCGTCATCTTCGCGCAGGTGCCGGTGCCGCACGGGGAGCGGTCGACCGACCCTTCGCCGAAGACGACGACGTTCCGGTCGGCCTCCGCGGTGGACTGGTAGAACTCCGCGATGGACACGGAGTCGGCCTCACCGGTGAACGGATCGACGACGTCGAGTTCGTCGTTGACCCGCTCTCGAATCCGGAGACCGTACTCGACGAACCGGTCGGTGTTCGCCGTGTCGACGGCGATTCCGAGTTCGTCGCCGTCGACGAGCGCGAAGAAGTTCCCCGCGTAGACGACGTCGACCGGAATCGCCGTCGGGCCCGCCGGCCCGTCGACGGTGACCGTCGTCCGGTCGTACACGAACGACTCGACGTTCCGTAGCGCGACCGACGTCACGATTCCGTCTTCGACTTCGGGGTGCGTTTCGACCAGCCCTGCCGGCGTCTCGAGGTAGATCGGCGACCGGGGTTCGACCTCCCCGAGTTCGACGAGCGCCGTGACCAGCCCGATGGTCCCGTGTCCGCACATGTCGAGGTAGCCGCCGCTGTCCATGAAGAACGCCCCGACGTCGGCCTTCTCGTGTCGCGGTTCGGCGAGGACCGCGCCGAACATGTCGTCGTGACCGCGAGGCTCCTTCATCAGGAACTCCCGCACCCAGTCGAGCGAGTCGGCGAAGGCGTCGCGCTGGTCGGCGACGGTTCCGCCGGCGAAGGCCGACCGGTCGAGGCCGTCGGTCACGATTCGTGTCGGTTCGCCCTGCGTGTGAGTGTCGACCGTTTCGATGCGAACGTCGGCGTTCATGTTTCGTTGAAGGTTTCGAGGGATTCGATTTCGTCGTCGCTCCAGTCGTAGAACGGTTCGTCGAGTTGGCGGAGCGTCTCGACGCACTCGTCGTGACGTTCCTTCGCCTCGTCGGCGTACGGGTCCGCGGGGTGCTCCTCGACCCACGTTCGGAGGTCGGCGAGCGCTTTCGGTGAGTAGGTGTCGAT
This sequence comes from Halorussus vallis, assembly GCF_024138165.1. NCBI lineage: Archaea > Methanobacteriati > Methanobacteriota > Halobacteria > Halobacteriales > Haladaptataceae > Halorussus > Halorussus vallis. The sequence goes on along the minus strand of NZ_CP100001.1, from coordinate 2,076 downwards.
TTCACCCTGTCGCTGCACGAGCCGGAGTTTTCGCTCCTCGTCGGCGAGCGAGCGCCGAATCGCCACCGAAGCGCTCCCCACACGACGGTGACGACGACGAGCATCACGACCCAGGTAGCCGTCGTGAGCGCCATCGTCAGTCACCCCGCTGGACGGTCGACGAAGTCGATTCGGTCGGCGTCGGTTCCGAGACGAACTTCATCACGAGGACGCTCCCGAGAGAGAGAACGACCATCAGGGCGATGCCGCCCATCATGAGCGTCTGGTTCTCCGTTCCGATGCTGTTTATCGCGCCGTACCCGAGGATGAAGGCGATCACGACCGGGATGACGTACTTGACGATGCCGTTCCACCACCGGCCCACGTAGAGGTCGGTGCTCCGGTTCACGTCGATGACTCGCGCGCGTTCGGGACCGAACTTCCAGCCCACGAGCAGGATGATCGTCAGCGTCGCGAACGGGAATCCGAAGTTCCCGAACACGTAGTCCATCGCGCCGAGGAACTCCGACGAGTACGCGCTCGGGAGTCCGATCAGCCAGATGGTGGCCACGACGGCCGCCACGGACTGCGTTCGGCTCAGCCGCGTCTCCTCGGCGACCGTCGTCACGCCGACCTCGGTGATCGCGATACCGGACGTGAACGTCGCGGCGAAGAACCCGAGGAAGAACACGATAGCCCACGCCTGTCCGCCCAGGAGCTTCGGGAACACCTTCACCAGCGAGACGAACGTGAGCTGCGCACCCGACGCGGGTTCGAGTCCGAACGCGAACACGACCGGGAACACCGCGAAGATAGCGAGCAGTCCGATGCTCGTGTTCCCGACGGCGGTGAACACGCCGCCGCCGAGCGGAACGTCGTCGTACTTGCGGAGGTAGCTTCCGTACGTCAGCGCGATTCCCCAGCCCAAGCCGGTCGAGAACAGCGCCTGTCCGAGGGCCGCGACCCACGTGTCGCCGCGGAGGAGGTGACTCCAGTCGGGCGTGAACACGAACGCGAGTCCCTTCATCCCGCCGGGAAGCGTGAGTCCGCGGATGGAGACGGCGACGAGCGCGACGATGAGGAACGGAATCAGGTACTTCACGACCCGTTCGATCCCCCGGCGGATGCCGAACGCCAGGACGACCGCGATAGCCGCCATCGTGACCGGGTGCGTCCCGACCGTCAGCACCGGCGAACCCGTGAACGAGTTCCAGAACGCCGCCGCCTCGAACCCGGACTGGAAGAACGTGAGCAGCAGCGAGTTGGCCGCGTAGTACATCGTCCAGCCGATGACGGGTGCGTAGTAGGACATGACCCCGACGTTGACCAGAACGACGACGAGCGAGAGTCCGCTATAGAGGTCGTCTCCGACTATCTCCCTGAACGACCCGACGACACCCTTCTGGGTGTACCGCCCGAGCATCGTCTCGGCCATGAGCCCCGGGATGGCGATCAGGAACAGGAGGAGCACGTACGCGAGCAGAAACACGCCACCTCCGTTCTGCCCGGTGGTGTACGGGAGTCGCCAAATGTTTCCGGCCCCGACCATCGCACCGAGCATGGCCATGAGGAACCCGAACCGGGTGCCCCACTCTTCTCGGGCCGTTCTCGCCTCTGAGTCTGGCATGCTATTACATACACACCATGTTCTGACGGCCGCCTAAAGCCACGGGCTACCATGGTCGGCCCGCGTCGCTCGACGCGGAGTCGCCCGAACCTCCGCACCGAGCCTGCCGGTTGCTGAACCCTTTTCAGCGGGACCTCCGAACACCCATCCGTCAATGAGCGATCTCGAAGCACTCGACCTCGATTTCGTCCAGTTTGGTTCGACCGGCATCCGGACCAGCGAACTCCAGTTCGGCACCTGGCGGTTCGGCAAGGAAACCGAAGAGGGGAACGTCGAAATCGACGAGGAGCGCGCCCACAAACTGCTCGACGCCTACGAGGCGGCCGGCGGCCGGTACATCGACACTGCCGACGTGTACGGCGGCGGCAAGAGCGAGGAGTGGATCGGCGATTGGCTGGCCGAGCGCGACCGCGAACGGTTCACCGTCGCCTCGAAGATATACTGGCAGATTCGCGACGGCGACCCGAACA